>NZ_JAAUWR010000001.1:0-315484 GCF_014694495.1 Aliivibrio sp. S10_S31 | reverse complement strand
GAAAGCGGAAAGCGTCTAATCCTGCCAAAGAAAAGAAAGCGAAAACCATTTCCGCGACAAGTGCTTTATAAAGCACCGCGCTACCCTTATAAAAAAAGAGCCACTAGCTGTTAAGCGAGCGGCATTAGCGCATTAGGCTCCTTTTTTATGTTGTTAACATCAGTGAATTAATTTTTCTCAGTTACTTTTGGTAGTAGTTGTGCTGAGAATTTTTGCTCTTTAATGCTTTTGACTATTACATCACTTGCTTGTTGTAGTTTTTGTTTTTCTGCATCTGAGAATGAATACAACAGGTCAAGTTGTTGTTGAGAAGAAACTTGTAGATCAAATTCTTTCCCGACTAAAGCCCAAATATAAGCGTGTTCTGTGTTTTGCTCTTTATGATTGATACTTGCTAGCGATTTAATAATCGTTGCATGAAAATCGTTTTTATAATCATCTTTAGTTAATAGTTCTAATGAGTGATTTAATAATGTGATGGTTTTATTTCCATTGTGTAATGCATAAAAGGTAGCAAGTGCATATTGAAGCTCTGCTGTTTCAAGAGAGCGAGAACCTTCAAGTTGTAAAAACTCTCTTAATGCAGACTTATCACCAGTACTCCAACGATAATAAAGAACTTTGGGTTCTTTAGATTCTTTCAATTCAATGCTCAATAGATCAATAGCATCATAGGTATGTATCAGTGCTTCTGAACGTTTTGTTTTAATTTCTTTTGCAGTGATAGGTTCAATTTGTGCTGCAGATGTTAAACAGGATTGATATTGATAGGTTGCTTGAATGGTTTTTAATTTATCTAAGTCGTTTTGACTTTTTAAAGTAGCAAAGCGACTTAATATAAGCGCATCACGTTGATTAAGACACTGCCCATCTCGCATATTTAATTGATCACATTGTAGCTCAGAATGATCTTCACATAACTGCGTTGTTGTTGGAGTGGTATCAAAACAGCCAGATAAGGAAAATGCAGTAAACGTTATTAGCGAAAATCGTTGAATAGTAGAAAACATGATAAGCCTATTGATTGAGAAAATGGAAACGTGATCCGTTACTCCTATTTATCGGCATAATATTGACTAACATTAATGAAAAGATATCGTTTGTTCATATTTTTATAAATAAAAGAGTAGATGATGAATATAGAGACATTATTAGAATCCATGACTCCTGAGGTTTTTAAAAACCTGCAATACGCAGTTGAAACAGGGAAGTGGCATAATGGGACACCATTGTCTGCTGAGCAGAGAAGCACATGTATGCAAGCCGTTATGATTTATCAATCTAAATACAATATAGATGCACAGCATATGACGGTGGCTGAGGGCGGAGAGATCAGTTTTAAATCAAAATCTGAATTAAAAAAACAGTTTTCTAAAGGACAAGAAGATATTGTTCGCGTGAATGTTTCTTCTGATTAATGGTCTATTTGTACTTTTTATTACGGTAAATGAATAAATAAGAAAAACAAATGCAACATTGATCCCAAAAGTGGCTTATAAAATTGTCGATAAGTAAACAGTCTAGTAAATTATCGACAATTTCATAAATTATAGAATGACGTAAGATGAAAAAGACCAAAGGACAAGTTCTAACCAAATTTGCTGCATTTGCCGCTGTATTCTTTTTATTAGCAGTAATTGCTGCACCAAAGTTCCTTGGTAGTGATTCTGATGCTCATGCGTCGAAGAGTTCGTTAAGTTTATACTCTGAATAGCGTCTTTTAAAATGAGTACTATTATTCTTTTGCATTAATAGTATTCACAATTCTCTTGTCTGGTTCTGGTAACCGACTTCCACAATGCTTACAGTGTATTGCGTCTGATTCGTGTCCACCTTTCAAACAATTAGGACAACGAACAAGATCTCTGTGGGTATTCATCTCTTGATTTAATTCCGCAGTAATGATCCCCGTTGGTACAGCAAGTATCGAGTAACCTAATAACATAGTTAAAGAGGCGATTGCTTTACCGAGTGGAGTGTGGGGCACTAAATCACCATATCCTACAGTAGTAATCGTTACGATAGCCCAGTAGATACTTTGTGGAATACTTGTAAATCCATTCTCCGGCCCTTCAATTACAAACATTAATGAACCAAAAACAGAAACAAGAATCGCAACGGTACTAAAAAATATGAGTATTTTACGTTTGGCCATTAAGAGTGAGCGCAATAGAATATTTGAATCTTGCAAGTAACGAACAAGTTTTAAAATTCGGAAAATACGCATTACTCGAAGCAAACGAATAATAGCTATATAGCTAGCGCTAGGGAAGAAGAGAGCTAGGTATGTGGGTAATATTGCTAATAAATCAATAATGCCATAGAAGCTTTTTGCATAAGAGCTTGGTCGTGGAGAGCAATAAAGACGCAAAACATACTCAAGTGTGAAGATAGCAGTAAATAAATACTCAAGCTTCCATAATACTTCCCCATATTGTAAACGCACAGAGCTTATAGAATCTAATATCAAAGTTGCTTGTGATAATAAGATTAAAATAATTAAGGCGATATCGAATCTTCTGCCACCTTTAGTATGGGTGCCAAAGATGATGGTATATAGATGATGCTTTATTGGGCTTTTTCTTGTTTTTGTCATTTATCTGTATTTATAAGCTGTTGCTGTATAGCAAGAATAATCAAAAAACTCTGACCTCTCTAGTATTTCTTTTAATCAATTTCTAATCCTATCTTTTTAAAAACACTAAAATTTTACAATAAAGTGATCTAGAGCAAATTATTCACGATATAAATGATGTGAATTTTCCGCGAGTTATACTACTCTTTAGTGGCACGAATAATTCGCCTTAATTTGTCATTTTTGGCCGCGATTATGTAATTTTATTACAGTTTGGTTTTTTGTTATTGACTGATTTGTTAAGAGTTGAATGTTTGAAGTGCTTCTATTTTTGCATTAAGTATGTGATATAAATCACTTTTTAAATGTGCTATCCGTAAGGGGTAAGCCGAAAGTGGTAAATATTTTCTGATAACTGATCTGAATCAATACTTTTAAAAATGTGAAAGAATATAATCAGTTTTGAAAGCAATTTACTAAGAAAGTACAGCGAGAACGTGAAGGGAATTTTCGGTCTTGTTATACAAATGAAATAAAAAATCAAAGTTCTTACTAAATAGTTTTTAATGATTTATATAGTTTTTTAATTTTAGGAGAAACACTATGCCTGTAACTAACCTAGCTGAATTAGATGCTCTAGTAGCACGCGTTAAAGCAGCACAAGAAGAGTTCGCAACTTTTTCTCAAGAGCAAGTTGATGCAATCTTCCGTGCAGCATCTCTAGCAGCTAACCAAGCTCGTATCCCGCTAGCACAACAAGCGGTTGCTGAGTCTGGCATGGGTATCGTTGAAGATAAGGTTATCAAAAACCACTTCGCATCAGAGTTCATCTACAACAAATATAAAGATGAAAAAACATGTGGCATTCTTGAAGAAGACGATAACCTAGGAACAATGACTATCGCAGAACCTGTAGGTATTATCTGTGGTATCGTTCCAACAACTAACCCAACATCTACTGCAATCTTCAAATCTCTAATCTCTCTAAAAACTCGTAACGGTATCATTTTCTCGCCACACCCACGTGCGAAAAACTCTACTAATGATGCAGCGAAACTTGTTTTAGACGCAGCAGTTGCAGCGGGTGCTCCAAAAGACATCATCGGTTGGATTGACCAACCATCTGTAGAACTTTCTAATGCACTAATGAAGCACGACGGTATCGCTCTAATCCTTGCTACTGGTGGTCCAGGCATGGTTAAAGCAGCATACTCTTCAGGTAAACCTGCAATCGGTGTTGGTGCTGGTAACGTTCCTGTTGTTATCGATGACACAGCTGATGTTAAACGTGCTGTAGCTTCTGTTCTTATGTCTAAAACATTCGATAACGGCGTAGTTTGTGCTTCTGAGCAAGCTGTAATCGTAATGGATGAAGTATACGACGAAGTTAAAGAGCGTTTTGCTTCTCACAAAGGTTACGTACTATCTAAAGCTGAAGCAGATAAAGTTCGTAAAGTTCTACTTATCGACGGTAACCTAAACGCAAACATCGTAGGTCAACCTGCAACAGCTATCGCTGAAATGGCTGGCGTTAAAGTTCCAGCTGATACTAAGATCCTTGTTGGTGAAGGTATCGGTGAAGTATCTTACGATGACGAATTCGCTCATGAGAAACTATCTCCAACACTAGGTATGTTCCGTGCGTCTTCTTTCGAGAACGCGGTAGACCAAGCTGTTAAAATGGTAGAAATTGGCGGTATCGGCCACACATCTGGTCTGTACACTAACCAAGATGTTAACGCTGACCGTATCCGTTACTTTGGTGACAAACTAAAAACAGCACGTATTCTTGTAAACATCCCAACTACTCACGGTGGTATCGGTGACCTTTACAACTTTAACGTTGCACCTTCTCTAACTCTTGGTTGTGGTTCATGGGGTGGTAACTCTATCTCTGAGAACGTGGGTCCTAAGCACCTTATCAACAAGAAAACTGTAGCGAAGCGAGCTGAAAATATGTTATGGCACAAACTACCTAAGTCTATCTACTTCCGTCGTGGCAGCCTTCCAATCGCAATGAGCGACCTAGAAGGTAAGAAACGTGCATTCCTTGTAACTGACCGTTTCCTATTCAACAACGGTTACGCTGATGACGTAGTTCAACTACTTAAAGCTCAAGGTATCGAAGTACAAACATTCTTTGATGTAGAAGCGGATCCAACACTATCTGTTGTTGAGAAAGGCGCTGAAGCAATGAAGAGCTTCCAACCTGACGTAATCCTTGCTCTAGGTGGTGGTTCACCAATGGATGCTGCTAAGATTATGTGGGTAATGTACGAGCACCCAGAAACTCATTTCGCAGAACTAGCAATGCGCTTTATGGATATCCGTAAACGTATCTACAAGTTCCCTAAAATGGGTAAAAAAGCTGAGCTTGTATGTATCACTACAACTTCAGGTACGGGTTCAGAAGTTACTCCATTCGCTGTTGTTACAGACGACAAGACTGGTGCTAAATACCCACTAGCTGATTACGAAATTACGCCAAACATGGCAATCGTTGATGCTAACCTAGTAATGAACATGCCTAAGTCTCTAACAGCATTTGGTGGTTACGATGCAGTAACTCACGCATTAGAAGCTTACGTATCTGTTCTTGCTAACGAATACTCTGATGGTCAAGCGCTTCAAGCTCTTAAGATGCTTAAAGAATACTTACCATCAAGCTACAAAAATGGTGCGAACGACCCAATCGCTCGTGAGAAAGTACACAATGCTGCAACTATCGCTGGTATCGCGTTTGCTAACGCATTCCTAGGTGTGTGTCACTCAATGGCTCACAAAATCGGTGCTGAGTTCCACTTACCACACGGTTTAGCGAACGCATTACTTATCTCAAACGTTGTACGTTACAACGCGAACGATAACCCAACTAAACAAACAGCATTCTCTCAATACGACCGTCCACAAGCACGTCGTCGTTACGCAGAAGTTGCTGACCACCTAGGCCTAAGCCAAGCTGGTGACCGTACTGCTCAGAAGATTGAGCGTCTACTAACTTGGTTAGAAGAGCTTAAGAAAGATTTAGATATTCCACTATCTATCAAAGATGCAGGTGTTAACGAAGCAGACTTCATCGCTAAACTAGATGAACTATCTGTTGAAGCGTTCGATGACCAATGTACTGGTGCGAACCCTCGTTACCCTCTAATCACAGAGCTAAAAGAAGTATTAACAACTTCTTACTACGGTAAGCCTTTTGTTGAAGGTGAAACGTTTGAAGGCACTACAGTAATTAAAAAAACTGAAGAGCCAAAAGCGAAAAAAGCAAAGAAATAATTGATTGCTAAACGCTGAGTTACTTTCACTAGCAATTTGAAAGTGATAAATAAGAAAGCCACCTAATATTAGGTGGCTTTTTTGTATCTAGCGATTTGTGTTTAAAAAGTTTATTGAACTGATAATACTAATTTAAATAAGTACCTGATCATCCATCTCACTGCTTATTCAGATTAGTATTAAATTACTAAGCTGTTGCTTCAATAATTCGGCCACTAAAATACTCATTAGCAAGAATGTATTCAGTGTTTTTTATCAGTTCTTGATTGATGGTACTGAGATTAGGCACGGTATCATTATTTGTTATTCTTGGTGTTACTCCACCAATTCTTATTTTGAATGGATTCAGCTCTTTAGCCCAACTTTTAGTTAACCCTGCTAAAAGTGCTGTGGAGTTATCTGCTTGGTGCAAGTGCGCTAAGTCATTGTGGTAGCCAAGGTTAATAATTACGCCTTCTTTCTTATGAGAGCGCATATTTTGAGCGGCAAATTGACCATAGGTGAATAACGTTGTTGCTAACTCGGTGAGCTGAAATGGACTATTTTGACTTTGAGAATCCAGCAAGCTTGGTAACGTCACAGCAGTATAGTTATTGATTAGTACATCTATGCCATTATTAAATTCATTATCGATAGCATGAAATAAATGGCGAATACTTTCTTGGCTTTGGTCTTTTAGTTGATAGCTGACAATATTGGATGTTAATTGGCTGCAAAAACGATGCGTTTCATTTAACGCTTCTGCATCAGAATCTGTAATGATTAAATAAGCGCCAAGAGAAGCGAAATGACATGAAATGGAACGACCCATAACATTTCCAGCTGATGTGATCAGTATGGTTGAATGTTTTATTTGCATAGCATTCTTTCCTTAGAGCATGAATTGCTTTAATAGCGTTAGTTACTCGATGCTTTAATAATGGAATAGAAATATGACATCTGCTGTGAGATGGGCTTTAAATGATGATTAAATATCAATCAATATTGTGAATTATGCACTAACTCACATATTGCTCAATGATTAATGAGAAGGGAAAGTTAAAACTGTTAATGGCTAATATGGAATTAATGTAATGCCGTATTAAACATAAAAATTCATTTCAGAATGACGTTTAGCGGTTACAAGTTCATTATAAAGATCTTGTGGGATAGCGTTAAAAATCTCATTACCTGATTCTAACTGACGACGTTGGTGGCCTGATAGGTTGTGATAAATTTCTTCAGGTAGGTCACAAGTGTCTTGCGGCATATAAGCCATTGCATCAGGCGCTAGACCGTGTTGTAGCTTAGCACTCGCCATTCCACCATTGTGGAATTGATAAGCTTGAGCAGCAGAACGAGAATAACTTTCTTCATTACTACGTAATGTTTGTGCATCAGCTAACTGAAAGCGTTGACGTAACAGATCTTCAGTTACTTTTTTCTCGTTAATTTTTTCAACAGGCGTGTTTTCACGTAAGTCATTAGATAGTAATGACATCATTAAAGCGAAATCAGCACGACGACCCGCTTCTACAGCGTGGTTTAGGTTCGAGCCAAATTGAACTTCGCTAATTAATTCTGCTTTGTCTAATGTATGTACTTTCATGAATCAATCCTCTTGGTGATAACTATTTATCGGTAAGGGATTGGAAAGCTTTAGTCTTTTTAGGAAAAAAATTGCCGTTTTTTAAATTATTTTTAGAAATAGGGCAAAGAGTTACCGCAATGGAAGGTAATAAAAAAGGCCAGTATAAAAACTGACCTTTGAAGTGTTTAGTCGCAAGATGCGTCTATTTATAATTCAAAAATTATTTTGCTAGGTTTTCTTCTACGAAAGACCAGTTTACAAGGTTCCAGAATGCACCCATGTAATCAGGACGAACATTACGGAAATCGATGTAATAAGCATGCTCCCACAGGTCAACTGTTAGAAGTGGTGTTGTACCTTCTTCTGTTAGTGGTGTTGCTGCGTTAGACGTGTTAACGATTTCTAGAGAACCGTCTGCTTTTTTCACTAACCAAGTCCAAGAAGAACCAAAGTTATTGATTGCTGAATCTGTGAATTGAGCTTTAAATTCTTCAAAAGAACCGAATGCAGCGTTGATAGCTTCTGCTACAGCACCTGTTGGTTCGCCACCAGCGTTTGGAGCTAAACAGTGCCAGTAGAACGTGTGGTTCCAGATTTGTGCTGCGTTATTGAAAACACCACCAGTAGAAGTTTTAATGATCTCTTCTAGTGTTTTACCTTCAAACTCAGTACCAGGAATAAGACCGTTTAGTTTAACAACGTATGTGTTGTGGTGTTTACCGTGGTGGAAATCCAGTGTTTCTGCTGAGATATGTGGTTCTAGTGCATCTTTTGCATACGGTAGAGCTGGTAATTCAAATGACATCGCTCGTGTCTCCATTTAAAAGAGGTCTATGCCTCATTAATTTTCCAAAAATATGTGCTCAATTATAATTAGAGCTTATCTGACTTCGCTTTGATTCTAGCAAGTTTTAAGTTTATTTAAAGAAAAAGTACCGATTTTTCAATAAATAATAACACTACAAATAATAGGTATTTTTTTCTTCACACATAACAAGTAGAATGGATACAACTTAAATGTCGACCATTAGAGGATACAATGGAAACTATCGATAAGATCAAACAACAAATTTCTGAAAACCACATCCTTTTATACATGAAGGGTTCTCCTAAACTACCTAGTTGTGGTTTCTCTTCTCAAGCTGCACAAGCTCTAATGAATTGTGGTGAGAAATTTGCGTACGTAGATATTCTACAAAACCCTGATATTCGTGCAGAGCTTCCAGCATACGCACAATGGCCAACATTTCCACAATTATGGGTTGAAGGCGAACTAGTTGGTGGCTGTGACATTATCATTGAAATGTTCCAAAAAGGTGAACTTCAGCCATTAATTAAAGAAGCGGCAGAGCGTAACGCACCAGCGGCTGAATAATCAAAATATTTTCATAAAAAAGCCACGTTATTAAACGTGGCTTTTTTTTATTTGGTTACTTTCACTTAAAACGAAGACGATGATTTTTGTTGCTTTATGAATGCCATCGTTTGTAACTGAGCTAGAGTTGATGTTCCTTTCTGTAGTTTAGTTAACCACTTTTCTTCTAACTGAGCCTTTTCGTCATCTAGTTTCATTTCACAATAAACAAGATACACAATGAATGCCGTTTCATAATCGGCAATATCGTTTATTTGAATATCTGATATGTGTCGATTTGCTTCACCGTATCGATTAATTTTTAATTGAAATAATGCAGACAGTGCTCGTTGTGCGGCAATACACGGGATCCCACGTAGGCGTCCTTTTAATTTGGCGCTCACGCGTTGCCATGCACTTTCTGGTGACCATTCTTGAAGGATGTCTTCAGAAGCTAAATATAAATCGCCCCAAGCAGCCATAGCTCGTTTACCTGCTGAATCAAATGCAGAATTTGGTAGCAGATAAGCGTATTTAGTGAGTAGGTCAAAAGCGTCGTATTTTTCCCCTTTTGCAAGTAAAGACCAAACGAGTTTGCAAAAGCGAATGTATGAATAAGGGGAGAGTTCAAAACCTCTTTTCCAAAATCGTGCAGCGATGCCAATATCTTCTCTTGCAAAAGAAACTTCAGCTTTTAGATCAATTAACTGCAGGTTATCTTTATTTTTTTGTAGCAGGCCATCAATATGTTGATTCGCTTGTTCGTATTCTTTTTTAGCTAACAGTATTTCAGCATATTGAATATCGGCTTCGATAGATTCTTTGATAATTGAAAGTAAGGCCTTATTGACACTCAACGCTTCTTGAAGACGGTTTACTTTAATTAGACGTGATGCCAATTTCAGCATTGAATCTTTCAGGATCACTTTGTTAGGCGCTTGAAAGATTAAGGGTTTCACACCCGCTAGTCCATCTTTTGTATAAGCGGCAATCATCCCAGTAGAAAATTGGCGTTTAATCAAATCATGATTAATGACTTTAATAATTTCTTCAGGGCGAATTGGTTTTTGAATGTATTTAGCCGGCATGTAATCAGTGTATGCAAGCTCAATTTGCGGGTCTTCATTACCTGTGACGATATAAATAAGTGTGTTATCTGTGATAAGACGTAACAACTTAAGTTGCTCTAGCATTTGTAGACCAGTGCTACCGTGACCTAAATTATGATCTACGAATAACACATCAAATTTCTGACGTTTACAGTTACCAACGGCGGCACCCGCTGTAGGGCAGCATGAAATATTGTTGGTTGGGACACCTATACGACTGAGTAATGCTCTAAGCGCATTTTGAATGACAGTGCTGTCGTCAATGATAAGAAATGAAGAAAGCTTAATTAATTTCATACAAGATTATAGGTGGTGAATAAACAATGGCAGAGTATAGCAACTGTATCAGTTAAAGATACGTTCAAACAAAAGGATAAAGGGGTATTTTTTTGATCTTTATGCAAAAAAACGGCAGAAACATCTGCCGTTTTAACGTTTTTTTAAATAAAAATGCAATTCAATTACATTATAGAACCATTGCTGCAATCCATCCGAAGATAATTAGTGGCAGGTTATAATGCAAAAAGGTAGGTACAACAGTTTCCCAAACGTGTTCATGTTGGCCATCAGAGTTTAGGCCTGATGTTGGACCTAATGTCGAATCCGAGGCAGGAGAACCAGCATCACCAAGCGCTGCAGCAGTACCAACAAGTGCGATGGTTGCCATTGGCGAAAAGCCAAAAGCAATAGCAAGAGGGACATAGATAGTTGCAATGATTGGAATGGTTGAGAACGAAGAGCCGATTCCCATTGTAACTAATAGACCAACAATTAGCATAAGTAGGGCTGCTAGAGGTTTATTATCACCAATAGAGGTAGATAAAGCTTGAACTAGGGTTTCTACGCCACCTGTTGCTTTCATTACTGCGGCAAAGCCTGCGGCTGAAATCATAATAAAGCCAATCATTGCCATCATGTGAACACCACGAGTGAATACGTCTTGAGTTTCTTTCCAAGCAATCACGCCACCAAAAGTAAACACCATGAAACCAGCAAGAGCACCAATGATCATTGAACCAGCATATAACTGAACCGATAGGGCAGCAACGATAGCTAAAATAGAAATTTGGATATGACGTTTATTAAATGTAGGTTCTACTGATGTTGGGGTTAACTCAGAGTTATCAACTTCGGCATACGTTCTTGGTTTGCGGTATGAAATAAATACGGCGATTAATAAGCCGGCAACCATGCCAAGTGCTGGCAAAGCCATTGCTAGTGGTACTTGGCTTGCAAGTACATCTAAATGGTTGTCATGTAGGTTTTTAAGCAGGATATTATTTAAGAAGATACCACCAAAACCGACAGGTAAAATCATATAAGGTGTCACTAAACCAAAAGTAAGAACACAAGCAATTAAACGGCGATCAAGTTTTAGTTTATTAAAAACTTGAAGTAGTGGCGGGATCAAAATTGGAATAAAGGCAATATGAACTGGCACTACGTTTTGAGATGAAATCGTAACGAGAAGTATCAAGCATAATAGTAAATATTTTACACCGGTTGCGGCGTGGATATTTTCTTTACCATTTATACGTTTGATCACACTGTGAGCAAGCAAATCAGTAACGCCTGATTTTGAAATAGCAACGGCAAAGGCGCCAAGCATAGCGTAACTTAATGCAATAGTTGCACCGCCACCTAGGCCACCTTCGAAAGCTGAAATGGTTTCAGATAATGATAATCCACCTACTAATCCACCGATTAGTGCGCTAAATGTTAAGGCAACAACAACGTTAACTCTAAGCAAAGCAAGGATAAGCATAACTGAAACAGAAAGAATGATTGGATTCATTGTGTTTAGTTCCCTGTAAATTATTATGTAGTTAGCAATTAGCCAATTAATTATTATTAGTATCGTTTTCTGGTTCTGGCATTACAGGCCAGCCACCAAGATCTTTCCATTTATTCACAATACGACAGAATAGTTCTGCCGTCTTTTCTGTATCATAAAGAGCTGAATGAGCTTCTTTACCATCAAAATCCATTCCTGCCGTTTTACACGCTTTTGCCAATACAGTTTGACCTAGTGCAAGGCCACTGATTGCCGCTGTATCAAAGGTGCAAAATGGATGGAAAGGAATGCGTTTTAATTTTGTTCGTGCCGCTGCTTCCATAACAAAGCTATGATCAAAATGAGCGTTATGGGCAACCATTATTGCACGTTGGCAATCGTGTTGTTTTTGTTCTTTACGGACAAGTTTGAAGATTTCTTTTAATGCAACGTCTTCAGTGACAGCACCACGTAATGGGCTAAATGGGTCACGTATACCATTAAATTCAAGTGCTTCTTTTTCAATATTAGCACCTTCAAAAGGAGTGACATGGAAGTGAATGGTAGTAGCAGGTTTTAAATTACCTTGCTCATCCATAGCGAGAGTAACAGCACAAATCTCAAGTAATGCATCAGTTTTAGCATTAAAACCTGCTGTTTCAACATCAATAACTACAGGAAAATAGCCACGAAAACGGTTTTTTAATAAATTGTGTTGTTCTACTTCAGTCATCATTCGGTACGTAAGAAAATGTTATGGCTATTATTACAGATTATCCGTAGCATAAAAACTGTAAATAAGGTGTGATAGAGATATATTTATTAGTATCTAACTGAAATTGGTAAGTTGTAAGTAATTATTGGTCTAATTATTGCTTTATTAATAGCATCGTCAACGGCATGACCCATAGATTTAGGTATTATGAAAAAAATATTTGTTACATCTGCTTTATTAGTGAGCTCTTTGATTGCTACTCCTGTATTAGCAAATAAGAATTATGTCGCTAAGCCAGAGCAATCGAAGTGGACGATGTTAGAAAACTCGCCTTTAGAGTGTCGTTTGTCTCATAACATTCCTAATTATGGTAGTGCACAGTTTTCATCTTATGCAAATAAGAAGATGAATCTGGATTTTGAATTAAAAATGAACCGCCCAATGGGTGAAACTCGTGCTGTTAATCTTGTGTCTATGCCTGCTCGCTGGATGCCGGGTGATGGCGCAGAAAGTATGTTGAATTTAAAGTTCTTTAAACAATTTGATGGCTATGTTGGTGGCCCAACAGCTTGGTCTATGCTTGCTGAACTTGAAAGTGGTCGATTCCCAACGTTTACCTATGCTGATTGGCAAAGTCCTAAGCAAATAATTGAAGTGGCGTTATCACCCGTTTTATTTCAAGAGCAATATAATGTGTTTAGTATGTGTATTGCTAACTTATTACCATACAGTTTTGAAGATATCTCATTCACTATTTTGCATTTTGACAAAAACAGTGATGAACTAAATAAGGCATCCAAAAAACGTTTGTCGCAAATTGCTGATTTTATTAAATACACTAAAGATGTGGATTTAGTGTTGGTAGCAACTTATACCGACTCTAGTGGTGGTAAAAATGTGAACCAACAAGTGTCAGAAAGACGTGCGTTAAAACTACAAAATTACTTTGAGTCAATTGGTTTACCTGCCGATCGTATTCGTGTTCATTCGTATGGTGAGCGTCGTCCAATCGCAGATAATGCAACACCTATTGGTAAGAATAAAAACCGTCGTGTTGTCATTTCTCTAGGTCGAACAATTATCTAATTATTCGTTTTAAAATAGCTATAAAAAGACGCCTCATTGTAGGCGTCTTTTTTATTGTAATTTGAAACTGGCGATTAACTCACACTGAACTGTACTATCAATATGTTGTATATGTCGTGCAATTGATGGGTTAGGGTGGCGCTTCATAAAATCCAATAATGCACTCTTGCAACAACCCAAATTATCAACAAAAGATTCACACTCGCTATGTGGACATTGAGGCACAAGTGTTAATATTTTTTCTGATGCAAGTTCAAGATATTTTAGTTCAAAACGACTGTCATTTTGGCTTCTCCAAAATTGAGCCAGATTATGACAAGAAATAACAGATATGGTTATTTGGTCATTTAAACTCGCTTCATTTCTTTTTATCAGCTCTTCTGAAATAGCAAAGGCTTGCTGATAATGAAGAATGGTTCGCCATGAATCTTCATTCTTAAAAGCTTGTTCAGCTAATAATGTATGTTTTTCCCACAATTCAATCATAGTAAAGCCTCAATTAGTTTATTAAGAATTTCATTATCACGGGTAAATCTAACTGAGAATTATTATCAATTGAAGGCTTGTGTATAAAAAAACCTGCCTAGATCGCAGGTTTTTTACTATAAGGTAGATTATAAGGTATTCATTAACCTTCTAATCCTGCTGATGCGCTGCTGTTTTGAATTAACTCAATCATGTAACCATCAGGATCTTTTACAAAAGCAATATGGGTTGAGCCGCCTTTTACAGGGCCTGCTTCACGCGTAACATTGCCTCCTGCTGCTTTAATTGCATCACAAGTTGCATAGATATCATCAACACCAATAGCAATGTGACCAAAAGCAGTACCCATGTCGTATTCTTCTGTGCCCCAGTTATAGGTAAGTTCAATTACGGCACCTTGGGATTCATCACCATAGCCAAGAAAAGCCAGTGTGTATTTGTATTCTTCATTCGTATTTTGACGAAGAAGATCCATTCCCATTACTTTGGTATAAAATTCGATGGATTTATCTAAGTTACCCACGCGGATCATTGTATGTAAAATGCGTCCATTAGCCATAATCTTGCTCCAGTTTATATATTATTAATCTTCAGTTTTTTCTTTGAATTCACATAAATCTTCAATCATACAACTACCGCAACGAGGTTTTCGAGCGATACAGGTATAACGGCCATGTAAGATTAACCAATGGTGAACATCCAATTTGAATTCTTTTGGAACCACTTTTAGTAGTTTCTTTTCAACATCATTAACCGTTTTACCCATGGCGAATTTAGTACGATTAGATACACGATAAATATGGGTATCAACAGCAATCGTAGGCCATCCAAAAGCTGTGTTTAATACGACATTTGCTGTTTTATGGCCGACACCTGGGAGGGCTTCTAACGCTTCTTGATCTTCAGGGATCTCTCCACCATGTAAATCAATGAGCATACGACAGGTCTTAATGACATTTTCTGCTTTCGTATTAAATAAACCGATGGTTTTTATATATGTTTTTAGTCCATCTACCCCTAGATCTAAAATGCTTTGTGGGGTATTTGCTACTGGATATAACTTTCTTGTTGCTTTGTTAACACTAACATCGGTTGCTTGTGCGGAAAGTAGTACTGCAATTAATAATTCAAATGGCGTTGACCACTCAAGTTCGGTTTGAGGATTGGGATTTTCTGAACGTAAGCGCTCTAAAATTTCTAAACGTTTTACATTATTCATACAGCAATTAAATCCTTTTCTTTTTCACGATATATGAGGTTTTAACCTATGGTGTTACAGTTAAGAAATACGAACTCGTTCTATCTCTGCTTTTTCTTTAGGTTGACGATCAGCCATTTTCTTATCAATGACGTTTTTTAAAGCAATAAGAAAACCAACACCAAGGAATGCTCCTGGAGGTAGCATCGCTAATAGGAAGTGGCTATCAACATGGAAAAGCTCAATTCTTAAAATAGTTGCCCAATCACCAAGCAGAAGATCGGCACCATCAAACAAAGTGCCGTTACCAAGGATCTCACGCATTGCTCCGAGTAAAACTAAGACCGCTGTCATTCCCATCCCCATCCATAATCCATCCAAAACGGCAGGAAGAGGATCATTTTTTGAAGCAAACGATTCTGCTCGTCCAATGATAATACAGTTGGTCACAATTAGAGGGATAAATATCCCAAGAGATAAATAAAGACCATAAGCATAAGCATTCATAAGTAATTGCACACAAGTTACTAGTGAAGCAATGATCATTACGAATACAGGAATACGCACTTCTTGTGGTATCCACTGACGAACTAAAGAAACAATTAAGTTTGAGCCAACCAATACGAGAATGGTTGCGATCCCTAAACCAAGTGCGTTAGTAACAGTCGCAGAGACGGCAAGTAAGGGACAAAGACCTAATAGTTGTACTAGGGCAGGGTTATTGTCCCATAAACCGTTTTTAATTAATTCTTTATGACTTGCCATTATTTTGTCTCACAATTCAATGGAAGAGTTAGTAGCTCTTCTTGATGTGTTTTATAGAACCAAATTGCTCTTTTTACAGCTTTAACTACTGCTCTTGGTGTGATTGTTGCGCCAGTAAATTGATCAAATTGGCCACCATCTTTTTGTACGGCCCAATTTTTATCTTCTGAACTTTCAACTGTTTTACCTAAAAATGCATCGACCCAGCGAGTGATTCTAATATCAATTTTATCGCCTAGTCCTGGCGTTTCTTGGTGTGAAAGAACACGAACACCTGTGACTATTGCATCGGAATCAACACCGACGATAATTTTAATGTTGCCACTGTATCCATCGGGAGCTATTGCTTCAATAGCTGCGCCAGAATGTTTGCCATTTAATGAAGCAAGGTAAATTGGCATCGCTTGTTTTGAACCTAAAGCATCGTTATTTTTTACCAGAATACAAGCTTTGTATAGTTCGTTATCATGCTGCTCTTTAGGAACAACCTGATTGAGAACAGATAATAATTGCTGTTGCTGTTGATACGCAATTTGATCTTTAGTTAATGCATAAGTAATAGTAACTAGTGCGGTTGCTGCTATCGCAAACAGAGCCAAAACAAGGCTACTTTTTTTCATTGTGGTTAGCATTGTTTTATCCTTTAGTGGCCGTAAGTTCTTGGTTTGGTGTAGTAATCAATTAATGGAACGCACATATTTGCTAATAAAACCGCAAAAGCTACACCATCAGGGAAACCACCCCAAGTTCGAATGATATAAACTAAAGCACCAATGAGAGCACCGTAATATAAACGGCCCTTTGGTGTTGTTGCTGCCGAAACAGGATCGGTAGCAATAAAAAATGCCCCTAGCATGGTTGCGCCAGAAAACAGATTAAACAGTGGTGATGTTGCTGTATCTGGTGAGAATAAAGCAAATGCACTGCTAATAATAAATAGGCTGGTTAAAAAACTAACCGGTATATGCCAGTGAATTAGACGTTGTTGAAGAAGGAATAAACCTCCTAATAAGAACCCAACATTTACCCATAACCAACCTAAACCGGCGAAACCATTAAAAATAGGTAAGGAAAGTACTTCTGAGGTAGTAAGCCCCGATTTTAATCCTGTTTTGATCGTATCTAATGGCGTAGCCATTGTCATACCATCAACGTTCATAGTTAATTGATGAACAGAGAAACCATCTTGGCTTAACCCATGGAAGATAAGCCACAGTGAATCAAGTAAGCTAATATTTTCTGTTAGCAGTTCTTTTACTGGTAGCCAAGTTGTCATTTGTACGGGAAATGAAATCAACAAAACAACATAAGCAGCCATCGCAGGGTTAAATATGTTTTGTCCTAAACCACCGTATAAGTGTTTAGCGATAACGATAGCGAAAACAACACCGATAACGGTTAGCCACCAAGGTGCAAGTGGTGGAATTGCTAATGCTAATAATAAACCGGTTAAGAGAGCACTATTATCACGTAAATAGGGAGCAAGGGGTCTCTTTCGGAATTTTAAAATAACCGCTTCGGATGCAATTGCGGTAAAAATAGCAATAAGCACTTGTATGATATTACCCCAACCGAAGAAGTAGGTTTGTGCTAATAGCCCGGGAATAGTTGCAAGAGCAACCATTTTCATAATGTGTTTTGTGCTCTTTTTACTATGAGCGTGGGGTGAGCTAGTGATAAAAAAGGCCACTGTTACTCTTCCTTCTTGTTATTTTCTTGTGCTGCTTTACGTGCTTTTGCACGAGCGATAGCGGCAGCGACGGCTGCTTTTTTCGGATCAGCAGATTCTTCAGTGTTTTGATTATTCTCTTCAGAGGCCACTGGCGTTTCCGTTTTCTCTTCAGCTTGTGCAGCTTTGCGTGCTTTTGCACGAGCAATAGCGGCAGCGACGGCTGCTTTTTTCGGATCTACTGATTCTTCAGTGTTTTGATTATTCTCTTCAGAGGTTACTGGAGTTTCCGTTTTCTCTTCAGCTTGTGCAGCTTTGCGTGCTTTTGCACGAGCAATAGCGGCAGCGACGGCTGCTTTTTTCGGGTCAGCTGATTCTTCAGTGTTTTGATTATTCTCTTCAGAGGTTACTGGCGCTTCCGTTTTCTCTTCAGCTTGTGCTGCTTTGCGTGCTTTTGCACGAGCAATAGCGGCGGTGACGGCTGTTTTTTTCGGATCAGCAGATTCTTCAGTATTTTGATTATTCTCTTCAGAGGTTACTTGAGTGTCCGTTTTCTCTTCAGTTTGTGCTGCTTTGCGTGCTTTTGCACGAGCAATAGCAGCAGCCACGGCATCTTTTTTATCTGATTTGTCTGAATCAGTTGCTGTTGTTTCTTCTGCAAGTTTTGCTTTTCTTTCTCTTGCTTGCTGCTTACGTTCTTCACGTAGTTTAGCCATTTCAGAGTTATCTGGTACTGAAGCCTCTGATTTCGCAGCCTCTGCTTGTTTTGCTTTTGCACGAGCAATTGCAGCAGCAACAGCCGGTTTTGGTGCAGCTACGCCAGACTCTTGAGCTGCTTTTTGTGCTTTGACACGAGCAATAGCTGCAGCGATGGCATCATCGCCACCTTTACTCTCTGTTTTCATCTCTTTGCGACGGTTTTCAGCGGCTTGCTTAAATTTATTTTCACGCTCAAGTTTATCGCGCTCTAAACGTGCATTTTTTTCTTCAAAACGTAATTTCGCTCGTTCTGCAGCTAATGCATCTTGTTTGCGAGAATAAATTTCTGATTTAGCTTGGCGATAATATTGAACTAGCGGTATTTCACTAGGGCAGACATAAGCACAGGCACCACACTCAATACAATCATCAAGATGATATTCATTACATTTGTCATAATCTTCTGATTTCGAGTACCAATACAGTTGCTGAGGAAGTAATGATGTTGGGCAGGCATCAGCACAACTACTGCATCGTATACAAGCCATTTCATGGTTGTAAAGAGGCAGTTCTTTTTTATCTGGTGTGATAATGCAGTTTGTAATTTTAGTAATTGGAACTTGCTGATGGGGTAAAGTAAAGCCCATTAATGAACCACCCATGATGATACGTGGGTGTTTCTTATCTGCTTTATAGCTAACTAAATCCATAAGGTAATCAATACAAGTACCTAGGCGAACCCATAGGTTACCTGGTGTTGACATGCTGTTACCAGTTAGTGTAACAACTCGTTCAATAAGAGGCTCTGCATTGCAAATAGCGCGTTTGATAGCAAATACAGTTCCGACGTTTTGAACAATGACACCAATATCTGTTGAGCGACCATTAGCGGGTACTTCTTGCCCTGTAATTATTTTTGTCAGTTGACGAGAACCACCAGATGGATATTTGGTTGGTATGACTCGAATAATGATATTGTCATGGTCAGTAACCGCTTGGTTAAGTGCTTTTACGGCTTCTGGTTTGTTATCTTCAATGGCAATAATACACACCTTTGGCGTCAGGATGTGTTGCAAGATCTTAATACCATCAATGATCTCTTCAGCATGCTCTCGCATTAAACGATCATCCGCAGTGATGTAGGGTTCACATTCAGCTGCGTTGATAATGAGCATTTCAGCTTTGCCAATACCACTTTGAATTTTGCGGCTAGTAGGAAAGCCTGCGCCACCCATTCCTGATATACCAGATTGACGGATTCGCTCAATAAGATCGATAGGATCTACCGATGCAAAGTCATCAATTGGTGTACGATCTTCAATCCAACGATCTTCGCCATCCGATTCGATTACGATACACAGGTCAGTTAATCCTGATGGATGCGCTACAGTGCGAGGCTCAATAGCTGTGATTTTTCCTGATGTTGGCGCATGAACAGGAACACACATAGCAATATTGCCTTGTGTTAGAGGTTGGCCTTTTAGTACGACATCACCAACGGAGACGAGAATGTCGCCTTTTCCACCAATGTGCTGTTTTAAAGGAAGAACAAGTTGAGAAGGGATCCCCGCTTGTTGAATTGCAGCCTGATTAGAGATTGTTTTATTTTCTTCAGGATGAATACCACCGTGAAAGTCCCACAGTTGGCCTTGTTTAATTTGTTCGATAATGGACAACATGTATTACAGCTCCGATGATTTAGAAGGTTGGTCTGTAGAAATATTTACAACAGGGATAGTGTTTAAATCCCATTTCCAATTATCAGGTGTTGTTTTTACAGGGATCATCTCAATACAGTCTGTTGGACATGGAGCGACACATAAATCACATCCAGTACATTCCGATTCAATAACGGTATGTAAGGCTTTTGTCCCACCAACAATGGCATCAACAGGGCAAGCTTGAATACATTTAGTACATCCAATACACATATCTTCATGAATAAAAGCGACTTTTTTAATGCTTTTTTCTTCATCATGAGCTGAGCTAGGGACGTCAACTCCCATAAGATCAGCAAGCTTCTCAATAGTAGCCTGACCGCCTGGAGGACATTTATTTATCATATCGCCATTTGCAATAGCTTCAGCGTAAGGCTTGCAACCAGGGTAGCCACATTGGCCACATTGGGTTTGAGGAAGAATTGCATCGATTTGTTCGACGATAGGGTCGGACTCAACTTTAAATTTAATTGATGCAAACCCCAGTATTAAGCCAAATACTAGGGCAAGAGCAGCAATAGCTATAACAGCAATTAAGATTGAACTCATGTTTATAATTTCACTAAACCAGTAAAGCCCATAAAGGCTAAAGACATTAAACCTGCAGTGATCATCGCAATAGAAGCACCTTTAAAAGGCAAAGGTACATCGGCAGCAGCAATTCGTTCACGCATTGCAGAAAATAAGATAAGTACTAAAGAAAAACCAACGGCAGCACCAAAACCATAGATAATAGATTCTACGAAATTATGATTTTCAGTTACATTAAGCAAAGCGACACCAAGAACCGCACAGTTAGTTGTAATTAACGGTAAGAAAATACCCAGCACGCGATATAACGTCGGGCTTGTTTTGTGTACTACCATTTCAGTAAATTGCACAACAACAGCAATAACAAGAATGAAGCTCATTGTTCTAAGGTATTCAATTCCTAGCGGAGATAAAATATATGTTTCGACAAGGTACGAACATACTGATGCTAAGGTAAGAACAAATGTGGTCGCTAGGCCCATTCCGATAGCACTTTCTAGTTTTTTAGAAACGCCCATAAATGGACAAAGTCCTAAGAACTTAACTAGTACAAAGTTGTTTACTAGAACGGTACCAATAAGTAGTAAGAGATACTCAGTCATGCCAATGATTTTTATGATAATAGATGATCTGGTTATTATCGGACTTTAAGCGCGTGATAACAACCTTAGAAAGAATAGGTTTTTAATATTTTAAGTAAAAAAAAAAGCCTCATCGTTAGACAAGGCTTTTAAAAGTGGCTCCTCTTGCTGGACTTGAACCAGCGACATACGGATTAACAGTCCGCCGTTCTACCAACTGAACTAAAGAGGAATTAACTTTTTATATAGTCACGCAATGCTTAAAAAAAGCAGTAACCTAACTATTTAAATGTGGCTCCCTTTGCTGGACTTGAACCAGCGACATACGGATTAACAGTCCGCCGTTCTACCGACTGAACTAAAAGGGAATTGTTTAAACGGCGGTGATATTATCTATTCTAAAAAAAACTGTCAACACTAAAAATTGAAAAAAAATGAGTTAGTTTATTTTGCGGTCAACAAAACAATTTTAAGTAAAAAAGGATTGACATCTCTCTTAAGCTAAAGACGATAAGGGTTGTGGGTAGTTATCCACTAAAACTGTGGATAACTATGTTAATGGATCTTTGTTAACTGCCTCTAAGCATGATTAAATATAGGCTCAGCACTTAATAAGTAAAATGAAAAATGAGAACTGGCGACAAAAATCAATAACTTACGGGTTGTATATGTTTTACTTATCAATAGTAATGATTATTCACGGTAAAAATAAAGAATAAAGTTAAATTGATTATAAATTAATCTTTTCTGGGGAAAACTTTTCTTATTTAAGAGTTTCTATAAAAAAGAGAAGGGATTTGATAGGGTAGTAACTTATAAAAATAAGTAGGAAAGTGGAGCAGTATAAAATGTCTAGTGCGTATGAACTCGTATCTAATTATCAACCTGCGGGCGATCAACCTCAAGCGATAAAAACACTTAATGAAGGTCTTGAAAATGGGTTAGCTCATCAAACGTTATTGGGGGTTACTGGTTCAGGTAAAACATTTACTCTTGCTAATGTTATTGCTCATTCTGGTCGCCCAACGATCATTATGGCTCATAACAAAACATTAGCAGCACAGTTATATGGTGAAATGAAAGCCTTCTTTCCAAATAACGCCGTTGAATATTTTGTTTCTTATTTTGATTATTACCAACCAGAAGCCTATGTACCAACGACGGATACATTTATAGAAAAAGACTCATCGGTTAATGAGCACATTGAGCAAATGCGTTTATCAGCAACCAAAGCACTATTAGAACGCAAAGATGCGATTATTATTGCTTCTGTTTCAGCAATATATGGCTTAGGTGATCCAAAAGCCTATTTGAGTATGATGCTGCATTTACGCCGTGGTGACATTATTAATCAAAGAGACATGCTGCGTCGTTTAGCCGAATTGCAATATAAGCGTAATGACATGGCTTTTGAACGAGGTACATTTCGAGTTCGTGGGGAAGTGTTGGATATTTTTCCAGCAGAGTCTGAACATGAAGCCATTCGTATTGAAATGTTTGATGATGAAGTTGAGCGCATCAGTAAGTTTGATCCATTAACAGGGTCAATTATAACGAAAGATATGCCACGTTGTACTATCTACCCTAAAACACACTATGTAACCCCTCGTGAACAGGTCTTAGATGCGGTCGAAAAGATCAAAGTCGATCTTGCTATTAGACAAAAAGAATTGCTAGAAAATAATAAGCTTGTTGAAGAGCAGCGTATCACTCAGCGAACCCAATTTGATATTGAAATGATGAACGAATTGGGTTTTTGCTCAGGGATTGAAAACTATTCACGTTATTTGAGTGGTCGTCCAGAAGGTGAGGCTCCTCCAACTTTGTTTGATTATTTACCACAAGATGGCCTATTAATTATCGATGAATCTCATATTACCGTTTCTCAAATAGGTGCTATGTATAAGGGGGACCGCTCACGTAAAGAGAATTTAGTTGAGTATGGATTCAGATTACCGTCAGCTTTGGATAATCGTCCGCTACGATTTGAAGAATTTGAAGCATTAGCGCCTCAAACTATTTATGTGTCAGCTACTCCTGGTAAATATGAGATAGAAAAGTCAGATGGAGAAATTGCCGAACAAGTCGTACGTCCAACTGGATTATTAGATCCTGTGATTGAAGTTCGTCCAGTGGCGACACAAGTGGATGATTTATTATCAGAGATCCGTATTCGAACTAAAAACAATGAACGAGTATTAGTGACAACATTGACGAAGCGTATGGCTGAAGACCTAACGGAATATCTTGATGAGCATGGCGTAAAAGTTCGTTATTTACATTCAGATATTGATACGGTTGAACGTGTCGAAATTATTCGTGATTTACGTCTAGGTGAGTTTGATGTACTTGTTGGCATTAACTTACTTCGAGAAGGCCTAGACATGCCTGAGGTTTCATTGGTTGCGATTTTAGATGCAGATAAAGAAGGCTTTTTACGTTCTGAACGTTCGTTAATTCAAACGATTGGTCGTGCTGCTCGTAACTTAGAGGGTAAAGCCATTCTTTATGCTGATAAGATCACTGGTTCAATGGAAAAAGCCATTGGTGAAACAGAAAGACGAAGAGAGAAGCAGCAATTACACAATGAAGCGTTAGGTATTGTTCCACAAGCGCTTAAGAAAGACGTTGCCGATATTCTTGAATTGGGTGATATGACTAAAAATAAACGTAAAGTCGTTGCACCTAAGATTAAGTTATCTGAAGTTGCAGAAGAAGGAGCTAGTTACAGTTCGATGTCGCCACAACAGTTAGAAAAGGCGATTCAGAAGCTAGAAAGTAAGATGTATCAACATGCGAAAGACTTGGAATTTGAACAAGCTGCACAAGTTCGAGATGAGATTGATAATTTAAGAAAACAATTTATAGTGAATAGTTAGTTATTGATTTTATAGCAGAAAAAAAGAAGCCAACCGCAATATCCCGGTTGGCTTTATTGTTCATGTGAAAGTAAATTTCACTAACAACGTCAGTTGGCTAGGTGACCCTTTGGCTTAAAGGGTCAATATACCTATTGCAGGGAGCGTGCCAACTTTTTTACCTGTAAAAATAAGCTAAAAAAGCCTAAATAGTGCGCAAAGTCATCCTTTTTTGCATTTTGCAAATTGCGTTTTGCGAATCATGATTGCATAATGCAAATATCAATCGTGTTTTTACCCTCAAGTTGGATTTGATGATACAAAAAAAATATTTATTAATGGTAGAAGATACCGCTTCCGTTGCTGCGTTATATCGCTCTTATTTAAACCCGTTAGGTTTTGATATTGACGTCGTAGCTAAAGGTGTTGAAGCCATTGAGAAAATAAAATTAAGAACCCCAGACCTTGTGTTACTAGATTTACGTCTGCCTGACATGACGGGTTTTGATGTCTTGGCTGAAATTCGCAAAGATAACCAAAGTATTCCTGTTGTTTTAATGACGGCTCATGGTTCAATTGATGCTGCAGTAGAAGCCATGCAGTTAGGGGCTCAAGATTTCTTAATCAAACCATGTGAAGCTGACCGTTTGAGGGTTACGGTAAATAACGCATTACGACGCGCACAAAAAGACCAGAAAGAATTTCAAGAAAATCCAAAAGATACCAATAAACAGTATCAAGGGTTTATTGGTAGTAGCTCTCAAATGCATCAGGTGTATCGCACGATAGATTCCGCCGCACCAAGTAAAGCAACGGTATTTATTACTGGTGAATCGGGGACGGGTAAAGAGGTGTGTGCAGAAGCCATCCATGCGGCTAGTAAGCGTGGAGACGGGCCTTTTATCGCTATTAACTGTGCGGCAATTCCAAAAGATTTAATTGAAAGTGAGCTTTTTGGTCACGTTAAAGGCGCATTTACAGGTGCCTCAGTTGATCGAAAAGGTGCTGCCGAACAAGCAGATGGAGGTACGCTTTTCCTCGATGAATTATGTGAAATGGATTTGGATTTACAAACCAAATTATTGCGATTTATTCAAACGGGTACTTTTCAAAAAGTTGGTTCTTCTAAAATGAGTCGAGTTGATGTTCGATTTGTGTGTGCGACTAACCGTGATCCTTGGTTAGAAGTTCAAGAAGGACGCTTTAGAGAAGACCTTTATTATCGTCTGCATGTTATCCCTTTAACGTTACCGCCTTTAAGAGATAGAGGTAATGATATTATTGAGATTGGACACTCAATCCTTGGGCACTTTTCACATGAGGAAGGTCGCGAATTTATCACATTTAGTCCCGAGGTTGTGGACAGGTTTTTGAATTACGATTGGCCTGGAAACGTACGACAATTGCAAAATGTGATTAGGAATGTAGTCGTATTAAATAAAGGAAAAGAAGTCGAATTATCCATGCTGCCCCCTCCATTATCATTAGATAGTAAGAGTGGTGTAAATATTGCATCTAATGTATCCATAAGCGATTCAACTAAGCCTACAGAATCTATTCTGCCTAGTAATAGGATCTTAGATAGTAAAGATCAAGAAACTATTATTCCGTTATGGCAATCTGAAAAACAGATCATTGAAAACGCAATTGAACTATGTGGTGGGAACATTCCACAAGCCGCTAAGCAATTAGAGGTTAGTCCCTCTACAATATATAGAAAACTACAGTCTTGGAATGAAAGATAAGGGGACTATCGTGAGTCAGTATGTTAATCAAATCGCTGTAAATCAATTAATGCAGGAAGTTGGAGATGAAAATATCCCTGTGCTTTTTGGTATTTTTTGTGATGAGTTAGATGATTTTATTGGGGCGCTTAGTAGTCATCCTGAAATTGATAAAGTAAGAGAAATTAGCCATTGTCTAAAGAGCAGTGCGGGCAGTTTTGGTGCAGATAAGCTTGCAAAAATGGCGATTCATATTGAAGAAAAAGCGAAGCAGAAACAAGAAAAATGGGTTGAGCGCAATATCTCTGAATTTGTAGACATTGCGCGTCAAACTGAAATGGCTTATCGAGAGCTCTTACTTAAGTAAATCAATAATCGCGTCTTTTAACTTTTCTCTATCGTGTCGCCAATCATGATTTGGCGATGCGAGATCAGTCTTCTTGCAATCGTATTCTTGTTGTAATCCATTTAATTCTTTATCTGTTAGGATAATATCTACCTTTCGTCCTGAACATGCGCGTTCACACCATTCAAGCATCATTCTATGATCCATTTTACCTGCTGGACCAAATTCTTTAGATAGATTATCAATAAAAACGACTTTGGCTTTCTTGTTTGAATTAATGGCTTTTCCTATACCCGGAAGTAAAAGAGGTGGCATGATGCTTGTCAAAAAGCTTCCAGGGCCAAGTAATATTAAATCCGCTTGTTTGACAGCATCAATGGCTTCAAGTGTTGCAGGTACTTTAGGGTCGAGAAATAAACGTAAAGGAAGTTCATCCATTTCATCGACATTAGTTTCGCCAGATATTTTACGTAAATCTGAGGTTAATGCTCCCAAATCTGATGGGTGCTCGGACATTGGGATGATATGGGTTTCTACTTTTAGCATGTCACGAATTAGATTAATTGCATCTAATGGACGAACACTTAAGTTATCCAACGCCGTCAGCATTAAGTTACCCAAATTGTGCCCGTGCAGTTCACCTTGGCCTTTAAAACGGTACTCAAACATCATTGAACTGATTGACGGGTCCATAATTAATTGATTGATACAGTTACGTGTATCACCCCAGGCAATTCCGCCTTGGCATTCACGTATACGGCCTGTGGAACCACCGTTATCAGTCGTTGCAACAATTCCAGTTGCATTGCCACCAAAGTCACTTAATGCCGCGAGAACTCGACCTAGTCCGTGACCGCCGCCAATAGCAACAATTTTATGTTCAATCATAGTTGTGATACTTAATTATGTAGTGATAGTTATTAAAGTGTGCTCGATAATGAAAATCAGGACAAGTCAGTATTGGTGAAATGATGAAGTTATCACAGATTACCTTGGTATTTATTATCGAATCGTTACCACTTTATAGATAGTTAGTCATAAATATGAGCTAAAAACGTCTGTAATAGCAAAAAAATTGGAAAAACAGATGAATATTGAGTATTTTAATAAGAGCACCAAACTGAAAAGTCAGTATGGTTGCCATAACTCCGAGCTCAAGCTGCTAAGTTGTTTTTTAAGAAGCACTCAATATGTAGCGTGAGCCAGTGACAATTCGGTCACAAGGGTTTGTTTGGAAATGAACAAGCCTCCCGTGTTTGGAAAGGTGTTCCGTGGCGCAACAATTCGCAGATAATTTTGATCGTAAGTTCTATTACTTACGATTGTCAGTTACAGACGTCTGTAACTTTAAATGTACTTATTGCTTACCTGATGGTTATAAGCCAGAAAAGGGAAAGCGTGAGTCCTTCCTTGAACTTGATGAAATCGAACGTACTGTTAGTGCGTTTGCTCGTTGTGGTACGTCTAAAGTACGTATTACAGGGGGAGAACCAAGTCTTCGCAAAGATTTCACTGATATTATTCGTACTGTTGCCTCTCAGCCTGGTATTACTAAGGTTGCAACTACTACCAACGGTTATCGTATGGAAAAGCATGTTGCAGAATGGAGAGAAGCAGGGTTAACCGATATTAATGTGAGTGTTGATAGTTTAAATCCACATATGTTTTATCAGATCACTGGCGAAAATAAATTTGCTGAGGTGATGGCTGGTATTGATAAAGCGCTTGAAGTTGGTTTTAAACAAGTCAAAGTAAATACCGTATTATTAAAAGATCTCAATAGCACCGAACTTCCTTTATTTTTAAAGTGGATTCAAACTCGCCCGATTCAATTGCGTTTTATTGAATTAATGCAAACGGGTGAGATGAATGATCTATTTAAAAATCATCATCAATCTGGCGTGTCTATTCGAAATCATCTTATTGCCAATGGTTGGTTATTAAAAGCTCGTGGCGAAAGTGATGGCCCTGCTCAGGTATTTATTCATCCTGATTACGTGGGCGAAATAGGACTTATCATGCCGTATGAAAAAGATTTTTGTCAGAGTTGTAACCGACTTCGTGTATCGGCAAAAGGCAAATTACATATGTGCTTATTTGGTGATTATGGTGTGGATCTTCGTGATTTATTACAGCAAGATTCTCAACAAGATGAATTAATCCAACGAATTCAAACTCAGCTAGATAACAAAGCTGAAGGCCATTTTTTACATGATGGCCACGCAGGAATGACCCCTCATTTAGCCTCAATTGGCGGATAATAAAGAAGAATTATGTCAAATTTTACTCATATTAATGCCTCTGGTGAGGCAAACATGGTTGATGTTTCTGCGAAACAAGAAACCGTTCGTGAAGCTCGTGCAGAAGCTTTTGTTCATATGGCTCCAGAAACGTTAGAGCTTATCGTTTCAGGCTCTCACCATAAAGGCGATGTTTTCGCTACAGCACGTATTGCTGGTATTCAAGCGGCCAAAAAAACATGGGATTTAATTCCGCTTTGTCATCCTTTATTACTTTCTAAAGTTGAAGTTCAACTTGAAGCGATTGAAGCGGAAAACATGGTTCGAATTGAGTCTGTATGTAAGTTAGCGGGTAAAACCGGTGTTGAAATGGAAGCGTTAACAGCAGCATCCGTTGCGGCATTAACCATTTATGATATGTGTAAAGCGGTCCAAAAAGATATGGTTATTGGTCAAGTTCGTCTATTAGAAAAGACGGGTGGTAAATCTGGACACTTTAAGGCAGACGCATGATTACAGTATTATTTTTCGCGCAAACAAAAGAGTTAGTTGGCACTGATAAACTGGAACTATCTGGTGAATATGCAACGGCAGAAGCCATTCGTCAAGAATTAAGCCAAAAGGGCGATAAGTGGGATTTAGCATTAGAAAAAGGTAAGTTGCTTGTTGCAATTAATCAAACGATTTCAAGCTTAGATTCTACTGTTTCTGATGGTGATGAAGTTGCTTTTTTCCCACCAGTAACAGGTGGTTAATATGATTTCTGTTCAAGAGCATGATTTTAACGTTGGTGATGAATATCAATTACTAGCAGAAGGTACGGCTGCTGGTGCTGTGGTTACTTTCATTGGTAAAGTTCGTGATATGAACCTAGGTGATGATGTTACAGGTCTATCTTTAGAACATTACCCAGGAATGACCGAGAAGTCTCTTAACGATATCGTTGCACAAGCGAAAGAGCGTTGGCCTCTACTTAAAGTGAAGGTGATTCATAGAGTAGGTGACTTAGAACTTGGCGATCAAATTGTCTTTGTGGGTGTATCAAGTGCTCACCGTGGGGCTGCGTTTGATTCTTGTGAATTCATTATGGATTACTTGAAAACCAATGCTCCGTTCTGGAAAAAAGAGCGAACTACAAAAGAAGTGCGTTGGGTTGAATCTCGAGATACAGATAAAACAGCTGCAGAGCGTTGGGAAAAATAGACGTATAAGAACTGAATTATATCGGTATAAAGAAAAAGGGAAGACAGCATCAGCTTTCTTCCCTTTTTTAATGTTATAGACCCTACAAACAAGTAGGGCTATATATTATTTGTTATAAATACCAAACTGCTCCATAGCGTAGGCTACACGAGCTTCTGGGGTAGGGTAAGGAACGGTTTCTTCTAAGCTTTCAATATGCTTCAGTCTAGGTAATAAACCCGTACCGTTTGCAATTTGAATCGCAAGGCCTGGACGAGCATTCAGCTCTAGAACCATAGGACCATATTCTTTATCAAGAACCATATCAGTCCCCATATAGCCTAAGCCCGTCATTTCCCAAGCACTTGATGCCAGCGTTAGTAACTTTTCCCAATGAGGTACTTCAAGTGTACTGAGTAGCTTACCTGTATCAGGGTGCGTTTCTACTGGTAAATCAAACTGTACTGCGCGTACTGCTTTACCTGTACCAATATCTATACCAACACCCACAGCCCCTTGGTGTAGGTTAGCTTTACCATCGGAGTCTGATGTTGATAAACGCATCATAGCCATAACAGGGTAGCCTTTAAATACGATAATTCGTACATCAGGTACACCTTCATAACTGAATCCATCAAAAACGTCATCAAATTGAATTAAGTTCTCGATAACCGCAACGTCATTCTTACCACCCAATGAGAAAAGACCAGCGAGGGTATTGGTAATATGGCGTTCAACATCTTGTTTTGAAGCTTCAGCACCAGATGGTTTAGTATAAACGCCATCTTTGTGTGATGTTACAACAAGTATACCCTTACCACCGCTTCCTTGAGCTGGTTTAATAACAAAGCCAGGCCAGTCTTTAACGATGTTATGAATATTTTTCACTTCAGCTTGACTATCGATCACACCAATTAGCTTTGGAACAGTTGCTCCTGCTTTTTCGGCGATGATCTTGGTTTTTAATTTGTCATCAACCAATGGGTATTTGCTTCTGTCGTTGTAACGGCCAATATAGCTGCCGTTACGTTGGTTCATACCCATGATGCCTTTTGCTTTTAGTTTTGACGGAGAAGTAAATCTACTAAACATAGGTTAGTCCTCCGCTAATGGCTTAAAGCGACGAAGCTCACTTAGTCGGTAACCTGTGTAGTTACCTAGCATTAGAATAAGTGCTAAGACAATTAGCTGTATACCAATGAAGTTAAATGTAAGATGCTGTACAAATGGGTTTGTCATTGCGATATAAATAATTACCGCAGTTAGTAATGAACCACCACCTTGTGTAGCAACTTCTTTCCAACCTTCTTCTTCCCAAAGGATAGACATACGTTCAACAGTCCAAGATAGAATGATCATTGGGAAGAACGTGATACTTAGACCCGCTGTTAATCCAATCTTGAATGCAACGATAGTAAACAGAGAAATGATCATAATAACCGTGATGATAACGGCTGAGATCCTGGCAACTAAGAGTAAGTTAAGTTTTGATAAGTAACTTCGGATAATTAAACCAGTACCAACAATCAGCAAGAAACCTACAATACCTGTTACTAATTGTGTTTGTACGAATGCAACAGCAATTAGAACTGGCATGAAAGTACCAGATGTTTTTAAACCAATAATGATTCTTAAGAAAACAACAATCAAAGCCCCAATAGGAATCAACATGATGGTTTTAAACATCGATTGCTCTTCTAATGGAAGACTGTGAATTGAAAAGTTTAATAAATTATCTGCATCTACTTTTTTATCTGTAGCTGTAGCAGGAGAAATTTCCTGTGCAATCATTGAGAAATGAATTTGACTGTTTTTACCACCAACAACATCCAACAATGAAACATTCGTTTCATCCCAAAGAAGTAGATTTGATGGTTGACCTTGTTCACCTGTCTCTGGGTTAAATAGTTTCCAATGCTCACCATTCCATACTTCAATCATATGTTGAACTGATTGGCGGCGGCGACCATCTTCTAACCAAAGAGTACCAACCACTTTATTATGGATGTTCTCAAAGCTAAGTAGTTTTGAAATTGCTTGTACTTTAGTTAAGTCATTTAGAAGCAACGATGCATTTTGGTTATCGTTGTCGTTAAATTGCTTAATAAGTTCACGAGTTAAGGTGATGTCATCAGAAGAACGTAGTCGAGCTTGCTCTAATAATGAAATCGCAGCAGCTTCATGTGGTCCTTCAAATGTTACCGCTTCTGGTTTGTCAGTTTTAGGTGGCTCAATCGTTGCGCTAGCTTGAGGATCCACTAAAATTTGAGTTTTGTAATACAGAGTTTGAGGTCCATCGGCTTGACGAATTGTCCATTCAGCGCGACGTCCATGTTCTGTTGTTAGGTAAGCAATACCATAGCCTGGTGATGAAGCACTTTCATCGACAATAGTAAAACCAGTTTGAGTTTGTGGAGCAGCCATAGAAACCTTAACAGGTTTATTTACTGCATCAAATTGAATACGGGCTTCAACATCCCATACTTGGCTTCTTTCTCCTGGAGTCCAAGGCACACCATATGAGTCATGGCGAAGCCAACTCAATGTAAGTCCAGCAACAATTAATAGCGAGATAAGAAAATAAAAAGGCACTCTTGATGGCATAACGTCCTCATTGTAATGGCAAAAGTGGAAGATAATTATAATTGTAATTCATGCGGTAATTTATGCTACTAAGATATTGAATAAATTACCGCTTATTTGATGTAGAGTTATTTTTTGCTCTGAACGAATTCTTTGCTGACATCGACAACAGCGATATCTTGAATAAACTCACGACCTAATAAAACAGAATGAGTCATGTGAGATCGATCTGCAAGGGTAAACTGTACTTTTTCGTGGATTGCGCCAAGTTTTATCCATAATTCGACAACAGGGCGGCGTTCAGCATCTTCTGCCGTTGCTTGACGAATTTTTACGTTACGGATAACAGGAGCAGTAATCCACTCAAGTTTTCCATCATCAGCTTTAACGTCTTGGTTTACTAGATGGAATCGAACCCATTGGCTACCGTTGCGCTCAAACTCTTGTAGATCAACTGCGTTTAGAGAAGAAGTGGTTGCACCAGTATCAATACGAGCTGTGAATGCTTGTTTAATATCGGCGATTTCAACGTTTTCAATCGCACCAAGCACAATAGTGTCTTTTAAAGCTTGAGATTGCATAGAAATAGGGAGTGGAGCAAGACGTTTTTTCTTAGATGTAGCGACTCTAATGCTGTTTTGAATTTTTGTTTGTTCGGAACGGACAATAGATAGTTCTTCAGAAACATTAGATAGCTCTTTTTCTAATGTAGAAATATACTCGTTTTGAGTCTCAATTTTTGTTTCCATATTATCCAAACGAGTGTTTAGATTGGTTTCCATTGATTTAATTGCAGCGACGGTTTCTGAATTGTCTGAAGCTAAAGGTTGAGTCTGTTGTGTAAGAGCACAGCCAGAAAGGCTTAAAACTGCAACCAGTGGTAGAATTCGTTGGATCATTTTATGTTCCGTTGAGTTAAATTAACATGTGCATAATAACGATAATAAATGAGAGCGAATAGCCCTCAAATGTTAAAGTTTAGTCAGGTTTCTTTGCTATTAAAATCGCACGTTTTGGTGCTGGGTGACCTTCAATGGTTTTTGTTGAATCATTTGGGTCTAAGTATTCAGGTAAAGAATTATGTTTCATCCATTCAGTAGAGCGTTGCTCGCCTGTTGTTGTTACACATTCATCTACTATTTTTACATCGACAAATCCAACACTCTCTAACCATACTTTTAGTGCTCTAGCTGATGGGAAGAAGTATACATTGCGCATTTGAGCGTAGCGATCAACAGGCATTAATACTGCGTTTTCGTCGCCATCAATAACTAATGTTTCTAGTACCAATTCACCACCAGCAACTAATTGGTTTTTTAGTTGAATTAGATGATCAAGTGGAGAACGGCGGTGATATAACACACCCATGCTAAATACGGTGTCAAAAGCGTTCAATTCAGGAAGTTGCTCAATTCCTAACGGTAATAGGTGAGCACGTTGGTCATTCCCCATTAGTTTGCGAATAGCTTCAAACTGGATTAAAAACAAATGTGATGGGTCAATACCCACACACAAACGTGCTTCTTCACCAAGCATGCGCCACATATGATATCCGTTACCGCAGCCAACATCTAAAACTGAACGATTTTTTAGTGGCGTAATGTGAGGTAGCAAACGATCCCATTTCCAATCTGAGCGCCATTCAGTATCAATATGAATGTCATGAACCGTAAATGGGCCTTTTCTCCATGGATGGAAGGTTTGTAATAAGTTTTCTAATTTTTTGCGTTCGCCATCAATTAATGGGGTGTTATTTGATAGCGTTACTGATGATTTTAAGTCGATATTATCAGCGCATCCTTCAGGGATTTTTTTCAACGCTTTTATCCAACGCTCAATATCACCATGTTCTGCATTCTGCCAGTCGGTTAGTTGCTGTGGCAATGTATTTAACCAAGGTTGAAGAACGGTATCTTGGGCAATTAGTTGATAAAAATTAGCAAAATTAAACATAAATATCTTTATATAGTTGGTGATAACAAAACAGGGTTATTTGATGGCAAACATTGAACCGAAGTTAAAACATTGGAACCATACTTCAGAGCTTTTAAAGCCAATCTCATTAAAGCGCTTTTTGTGCACATCAATTGTGTCAGGTAGCATCACGTTTTCAATAGCACTGCGTTTTTGACTTATTTCTAGTTCGCTGTAGCCATTTGCACGTTTAAAGTCATGATGTAGGTCAATCAGTAATTCGTTAGCATTTTCATCTTCAAAAATGTATTTCTCGGATAAAATCAAAATGCCGCCAGGACGCAAGCCAGCATAAATTTTTTCAAGTAATGCGTGACGGTCTGCAGGCGCTAAAAATTGCAATGTGAAGTTCAAAACAACAACAGAAGCATCTTGAATATCAACGTCACGTATATCTGCTTCTAGAATCGTTACTGGTGTATCTGAGCGGTAAGCATTAACAAGTAAGCGACAACGCTCGACCATAGCGGATGAATTATCCACTCCAATAATTTGGCAACCTTCTTGATCGATACTTCGGCGCATTGAAAGCGTTGCCGCTCCAAGTGAACAACCTAAATCATAAACATTTGAATGTGGTTTAGCATAGCGTTCGGCCAGCATACCGATGGCTGAGATAATATTGCTGTAGCCTGGAATGGATCGTTGGATCATGTCAGGGAATACTTCAGCAACGCGTTCATCAAATGTGAAATCACCAATTTTGTCGATTGGTGTAGAAAAAATAGTATCAGGGTTAGCCATGGGATTCTCACTAAGGCTTGGTTATGACATCCATACGAAACTCATACAACTCTAGGTAAATATTGAATTCTACTTACCTAGAACGGCATGATTCATAGCACTCCAGCTTATGATGGCGCTATTGTAGTGAATTCTTGAGTTAATGTCTTTAGGGCAATGAAAATTGAAAGGGAAGTTTTTCAGATAGGTAACAGACTTGAAGTTACTTGGGTATACGTTATTTTTCCTTTATAATATCGGCATATTTTTGCGTTTTGTATATTAATTCAGCAGATTGGCTGGTAAATACGTCATTTAGGCAAGCGTGAATAGAATTATGAAAAATGCAGCACTCCTTTTTCGCTGCATTTACTATTGAACATGTATATTAGATTGGGAAAATCATCATGCGCACCCATTACTGTGGTAACCTGAACAAGTCCCTTGCAGGGCAAACTGTAGAACTTTGCGGCTGGGTAAACCGTCGCCGTGATTTAGGCGGTCTTATCTTTATTGATATGCGAGATCGTGAAGGTATCGTTCAGGTAGTTGTTGACCCAGATATGAAAGACGTATTTGAGGTTGCAAGTCAACTGCGTAATGAATTCTGTATCAAATTTACTGGTGAAGTTCGTGTTCGTCCTGATAGCCAAGTAAATAAAGATATGGCTACTGGTGAAGTAGAACTTTTGGCTACAGGCCTTGAGATCATCAACCGTTCTGCGGCGCTTCCATTAGACTTCAACCAAACTAACTCAGAAGAGCAACGTCTGAAGTATCGTTACATTGATTTACGTCGTCCAGAAATGAGTGACCGTATCAAGTTACGTGCTCGTGCATCAAGCTTCGTTCGTCGTTTCTTAGATGAAAACTTATTCTTAGATATCGAAACGCCAGTATTAACGAAAGCAACACCAGAAGGTGCTCGTGATTACTTAGTACCAAGCCGTGTTCATAAAGGTAGCTTCTACGCTTTACCACAATCACCACAGCTATTTAAACAATTGCTAATGATGTCTGGTTTTGACCGTTACTACCAAATCGTAAAATGTTTCCGTGATGAAGATTTACGTGCTGACCGTCAACCTGAATTTACTCAAATCGATATCGAAACCTCATTCATGACTTCTCAAGAAGTTCGTAATGTGACTGAGCGTCTTGTTCACGATATGTGGAAAGAGCTTCTAGATGTTGAACTTGGTCAATTCCCTGTAATGCCATTCTCTGAAGCAATGCGTCGTTTTGGTTCTGATAAACCAGATCTACGTAACCCGCTTGAACTTGTTGACGTTGCTGATCTTGTTAAAGATGTAGACTTCAAAGTGTTCTCAGGTCCTGCAAATGATGAAAAAGGTCGTGTAGCCGTTATCCGTGTACCTGGTGGCGCTTCATTATCTCGTAAGCAAATCGATGAGTACGGTAACTTTGTAGGTATCTACGGTGCGAAAGGTTTAGCTTGGATGAAAGTGAACGATCGTGCTGCAGGCTTTGAAGGTGTTCAATCTCCTGTTGCTAAGTTCTTAAATGAAGAAGTAGTCAACGCAATTCTTGAACGTACTCAAGCTGAAACTGGCGATATCATCCTATTTGGTGCAGATAAAGCAGGTATCGTATCGGAAGCGATGGGCGCACTACGTCTTAAGTTAGGTACTGATCTTGAGCTAACAGATACATCTGCATGGGCTCCATTATGGGTTGTTGATTTCCCAATGTTTGAAGAAGACGGTGAAGGTAACTTGCATGCAATGCACCACCCATTCACATCTCCTTTAGGTGTTTCCGCTGAAGAGCTACAAGCAAACCCTGCTGCAGCGAACTCTGATGCATACGATATGGTAATTAACGGCTACGAAGTTGGTGGTGGTTCTGTACGTATCCATAATGCAGAAATGCAAACAGCGGTATTTGGTATCCTAGGTATTGAAGCTCAAGAACAACAAGAGAAATTTGGTTTCTTACTTGAAGCTCTAAAATACGGCACGCCACCACACGCAGGTCTTGCTTTTGGTCTTGACCGTCTAGCAATGCTACTTTGTGGTACAGAAAACATCCGTGATGTTATCGCGTTCCCTAAAACAACGGCTGCAGCATGTCTACTTACAGACGCTCCAAGCCTAGCAAACCCTGCTTCTTTAGAAGAATTGGCGATTGCAGTTAAATTTGCCGAGAAAAAAGACGCATAATTAGCGTTTAATTCTTTGTAAAAAAATGCCCGTATTTATGCGGGCATTTTTGTATCTATACTATGTAAAGTGAGACTGCTCTTTATTACTAATACCTTGAGTTTGAAGTGATATCTAGCTAATATATATGTATAAATAATCAGTGGTTTTTATATGTCTATCATTTTAGGGATTGATCCCGGCTCGCGTATTACTGGATATGGTGTTATTCGCCAAAATGGCCGTCATCTGCAATATCTTGGCAGTGGTTGTATTCGTATGTCTGAAAAAGAACTACCTGGTCGATTAAAGCAAATTTATGCGGGAGTTTCTGAAATCATCACGCAATTCCAACCTGATGTGTTTGCGATTGAACAAGTATTTATGTCGAAAAATGCTGACTCAGCATTAAAGCTTGGCCAAGCAAGAGGCAGTGCAATTGTCGCCGCGGTGAATGCAGACTTACCCGTTTACGAATATGCAGCTCGTTTAATTAAGCAAGCAGTAACAGGAACGGGTGGTGCTGATAAATCTCAAGTCCAACATATGGTCATGAGTATGTTGAAACTGCCGGCTAAACCACAAGCCGATGCTGCTGATGCATTAGGCGCAGCCATTTGTCATGCCAATACCAATAAAACATTAATTGCGTTAGCTGGTAAAGCAACGGGAGCACGTCGTGGGCGTTATAGATAAAGAGCACCAGTGTTGCTTGTTATAAATTCTCATTTCTTTTACTGGATATCTATCCAGTTCTTTATTACTATCTTAACTTATTATTTATTTTAAAGAGTATCTATTGTGATTGGACGTCTTCGCGGAAATTTATTAGAAAAACAACCACCAGAATTATTAATTGAAGTGAGTGGTATTGGCTATGAAGTACAGATGCCAATGAGCTGTTTTTATGAATTACCAGAAGTGGGTTCGGAAGCCATTATTTATACTCATTATGTTGTACGTGAAGATGCACAGCTACTATATGGTTTTAATACTAAAAATGAACGAGCGTTGTTTCGTGAAGTAATTAAAGCAAATGGTGTTGGTCCTAAGCTGGGCTTAGCTATTCTATCAGGAATGACAGCAGCGCAATTTGTGCAAAGTGTTGAACGTGAAGATATCTCAACTTTAGTTAAGTTACCGGGTGTTGGTAAAAAGACAGCGGAAAGACTTGTTGTTGAAATGAAAGATAGATTAAAAGGATGGGGAGCGGGTGATCTGTTTACGCCAGTGACCGATGCAGCGCCAATGGATGATGGTTCAGAATTTATCACATCTCCACAAAGTGCTGTGGATGAAGCGGTTAGTGCATTAATTGCATTAGGTTATAAACCTCAGCAAGCATCTAAAACTGTTTCTCAAATTGCTAAGCCGGACATGACCAGCGAAGTATTGATCCGTGAATCATTAAAGTCGATGATTTAATCATCTTCTAATTGTTGAGTACTTATTATGATTGAAGCTGATCGTTTAATTGCAGCAGATAACCCAACTTTTCGTGAAGAGGATGTGATTGATAGAGCCATCCGTCCTAAAAAGTTAGATGATTATCAAGGCCAAGACCATGTTCGAGGCCAAATGGAGATTTTCATTAAAGCTGCACAAATGCGTGAAGAAGCACTGGATCATCTACTTATTTTTGGTCCTCCAGGTTTAGGTAAGACAACATTAGCCAATATTGTAGCTAATGAAATGGGCGTAAATATAAGGACCACATCAGGACCTGTTCTTGAAAAAGCAGGGGACTTAGCTGCATTACTGACGAATTTAGAAGAAAACGATATTTTATTTATTGATGAAATTCATCGCTTAAGCCCTATGGTTGAAGAAGTGCTTTATCCTGCGATGGAAGATTATCAACTTGATATCATGATAGGTGAAGGCCCTGCAGCTCGTTCAATAAAGATAGATTTACCTCCGTTTACTTTAATTGGTGCAACGACAAGGGCTGGATCATTAACATCACCGCTTCGTGATCGTTTTGGTATTGTGCAACGTTTAGAATATTACAAAGTCGAAGATCTTCAGCACATAGTTCAACGCAGCGCAGATTGTTTGAATTTATCCATGGAATCTGAAGGTGCATTAGAAGTGGCTCGTCGTGCACGCGGTACTCCACGTATTGCCAACCGTTTATTACGTCGTGTTCGTGACTATGCTGAAGTCATGAGTGACGGGAACATTTCATCTGAGATTGCTGATAAAGCGCTTAATATGCTCGATGTAGACGTTCGTGGTTTTGATTACATGGACAGAAAGCTATTGTTAGCTATTATGGAAAAGTTTGATGGTGGGCCTGTTGGTTTAGATAATATTGCAGCAGCCATTGGTGAAGAGCGTGATACCATTGAAGATGTTATTGAACCTTATCTCATTCAGCAAGGTTATCTGCAAAGAACGCCTAGAGGACGAATTGTATCTGATAGAGCGTATCTACATTTTGGAATTGATAAGCCTGATAAATAGATTTCGTTACAGTATTAATATATTTACACAGTCTATTAATATTTTAAGCTGAGTTAATTGAAAGCGAGTGATCAAAATCACTCGTTTTTTCGTATATGGATTATTGAAAGTGTGAAAAATGAACACTTACTAAAAAATAAATGTAATTAACTTACAATTTTGAGACAAACCTTTTGAAAGAAATCTTGTTTCCTATTAATATTAGCGGGTTCTATATTAGAGTTAACTTAACATTAAATTAACCTGATTTACACATTTATGTAACACTTTGTGGTTATTAATACGCTAATGAATATTAAGACTACATAAATAAAGTGTTTACGCTCACTTAAAAGTATGGAAGTACTGTGTCATTCAGCCTGACACAAAGGAGTTCTCATGATCACTGATGTAGTGGAGTTATCGCGTCTGCAATTTGCAATGACAGCGATGTATCACTTCCTATTCGTTCCTCTGACTCTAGGTATGGCCTTTTTATTGGCTATTATGGAGTCTTTATATGTAATGACCGACAAACAAATCTACAAGGACATGACAAAGTTCTGGGGTAAATTGTTCGGTATTAACTTTGCACTAGGTGTAGCAACTGGTTTAACAATGGAATTCCAGTTTGGTACTAACTGGTCTTACTATTCACACTACGTTGGTGATATTTTCGGGGCTCCTCTTGCCATCGAAGCACTAATGGCTTTCTTCTTAGAATCTACTTTTGTTGGTTTATTCTTCTTTGGTTGGGATCGTTTATCTAAACGTCAACACCTTGCAGTAACTTGGTTAGTTGCTTTAGGTTCAAACTTCTCAGCACTTTGGATTCTAGTAGCTAATGGCTGGATGCAAAACCCAGTAGGTGCGGAATTTAACTTTGAAACAATGCGTATGGAAATGGTGAGCTTCGCTGAAGTTGTACTAAACCCAGTAGCACAAGTTAAATTTGTTCACACAGTAGCATCAGGTTACACATGTGGCGCAATGTTCGTACTAGGTATCAGTTCTTACTACCTACTAAAAGGCCGTGATATTGCATTTGCACGTCGTTCATTCGCAATTGCTGCTTCTTTTGGTATGGCGTCAATCCTATCTGTAATGGTTCTTGGTGATGAGTCTGGCTATGAGCTAGGTGAAGTACAACAAGTTAAACTTGCTGCTATCGAAGCTGAATGGCATACAGAAGAAGCGCCTGCTGCGTTTACTGTGATTGGTTTACCAAATCAAGAATCTATGGAAACAGATTATGCAATTAAGATCCCATATGTAATGGGTATTATTGCGACTCGTTCTTTAGATAAGCAAGTGACTGGCTTACGTGATCTTAAAGACCAACATGAACTTCGTATTCGAAACGGTATGGTTGCGTACGGTCTACTTGAGAAATTACGTAATGGTGAGAAAACACCTGAAAACATTGCTGCATTTGATGATGTAAAACATGACTTAGGTTATGGCTTACTTCTTAAGCGTTATACAGATAACGTAGTTGATGCAACAGAAGACCAAATTAAAGCGGCTGCGGATGATTCAATCCCAACAGTATGGCCATTGTTCTTCTCATTCCGAATCATGGTAGCTTGTGGCGTATTAATGCTTGGTATCTTTGCTTTTGCATTTGTTCAAACATGTCGTCAAAAAATCGAAGCGAAGCCTTGGTTACTTAAAGCTGCACTATTTGGCATGCCATTACCATGGATTGCGATTGAAGCAGGTTGGTTCGTAGCAGAATATGGTCGTCAACCATGGGCTGTTGGTGAGATCTTACCTGTAAACGTAGCGGCATCGGCATTAACAGCAACTGAAATTCTAATTTCAATGGCTGCAATTATTGGCTTGTACACGATTTTCTTGATTGCTGAAGTTTACCTAATGGTGAAATTTGCTCGTAAAGGTCCAAGTAGCTTGAAAACAGGCCGCTACCACTTTGAGCAAAATGGTCAAGATTCAGAAGCGAAATTAACTCGCCAAGTAGAAGCATAAAAACGGAGATTTGAGCAATGTTTGATTACGAAGTATTGCGATTTGTTTGGTGGGCATTAATCGGTGTATTGCTGATTGGCTTCGCTGTAACAGATGGATTCGATATGGGTGTTGGTGCACTAGTACCTGTTATCGGTAAAACAGATTCAGAACGTCGAGTTATGATTAACTCAATTGCCCCTCACTGGGATGGTAACCAAGTATGGTTAATCACAGCAGGTGGTGCATTATTCGCAGCATGGCCATTAGTATACGCAACATCATTCTCAGGTTTTTACCTAGCAATGATCGTAACGTTAGCTGCTTTATGGTTCCGTCCTGTTGGATTTGATTACCGTTCTAAAATTGAAGATAAACGCTGGCGTTCAGCGTGGGATGCTGCGATCTTTATTGGTAGCTTCGTTCCACCAGTTATCTTTGGTGTAGCGTTTGGTAACCTTCTACAAGGTGTTCCATTCCAACTGGATAACCTAATGATGCCAACTTACCACGGTTCATTCTTTGGTCTGTTAAACCCATTTGCACTAGTGTGTGGCTTAGTAAGTTCATTTATGTTCATTACTCAAGGCGCAACATGGCTACAAATGAAAACAACGGGTGATTTGCACACTCGCGCACGAAATATGGCAATGATCTTTAGTGCTCTTGTAATTGTTCTATTTGTTATTGCAGGTATCTGGGCTCAGAGCATTGAAGGTTATGTGATTGTAGGTAGCCTAGATCACTTTGCACCGTCAAATCCATTAAACAAAGAAGTAACTCGTGAAGTAGGTGCTTTGTTCCATAACTTCAACGAATACCCATTACTATGGATTGCGCCAGCATTAGCAGTGATCATGCCTATCGTTACAATTATTGCATCTCGTGCAAATATTGGCGGTCTTGCGTTCTTAAGCTCAAGCTTAACTAACGCTGGTGTTATCTTAACTTCTGGTTTTGCGTTATTCCCATTCGTAATGCCATCAAGCTTGAACCCGAACCACAGCTTAACTATGTGGGATTCAACTTCAAGTGAGTTAACACTTACGCTAATGACATACGTTGCTATCGTAATGGTACCAATTATTCTTGCTTACACTATCTGGACGTACATTAAAATGTTTGGTCGTCTTGATAATAAATTCATCGAAGAGAACAAAACGTCTCTATACTAAGGAGTATTTACTATGTGGTATTTCGCATGGATTCTAGGTGTTCTACTTGCTTGTGCATTTGGTATCATCAATGCTCTTTGGTTAGAGCACTCAGAAATGATGGATAAAGACAGTGAGTAATCTCGCTGACAAAATTGATAGCGTACAATCTCCAATCAACAATATCGTCATTCGTTTATTGTTGGTTGGTGTCGCAGTGTTCCATATGGCAATGCTAATGTGGGAACCGACAATATACGCTGAACGAATTGGTGGGTTTAGTGGGTTATTGGCTCCAGCTCTAATTTATTCAGTGTGTACCGCTTTCATTTTTGTTGTTGGATTCATTCCTCAAAAATGGGGATGGAAACTTCTGTTTAGCCCATATTTTTCAATGTTGATTTTGATATATTTCAGTTATTTATACTTTATGTAGTTTGCTTGCATTAAAGTCATCAGTTGAAACATAATATTGAGTGGTTTGTTACTTATTTAAGTGACAAACCATTTTTTTTTTACGATTTAACCTCAAAATGTAAATATCATATAGTTACCTAGGGTTAAGATCAGTTATAGTTAGCAATTGATTTTTCAATAATAATGAGAAAGGTGAGATGAATACGAATCCATTTAAATGGCCTATAACCATTTATTATGAAGATACCGATGCCGGTGGCGTTGTATATCATTCAAACTACCTTAAGTTTTTTGAGCGTGCACGAACTGAACTATTACGAGATAAAGGGGTCTCCCAACAAGTAATGTTGAATGAATCTATTGGCTTTGTTGTAAAGAGTTTACAGATTGATTTCATTTCAGCTGCTCGTTTAGATGAACAACTTATTGTTGAAACATTAATAACAGAAATTAAAAAAGTATCGCTAACCTTTTGTCAAATATTGGTTAATTCTGACGGTAAAGTATTGTGCAAAGCTACGGTTAAGGTAGCCTGTGTCGATAATTCAGTTATGAAACCAACGGCGATCCCATCGTTTATTTTATCGGAGATATCTTGTGACAGGTGAACTATCAATTCTCGATCTATTTTTACAAGCTAGTTTATTAGTTAAGATCGTGATGCTTATTCTATTAAGCTTGTCTGTAATTTCATGGGCGATGATTTTTAAGCGCTCAAAAGTATTATCTGTAGCTCGTAGCGATGCGGAACGTTTTGAAGATAAATTTTGGTCTGGTATGGATTTATCTCAACTGTTCAATGAAGTGAAAGTTCGTAAAGATCGAATTAGCGGAACAGAGAAAATCTTTTATTCAGGTTTTAATGAATTTGCTCGTTTATCTCGAGTAAATTCTTCTTCATCAGAAGCGGTAATGGACGGAACGGCTCGTGCTATGCGTGTGACAGTTTCTCGTGAAGTAGATAACTTAGAGACGAATCTACCTTTCCTAGCAACAGTTGGCTCTATCACACCTTATATCGGCCTGTTTGGTACGGTATGGGGTATTATGCACGCATTCATTGCTCTGGGTGCAGTAAAACAAGCAACACTTGCTATGGTGGCACCGGGTATCGCAGAAGCACTTGTAGCGACAGCTATGGGTTTATTTGCTGCTATTCCGGCAGTTATCGCTTATAACCGTTTAAGTGTTAAAGTCGGCAAGTTAGAACACAACTATGCTGCATTTATGGATGAATTCTCAAGTATTCTTCACCGTCAAGCTATGGCGAGTCAGGAGAAGTAATGTCTGGTTATCAACCTAAAAAGCGTAAGTTAACTGCTGAAATCAATGTGGTTCCATACATTGATGTAATGTTAGTACTATTAATTATTTTCATGGTAACCGCTCCTTTTGTAACTCAAGGTGTTGATGTTGATTTGCCTGAAATGACCAATACGAAATCAGCACAGGCAATGGCAGGGGAAGACCCTAATGCGACATTTATTATCGTTGAAGTAGATAAAGACGGTAATTTAGGTTTAAGCGTTGATAACCAAGAAGTACGTCGTCCGATGTCGATGCAAGAGATGATCACTAACGTAAAAGCAGAATTAAGCATAAAGCCAAATTCTCCTGTTGCCGTTGGTGGTGATGCAAGTACGCCATATGCTGAAATTGTGTTGGTCTTGGATGAATTGAGTCGAGCGGGTGTCAGTAAAGTAGGCTTGCTCACTGATCTCAAGGAATAGAAGTGAATAACCATTGATGAAAGCGGATAATAATTACACATTTGCCATTGGTGTTTCTATCGTGCTTCACTTACTGTTAGTGATAGCACTGATATTTGGTAGCGATTTTTCTTTAGATGACAAAGCTAAGCCAAATACGATTCAAGCAGTTGTGATTGATCCTGGTACTATCGCTAAGCAAGCAAATCAAATTCGACAAGAGCGCGAAAGAGCTGAGCGAGCCGAACAAGATCGTTTGAAGAAATTAAAACAGCAGGCAGAGCGATTAGAAAAAAATCGAAAAGCTGAAGAAGAACGAATTCGTCGATTGAAAGAAAAGCAAGTTCAAGAGAAAAAAGCGGCTCGTCAGGCGGAAGAAGAACGCAAAAAAGCAGTAGCTGAAGCGAAAAAAGAGAAAGAACGTGCAGTAGCTGCAGAGGCTGAGCGTAAGCGAAAAGCAGACGCAGCAGCGAAAGCAGCGAAAGCAGAAGCGGCAAAACAGGCTAAAATTAAAGCTGATAAAGAAAAAGCAGCGAAAGAGGCTGCTAAGAAAGCGCAATTAGAAAAAGAGCGAGCAGCTAAAGCTGAAGCAGATCGTAAGGCAAAAGAGAAAGCGGCCAAAGCAGAAGCTGAAAGAAAAGCGAAAGCAGAGGCTGAGCGAGTAGCTAAAGCCAAAGCAGCAGAAAAAGCTCGTAAAGAAAAAGCAGCGAAAGCAGAAGCTGAGCGTAAACAGAAAGAAGCAGCATTAAATGATATTTTTGCAGGTTTAGAAGATGAGACGGTTCAGAACTCATCAGCTAAACAACAGCATATTGATAATGAAGTTAATCGTCATGCGGCAATTTTTAGACAAATGATTCAGCAGAACTTATTAACTGATGCATCATATATTGGTAAAGCTTGTGATGTAAGAATAAAACTATCATCAACAGGTCTGTTATTGAATGTGACAACTCTTAGTGGTGATGCCCAAGTTTGTCGAGCAGCAAAAACAGCAGTAACAAAAGTGAATGTATTTCCTATGCCAAAAGATACTGATGTTATTGCAGAGTTAGTAAATATTAGACTTACCGTTCAACCAGAATAAGGAAGAGCAAGTGCTTAAACGATGGATATTAACCCTATTTGTGGTTTGTTTAGGTTTTAGTCAGGTCGCAAAAGCCGAGCTAGAACTGGTTATTACAGAAGGTATTGATTCAGCAAGACCAATTGGTATTGTGCCTTTTAAATGGCATGGAGAAGGTAAGTTACCACAAGATATATCTGCGATTATTTCGTCTGATTTACAGCGTAGTGGTAAGTTTAGTCCTATTCCAACGAATAAAATGCCACAAACACCTTACAAAGATTCGGACATTAATTACGAAGCTTGGACAAAAATGGGTGTGGATGCCATTGTTACTGGCGAAGTTAAATTAAACGCACAAGGTAAGTATGAAGTTACATACAAACTTATCGATGTTGTTCGTGGTCAGCTAACTAAAGGTCAATCTAAGGCATTAGATGAATCAGGTAAGTTAGTACTTACTCGAGACCATATTTTAGTTAATAAAGTGGCGTCATTATCGACAAAGCAACTGCGTAAATATGCACACCGTATTTCTGATGTGGTGTATGAGAAATTGACAGGTGAAAGAGGTGCTTTTTTAACTCGTATCGCTTATGTTGTTGTAAATGATAAAGCACAATACCCATACCAGTTAAGAATTGCTGACTATGATGGTTATAATGAACGTTTAGTTCTGAAATCGAAACAACCTATCATGTCACCAGCATGGTCACCTGATGGTAAAAAGCTTGCATATGTAAGTTTTGAAAATAGAAAGTCACAAATTTTCATTATGAATATTTATACGGGTAAGAGAGAGTTAATCGCTTCTTATCCGCGTCATAATGGAGCTCCGCGCTTCTCACATGATGGTGATAAGTTAGCGATAGTATTATCAAAATCTGGAAGTCTACAAATTTATGTTGTGGATTTGAAGACCAAAAAAATGAGTCAAATTACTCGCGGTAGAGCGAATAATACCGAACCTTTTTGGGCTCCAGATAACAAGTCACTTATATTTACATCAGATCGGGGTGGTAAACCTCAGATATATAGAGTAAATTTAGGGGATGGTTCAACTAAACGTTTAACCTGGCAAGGCAGTCAAAATCTTGGTGGGCAGATTACTCCAGACGGTAAATATATCGTTATGGTAAATCGCTCAGAGACTGGATTTAATCTAGCGAAACAAGATTTAGAAACCGGTGCTGTCCAGGTCTTAACAAAGACACTACTGGATGAGTCACCAAGTATTGCGCCAAATGGTGGCATGGTGATTTACAGTTCAATCTATAGAAAACAAAATGTTCTTTCTATGGTTTCTATAGATGGCCGTTTTAAAGCTCGCTTACCAGCGACTAACGGTCGTGTAAGGGCACCAGCGTGGTCGCCATTTTTATAGCTACTAAAAATATTTAGGAAAATAAGGAAAATACAATGCAACTAAATAAACTTCTTAAGAGCCTTTTAATCGCGTTGCCTGTGGTTGCTCTTTCAGCTTGTAGTTCTAGCGACAGCGCAACTGACAGTACTGCTGGCCAAGAATCAACTAATGCTGCAGAGACTCAAACAACTAACGGTGCAGAAGGTCAAACAGATACAGCTGTTCTATCTTCTATCGAAGCTGATGAAGCAATGAACGAAGCTGAAGTACGTGCTCAAGCTGAGCAAGAACTTCGTAAAGTTCAAACTGTTTACTTCGCATTTGATAACTCAACAATCTCTTCAGAATACGAAGATATGCTTGCAGCTCACGCAGCTTTCCTAAGTGCTGATCCTTCAATCAAAGTAACTGTTGAAGGTCATGCTGATGAGCGCGGTACTCCTGAATACAACATCGCTCTAGGCGAGCGTCGTGCTAAAGCAGTATCTAAATACCTACAAGCTCTAGGTGTTTCTGCAGACCAAATCTCTATCGTAAGCTACGGTGAAGAGAAGCCACTAGTTCTTGGCCAAACAGCTGAAGACTACGCTAAAAACCGTCGTGCAGTATTAGTATACTAATCGATAGTTTATAAGGCTGACTTATATGAAATACAGTAACCTTAAGCGAATCATTCCGCTTACGTTGCTGGCTAGTGCGGCGACCCTTGTGGTCGCCGCACCTGCTCCAGTCACAGATTTAAATGCCAGTTCTAATTCTACCTCTTCTGCTCCTGCATCATCGGCAAGTATTGAACGCTTAGAACGTTTAATTAAAAGCCGTAATCAAATTCAGCTTCAATTACAACAGCAGTTGGACGGTTTATCTCAAGAGCTTTCAGAGATGCGAGGCATGGTAGAGCGCAATAGCTATGAACTTGATCAGATGCTTGAGCGTCAACGTCAGCTGTATATTGAAATAGACAACATAAGAACAGCAAAACCAACTGTAGAAGCGAAGCCTGAAGCAACGGAAGTTGGATCAACAGAAGGTGCCTATGCTGCAGATACTAATGAAAATGCAGCTTACCAAAATGCAGTGGATTTGATCTTAAAAGAGAAAAACTACGCAGGAGCAACAAAAGCATTTCAAGAATTTGTAACGGCATACCCTGATTCAGTATATAGCTCTAATGCGCATTACTGGTTAGGACAGCTGTACTTTGCTCAAAAAAATGATGTTGAAGCGGCAAAAAGCTTCGCAAAAGTAGTTAGTTATACTGACTCAAATAAACGAGCGGATGCTTTATTGAAGTTAGGTGAAGTTGCTAAGCGCAATAATAACGACGTGGCAGCGAAAAAATATTATCAAAAAGTAGTGAGTGAGTATCCAGATAGCACGACCGCGAAAACGGCAGCATCTAAACTGAAATCACTGTAACTTTGCTGAATTTTTAGTATTTTTAAAACATAAAGGAGCCTATGGCTCCTTTTTTATTTCCCCTAACTTGCTGACTAAATCATTAGGGGTATAATGCTCAAACTATTTGAAAAAAGTTACTGAGCTGAGCAATGGGCCATATTCTAGATCACATCGATACCGTTTATCCTTTCCCTCCAAAGCCAATCGCATTAAGTGCGGAAGAGAAAGTAGAATACATTTCTAAAATCAAGCAATTACTTAAAGATAAAAATGCGGTATTAATTGCCCATTATTATACGGACCCTGAAATTCAAGCATTAGCTGAAGAGACTGGCGGTTTTGTTGGTGATTCACTTGAAATGGCAAAATTTGGTAATCGTCATGAAGCAAAAACATTAGTGATTGCTGGTGTTCGTTTCATGGGAGAATCTGCAAAAATCCTAACGCCTGAAAAAACCATTTTAATGCCGACATTAGAGGCTGAGTGTTCACTAGATTTAGGTTGTCCAGCAGACAAGTTTACTGAGTTTTGTGACGCGCACCCTGATCATACGGTTGTGGTTTATGCGAATACTTCTGCAGCAGTAAAAGCACGAGCTGATTGGGTAGTAACATCAAGCATTGCTTTAGAAATCGTAGAGCACCTAGATGATGAAGATAAAAAAATCATTTGGGGCCCTGATCGTCATTTAGGCTCATATATTGCGAATAAAACTGGCGCAGATATGCTTCTATGGCAAGGTGAGTGTATTGTTCATGATGAATTCTCAGCAAAAGCTTTAAAAGATGCTAAAGCACTTCACCCTGATGCAGCAGTGTTAGTTCACCCTGAATCACCAGCAAGTGTTGTTGAGTTAGCGGATGCTGTTGGTTCTACAAGTCAATTAATCAAAGCAGCTAAAGAACTACCACAACAAAAAATGATTGTTGCAACAGATAAAGGTATTTTCTTTAAAATGCAGCAAATGGTGCCAGAGAAAGAATTACTTGAAGCACCAACTGCAGGTGCTGGCGCAACATGTCGTAGCTGTGCACACTGTCCTTGGATGGCAATGAATGGCTTAGTTGCTATTGAGAAGTCACTTCGAGAAGGTGGGTCTGAGCATGAGATCTTCGTAGATGAAGAAACACGCTTAAAATCTCTTATTCCATTAAATCGTATGCTAGATTTTGCTGAGCAATTAAACGCGAATAGATAATGTAATAAATGTTTTATATAAAAATGGCGACCAGTGCGGTCGCCATTTTTTTATTCTTTATCGCTAAGTGCGAAGTAAATTTTTGATACGATAATTTCTGCTATAAGAATTGTAAATACCACAGCGAAGAAGGCGACGACACCATTTAGAGGCCCTTCAAATGATACTTTATCTCCAAACAGGATATTTATTGCTTCAAGCATGATGAATTTACTACCAACTAAAATCACATAGCTACTTAAGGCACGGTATATTTTCGGTGCTGTGCCTGGTTTCGATTTAAAGTAATCTGCAATTTTATGTTCCGCATTAATTGAAAGTTTCAGTAATAATTGCAATAAAATAGCGGCCGCAAAAGAAACAGTAAATGATTCTATATTTACAAAGTCCCAGTATTCATCAAAAAAGTTTAAGACGGTTAAATCTACAAGTACAGCCAATGTATAGCCGACAAATAAACGTTGTGGAGTATTAAAACCATATTCTTTAGTTGCTGAGCTCATAATGTATTCCTAATTATTTATTAATGTCGTTTTCATTTTCTGTTTATTATATTGCCTAATAATTTTTTGTATTAAAAGGCTATCAGAAATGGTTGGCGCTAAATGGTAAATTTATATATCGAATTGCTGAGCTAAGTCGTAACTTGGTGATAATCCCTCCATTAAATAAAATAAATGTTCTATATTAATGATGTATTTATTTTTATGGAATTATGTATGAAATATGGATTGTTTCTTTTAGTGTTTTTAAGTAACTCTGTTTTTGCCAACGAAGAGGAAGAATGGGATTTCTTACTTGTTTTTCCTATGGTGTGGGCTCCTAGTATTGAAGGAAGCGTCTCTTCTGGTCAGGATGTAGTTCGTGTCGATGTCCCATTTGAGAACATATGGGATGGATTAGCGTTTGGTCTAATGGGGGACTTTTACGCTACAAAAGGAAAATGGCTAGTTGGTGCTCGTGCTAATTATCTTTATATGAAAGATTCGACGCAAACTAAAGGGCTTAATGGACCGATTACGGGTTCTGTCATTTCCCCTGGCCACGACATCACAACAAGAATGCACCTTTCTGTGAATGATTTATTTTTTGGTTATGAAGTATTCCCTAATCTTGAATTGCTAACGGGGGTCCGTCATACATACAGCCAAGTTGAATTAGACATTAATGCGCTATCAAATGACGGTTTGATTAATGTAAATGGGTCAGCTTTATTAGCGAAAGAACATTTATTTGATTGGCTTGTTGGGATTAAATATAACAAATATTTTGATGATCGTTGGGGGATATCAGTAAGCGCAGATTTCAATGTTGTTGGTGATAATGATGTTAATCATGGTTTTAATATTATGGGAATTTACCGATTTACAGAAGCGCATAATTTATGGTTTGGATACCGCTATTTGAATATTGCAAATGAAATGGAGCAAGATGGTATGAATTTAGAAATTGATCTAGTTGAAAAAGGACCACAGCTAGGATACGCGTATCGATTTTAAATTAAGAACTTAGATTAATTTTTGATAAGAAGGTTATTATGATTATTTTCTCTAAAATTAAAGACATTAATGAGTTGGGATTGAATACTGATTTAGCAAGCTTGCTTCAGCAATATTTCTTCATCAATGAAGACAGAGCACAATACAATGAGTAGAAGCAATAATATTCAATTAGTGACCAAAGATAGTGTCAAAATTTTCACTACTATATTTAAAGAGTTAGACAGTAAGAGCCATCTTTTGTTAAGAGAGGCAACCATTCCAATTGATATTATCAATGACGATAAAAGGCATTACTTGTACCTTCCTGAGTCTTGTTTAAAGAATTTAATGGAGGTATTAAGTCGTAATGTTGAAAATCATCGACTTGGGGTTTTATTTTGGCGCTTATGTAAAGATACTTATATCCCTAGTTTTATTGAAAGGTTAACTGTTGGTGGAGATTTAAAGTCAACGTTAGATGAATTTTCTAATCTGTTGATAAGTGACTCAACTAACGCAAAAGTTTATCTACAAGAAAAGGGGGATACTTGGTGGTTGGTTCGTGAAAAATCAGGTATAGATGAACCTTGGTTTAAATTTGCAGAAATGTTTTCTGTGATTTTTATGTGTGAATTACTACGGAACCTGACAAGTCATGAATGGGCACCAAGCCGTATTGGAATTCGTTGCGATAATGATAGTGATTTTGTAGCTCTTCCTGCGTTAAAAAGTGTTCAATTTTTTACTGAAAGACCCGTTACCGCAATTGAGATCCCCAAAGCATTTATATATAAAAAGGTGAACCTGACTCAAAAGCAACGAACTCACAATATTTCAAATAAACCAGTTAATATAAAGAATATCTGTTTTGTTGAACAATTTAAAATGGCGATATCCCCATATCTTCCTGTTGGAAAATTACCAATTAAACTGGCCGCTGAGATTTTACGGATGAATGTGAGAACACTTCAGCGAAAACTTAAGAATGAAGGAGTTGTCTATCAAGTATTAATTGAAGAGATGTGTTTTGAACTCATTACACGAGATATTGTAGAAACAACAAAACCGATTACCATCATAGCCACTCAGTATGGTTATTCCGATGCCGGTCACTTCTCGCGTGCGTTTAAGCGTATTTATGGCGTGTCGCCGATTCAGTATCGTAAAAATAATAATCTAGCTCGTAACCATGTCTAAATTCCTATTGTCGCCAAATGGCAATTAAATCGTATTGAATTCCTTTATGTTACCAACTAATCTCTATTATGTTTGCGTAATGTTTCATTTTGCTGCTGTATATTTTAGCACTTTGAATTTGAATGCAAATGTAAGGGAATCATTTACATACTAAGGAATTTATTTATGAAAAATGTTTTAAGGTTTAGTGTCATTGCTTTGTCATGTGGCGCTGTTTTTTCTGCTTCGGCATCATCAACCTTGTTTACGAATGTAGATATCTTTAATGGAACCAAAAATAAATTATATGAGGACCATTATGTTTTGGTTGAAAATAATTTAATTAAAGCCATTTCAGCCAAACCGATTGAGGCTGGTGATGCATTAGTGATTAATGGCGAAGGTAAAACATTAATGCCAGGTTTAATTGAAGGGCATGGTCACCTCTTATTGAATGCCGGAACGTTAAATGACCATGAAAATAACAGAACCATTGAAGAGCTGGCATCTCGAGCAACAGTCAATGCTAATGCTGTATTTCAATCAGGATTTACAACGTGGCGTGACGCTGGCGGCTTAAATACAGGCTTACGTAAAACCATTGATTCAGGCATGCTTGAAGGACCTCGTTTATATACTTCTGGTGCTTTTATTGGCCCAACAGGTTCTCATGCGGATTTCAGTAATTTAACCACTCCAAATCAACACCTCAATGGTCCACAAACCTCGATGGGCAGAAATAACGTAAGTGTTAATACGGATACTGTGGGTGAGATCAAAGCTGCAGCTCGTCAAAACTTCAAACAAGGTAATTCACAGTTAAAAATCATGTCTTCTGGTGGTGTTGCATCATCATTTGACCCGTGGCAATTAAACGCAATGTCTGCAGAAGAAATTGGTGCCGCTGTAGAGGTTGCTGACGCTTATGGTTCGTATGTAATGTCGCATGCTTATAGTAAAAAAGCGATTTTACGCAATCTAGATGCCGGCGTTAAGACGATTGAGCATGGCTTTATGTTTGATGGTGAAATTAATAAAAAAATGAAAGAAAAGGGCGCTTATATTACGACGAATATGACAGCTTTCTCTCCTTATTTAAGTCAGATCGAAGCGATTAATAGCAATCCAGCATCAAAACGCAAAGCAGAATCAGCAACTAAAGCATTTAAAAACTATATTTCTAATGTGAAAAAGTACCAACCTAAATGGGGCTTCCATACTGACTGTGTTGGTGATGTAACTTCATGTATTAAACAAACCGATCATACCATTTATCTTGCAGGGAAAGAGTTAGGTAATTTTTATACTCTTAAAGGCATGACATCTGTAAATGGTGAAATAGTGAAATTATCAGGAGTGATGGACCCGTATCCTGAAGGTAAATTAGGTGTGGTTGAAGTGGGGGCTTATGCAGATTTATTGGTGGTAGATGGTAATCCTCTTGAAGACTTATCTGTGCTTGGCGCTAATGAAAAGTGGTTTGATGCGAAAGAGCGAGATCCTGAGCTTGATACAATTAAAGTTATCATGAAAGACGGCAAAATTTACAAAAATACTTTGTAGTTGTTGATGTACCTTTTTGTATAGCCTACTTAATGTAGGCTAGTTATAAGGATTTGTAATGAAAAAAATTATCTTTTTATTGGTGCTATGTATTCCTTTTTATTCAATGAGTAACGAACTAATTGAATTAAAGTGGCAGGAATTAGCCATCAAACAAACTGAAGTTAATGTAGGTTTACCTGAATTGACTGACCAGCAAAAATTAGCCCTTAAACAAATTTTAATCTTACAAAATGATGCTTCTAAGCAGGCAGAAGAGCTGCGTTTACAACTAACTGAACAACTCAAAATCGAAGGTGTTGATGCTGGTGAGGCGATTGCCGCTAGACAGGCGTATATGACGGCAAAACAAAATAATGCAGAGGCGATAACTCAAGAATACGATGGTAAAAAAGTACGTATGCCTGGCTTTATTGTTCCTATTGAATTTGATGGTTTAAAAACAACAGAGTTTTTATTAGTTCCCGTAGCTGGAGCTTGTATACATATGCCACCGCCACCTGCCAACCAAATTGTTCGAGTTTCATATCCAGAAGGCTTTACGGTGCAAAATGTGCAATATCCAGTTTGGATTGAGGGGGATTTTCATTCGAAAAAAGTGACGGAAGAAGTGTTTTTAGTTGATGGTCAAAGTGATATCACAATGGGATATGAAATGAACGCATCGTTAATCGAAGATTACTATGAGCCAGAGAGTTAATAAGTTAGGAGATCACATTGAATCAGAAAAATATAATTAATAGTGGTTTGTTACTTACTGTGCTGACTTCACCTTTAGCGTTATCTGCGAACTTTGAAAGTCCAGACTCCGTAGAGAATACCATAGAAAAGGAATCCTCTTCGAAACCGCATTGGCGAGAAGAACTATCGAATAAAGGCATCACTTTCGGAGCTGATTATTTGGCACTAGGACTTTTTTCTCCTAATGGTTCTCAAGGAAATAGCATTAATCGCTCATCTGGTATTGTGCGTTTTTATGGTTCTTGGCATTTAGTCGGTAAAGGCACAGAGGATACTGGTGGGATAGTTTGGAAAGTCGAGCATAGGCATGCTTACAGTTCAACACCACCCAAAAACATGGCTTTCATTGATGATATTAGTAATGGCCCAGAGGGCTTAGGTTATGTGGGAATGATAGCCCCCGCTTATAACGATCAGGGAACAAGGGTTACTAATCTACACTGGAAACAAAAATTCAATAATGGAAAAACATCGCTGATCATAGGTTGGCAAGATGTGACTGATTATGTAGATACATATGCTTTGGCGAGTCCGTGGACTGGGTTTACAAATTTAGCATTCAGTACGGGGGCTGGGGTCATGGGTTTACCTGATGATGGTATCTTAGCTATTTCTGCTGGGCATATGGTCACAGATAATTTTTATGTCGTTGCTGGCATTGCAGATGCAAAAGGCAAGTCTGATGACATTTTTGAAGGGTTTGAAACTGCCTTTCATGACAGCACTTATTTTAAAACCCTTGAATTAGGATGGACTGATTCACAAGAGCAAATTTATACCGACAACTTTCATGTAACGTTATGGCATTTTGATGAAGGGTCAAGACACAGTTTATCATCAACGGTGTTATCTGATGGAAGCGTTATTGGCGGTGAGAGTGGGCAAGGTGTTAATTTTTCATGGAGTCAGTTTGTTACTGCTCAATTGATGCCCTTTGTTCGTGGTGGAATATCTGAAGGAGATGTTGCCTTATTCGATAAGTCGTTAAGTGTCGGTGTTGGCTACTTTGGGCTCGGTTCTGGTAATAATAATTTAGGCTTTGCTGTTAACTGGTCTGAAACCAACAGCGATACATTGCAAAAGTTTATGGGAGCTGAAAAGCATCAAACTACAGCTGAATTATATTACAACATGCAAATAGGAGAGCATTTTCAGATCACCCCAGATATTCAATATATAAATAATCCAGCGCTTTCTAATGAGAGCAGTGCGTGGGTGTTTGGAATACGAGCAAGAGTTTTTCTATAAGAAAAGGATGACTATGCCAGATGGTACTATTAGGTAATATTATCTGTGTCGTCAAATGGCAATTCTCTGCATCAAATTTGACCTATTATCTCTCTGTCCCCACAAAATTAAAGAGAGAAAAATATGACTACAGTAATTACTAACGCTAACGTATTTAACGGTCTAGATAATCAATTACAAGAAAATGTGTCTTTGTTAATTGAAAATAATGTGATCACTCAAATTGGTGATGTTGACTTATCTTTAGCGAACGAAATTATTGATGCTAAAGGTGGTACTGTGATGCCAGGTCTTATGGATGCACATGTTCATATCACTATGTCTGCGCCTTTTCATGAACTTGATAAGATGACCAGAGAAGAAGTCGCAATTCGCTCTGCAAAAGTGGCTGAAGGCATGTTAATGCGTGGCTTTACAACGGTTCGTGACGTAGCGGGCAATACGCTAGGGCTTAAAAATTGTATCGATAATGGTTATGCAACAGGTCCTAGAATTCTGCCTTCTCAAGCGGCTATTTCACAAACTTGCGGTCATTCTGATTATCGTCAAAACCAAGCACAAGAACGTACTGGTAGTCATGAAGATTCTCCAATAATGAAAACGGGCGCATTTAAAGTAGCAGATGGCCGCTCAGAAGTGCTTAGAGCGGTACGTGAGCAGTTATTTATGGGCGCATCGCAAATTAAAATGATGGCTGGTGGTGGCGCTTCATCGACATTTGATCCACTTGATACGATTCAATACACATTAGATGAAATGAAAGCAGCGGTTGAAGCCGCATCCGATTATGGTACTTATGTCGCTGCGCATATTCATACTGCTGATGCCATGAGAAGAGCTGCGGAAGCGGGTGTTATGTCTTTTGAGCATGCCACCATTATGGATGATGACATTGCTAAAACGATTAAAGATAAAGGGATCTTTGTTATTCCATCGTACTTTACGTCATCACTGATTGCTGAACGAAAAATCCCACTTGGTAGTGAAACTTTATACCAAAAAACAGAAAGAGTGGGCAAAGCGATGTTTAAGTCAGCAGAGTTAATTAAAAAGTACGATATCCAAAATATTTGTTTTGGTACCGATTGTGTGGGTACGCTTGATGTCCATAAAACACAATCAGAAGAGCTTCAAGCTATTGAGACGGTATTTGATTCGTTGACTGCTCTTAAAATGGTGACATCGAACTGTGGTCGCTTGTTTGAGATGTCAACATACAAGCATCCATACCAAGAAGGCAAGTTAGGTCAAATTACGGAAGGCGCTTATGCTGACTTACTTATTATTGAAGGCAATCCTTTAGAAGGGGTTGCATGTGTTACTAATACTGAAACACAAAAGCTCATCATGAAAGATGGGGTGGTGTACAAAAATACGCTATAAGCAATTAGCATGAGTTGTTAATTTTGTAGACCAAGAATGGTTTTCTTATATAACTTAGGGGTTAATCCGCTGATCCGTTTAAATGCTCGTGAAAAATGCGAGATATTATTATAACCAAGTTGGTTTGATATATGGGTTAGCGAATGCCCCTCTTCCATGAGTTCACAAGAGGCAGATAGTATAAGGCTTTCTTTTATTTGTCTAAATGATGTACGTTCTTCTTTTAAGCGTCGTTGAAATGTTCTTGAGGTCATATTTAGCAGTTTTGCAGCTTGATTAACCGTTAAAGAATGCTCTCTCACATAAGGTAGTAAAGCGGTAAATACACTGTCACTAAAGCTAGAGTGCCATTCAACTAATGGCTGCTTTTGTTCGGTATCGGAATGCGATATATGGATTTCTTTGTGCAGTATATCGTCATCAATCAAAACGGCTGTAGTATGCTGACCAATAAACAATTGGGTCTTGCTATTTAATGAAGACAATAAAGCGTCGGCATCGTTGTGTTGAATTCGGATTTGTTGAGGGAACCAATTCGTTTTGGTTAATGCCTGAATGAGTTCTATGATATATAAAACGGCAAACACTTCACTCCACAAAAAGTAAACGCTGTTTTCATAAGGTGTAGATCGACAAAACCAATGTTTATTGTATTCTTCTTCAAATGAAATTGAACTTCCCGGTGAGTCACTTTTAAATACATCGCTCGCTTTTTCAAGCGCTTCTTTAACGGTAACCGCTTCACTAAATTGTTTGAGTATTTGCGGAATAATGCGTTGTCGGAAAGCTAGCCGTAAAAGCTCACTAAAATTGTTAATACCAACTTGAGATGAGAGTAAATAGATCAAACGTTTTACGGGTTCTGTTGGTAAATAATCTTTATCGGTATTAAACAGATCTGGAGGCAGTCCAGAGTCACGTAACAGTTCTTGAATATTTATTCCGTGCTTTGCAAACACATCAATAAGAATTTTTGTATAACCCGTACGGATCATAGGTAATGGTGCTGTGTTAGAAGATGACATAAATAACTCATTCTATGTAAAACGAATAATAAGTATTGGCGTAAAATGGTAAGTAATCATTCTCTATTTGCTGGTATTTTTATCTTTTAGTTCAATTTGCGACGCATAACACAATATTGCTGTACTGTTGTATATTGATGAGTATTAGATCTTATATAAATAACTAATTAAATAATAAGTATTTTCTATATAAGTTTCTCGATTTTTTTCAAATAGAGACTATAAATATAGTTTAGGAATGGATTCCAATAGCGGTAGGTAACGGTATGACAGAAGAAATAAAAGCACCAAAAGAAGAGAGTGAAAATACCTCACAAGAAAATAACGCACCTAAAAAAAATAAGGTTCGAAAAATTACGAATTATTTGTTAATTACGGTTGCTGCTCTGCTGTTATTTAGCATTATTTCTGACCGAATTATTCCTTTAACCGATAATGCCCGAGTAAAGGGCTATGTCGTTCCTATAAAGCCTGAAGTCTCTGGGCAAGTTTTAGATATTTTAGTTCAACCCAATCAACTAATTAAAGAAGGCGATGTACTTGCTAAATTAAATCCTGTTGATTATGAAATCGCATTAAAGCAAGCAGAGCAAAGTTTAGAAATTGCAGGGCAAAATGTAGGCGCTCAAACTGCGGTGATTGCTTCATCTCAGGCAAGATTAACCAGTGCGAATGTTGAATTGGAAAACACTCGACTTCAATCTAATCGTATTCTTGAAATGGCAGAGCGTGGTGTTGTATCTAAAGCTGATGCAGATAAAGCACGAGCGGCATTAGCTACAGCAAAAGCGAATGTTGTTAATGCTCAAGCTGATCTCGAAAAATCGAAGAAACAATTGGGTGCTGATGGTGCTGAAAACAGTCAGATTAAAGCTGCGTTGTTGGCATTAGAGCAAGCTCAAATTAATTTAGAGAGAACGGAAATTAAAGCGCCTACCGATGGCGGAGTGTCTAATTTTAGTTTATCTGAAGGGTTTTATGCTTCTGCTGGTCAGCCAATTATGACGTTTGTTTCAACGGAAAGTATTTGGATTGAAGCGTATTTTAGAGAAAATAGCTTAGGAAATATTCAACTAGGCGATAAAGTTGAAATCGCATTGGATTTTGCTCCTGGTAAAGTGATTCAAGGTACGGTAAGCAGTGTTGATTGGGGCGTTGATTGGGGTCAAAGCAATCAAGCGGGTAAATTAGCTCAAGCGAATAATCAAACTGGATGGTTACGCCAAACTCAGATGCTACCTATTGCCATTGAGTTTGATCATTCACAAACAACAGGGCAATTGCGTATCGGCGGGCAAGCGGATGTAATTGTGTATAGTGGTGATAACGTTATTTTTAATACGATAGGCAAACTGTGGATCCGCTTTGTGAGCTTGATGTCTTATGTCAGATAACGTCATTGAAGATACTCGAATTCAAACTAAGATACTGAGATACACGGTAGGGGTAGGTCTTGCCGTGTTTCTTGCTGCACTAATAGATTGGCCATTAGCCTTCGTTGCCCCTGTTTTTGTGGCTAAGTTTCTGATTGATAAACCTGAGTTAAATAAAGAAACATTATATGAATTAACCATCGCTATGGTCGTTACCATGGTGCTTGGTCTGTTGCTATCAAATGGGATAACTCAATACCCAATTCCAATGCTTATTTTGGTCGGGATTATGATGTTGTGGGGATACTATTTATTTACGGATCCTAAATGGAATTTGTTTGCAACCATATTGATTATTGCCATATTAATGCTTCCGTTTATGTCGATATCTAATCCGGGTATGTCGGTTTTTCTTGCGACAGGTTTAGCAAGTTCGGGGGTTGTGGCTGTTATCATTTTTGCTTTAGTTCATATTTATTTTCCTGAGAAAGAATCCTCTTTTTCTGGGTATCAACCTTCACCATTGTTCAAGCAACAACGATGGTATGCAGCATTTAGAGCGATGATTATTTCGTTTCCCGTCGTTTGCTTTTTCTTCATTTTTCAAATATCAGAGGCTCTATTAACTATGATGTTTATCGCCTTGTTATCTTTAATGATTACAGGGGAAAAATCAGTTAAATTGAGCGCATTTTTGATTATCACTAATAGTATTGGTGGTGCTTTGGCTATCGGTGTTTTTTCTGTGTTAAGCCTTGCACCTAATATTTTATTTTATACGCTATTTATTTCATTAATTGCTTTGATAATGGCAACTCAAATCTATACAAAACCAGCAAAAGCTCCAGTTTATGCTACGGCTTTTAGTACTGTACTTGTATTGTTAGGAAGCACATTAATGAGTTCTGGTGATATCGATAGCAATATGTTTATACGTATCTTTCAACTGTTTATGATTGGTATTTATATGATTATCGTTTCTTTCTTTTTAGAAACACGACAATGGGCGTTTTTAAAAATGCAGCCATAGTTTTCATTACGAACAAGGATTGTTTATGAAATTAGAAAATGATTTTTCGAATAAGGCAATAGACGCATTTATTAAAATATCAGCGATCGCTATTTTGGTGTTTTGGTGCTTTTCTATTTTAAAACCATTTATGCTGTTGGTTGTGTGGGGAGGGATCATCGCCACCGCTTTATACCCAATCGTCACTTGGGGGCATAATAAATTTGGAATTTCAAAAGGTAAGGTTAGCGCAGGTTTAGCCTTTATTGGTGTGGTTCTTCTGGTTATTCCTTTAGTTGCACTTTCTACGGGGTTATATACCAGTGGTTCAGAATTAGTGGCAGGCTATCAAAGTGGCACTATATCCATACCTAAACCCAGCATAAACGTTAAAGAGTGGCCATTAATTGGCGATAAGGCGTATGCTTTTGGTATTCATGCCTCTTCAAACTTAGAAAGTGTTTTACTTAAGTATGGGGAAGAGGTGAAAACCATTGTTGGTAAACTGGCGTCGATTGTTGGTTCATTAGGTGGCGGCTTTATTCAGTTTATTATTTCGACCATTATTGCTGGCGCTTTTATGGCAAATGCAGATAAGTGTGAACGTGCTTTTGTATTAGTCGCAAATCGCTTAACGGGTGAACATGGTGAGGCATTAACAACCTTATCTAAAACAACCGTAAGAAGTGTTGTTCAAGGTGTTATTGGGGTCGCTGTGATTCAATCGGTAATGGCGGGCTTAGGTATGGCTTTCGTTGGTGTTCCGGCCATTGGGTTATGGATGCTGCTTGTTATGCTTATTGCTATTATTCAACTCCCACCCATTCTTGCTCTACTTCCCGTCATTCTTTATGTCTTTAGTGTTGATACCACAACAACTGCCGTTCTTTTTCTTATATGGTGTATTGTAGTTAGCGGTAGTGATGCGATATTAAAACCAATGCTACTTAGCCGTGGTTCAGAGACGCCGATGCTGGTTATTTTACTTGGGGCGTTAGGTGGAATGGCAATGTCAGGTATTGTTGGTTTATTTGTCGGTGCAGTAATTCTAAGTTTAACTTATCAATTATTTATGGTTTGGCTAGATAACGAATCGGCAGGGAAATAACAATGAAAAAAGTGTCTGCCGACGATAATTTCTATTTTTTGTTTTTTGCACTACTGGGCTTGCTATTTATGAGTGCTGTTATGCAGCAACTCTTCAGTGGTGGACAGAAAACCGTATTAGCTTTGATCATTATTTGTTTGGCAGTGTCTATTGTTGGTGTCAATCGTAAGCAAGCACTGTATAGAACCTGGTATGGTTTTTTATTAAGTATCGCTTCAATATCTGGAGGATTGTCTTTCTTAGAAGGGTATGATCTGTCTTTGATTACCTTAGGGGCACTCTTATTTTTTTTATTGTCTCATACTTATACCGCTTTAAAGCAGGTAATGTTGCCTGATAATGTCAGCCGTAATCAAATTGTGGGTTCCATTTGTGTTTATTTATTATTAGGCGTTTCTTGGGCAATTATTTATCTCATTCAAATAGAGCTTTTTCCTGATTCATTTAATGGAATAGAGCCTAAACCTTGGATGGATAATCTGTTTGATGCAATATATTTCAGTTTTATCACATTAACCACTGTGGGTTATGGTGATATTTCACCAATATTGTCTATTCCAAGATTCTTTGTTTTTATTGAATCAATCTTAGGTGGGTTCTATTTGGCGATAATGGTTGCAAGCTTAGTGAGTAGTCACTTAAGTCAATCTCGTTAAAGTTAATGATAAAGCCCCGTATTAATTTATATAGGTTACGGGGCTTAGTTATTAATTAAACACTTTCTTCTTTAAGTGTTTTTAATTGAGATATTGTGGTCTGTGATACAAGTTCATCATCAATATAGTAATTAACTTTTTCACCATCACGAACGCCTGTCAGAATGCCGGTATCGCCATTGTTATATACGATATCCATTTGAATGGTATTTTCATCAATGGCTTTCATTTCACCTGTTTTAATCTTTCTATTATTCGTAATTGGTGCGATAGGCGCATTTCTTAATGATGGGTCTAATTCGTCATTTACTTTAAACTGTGTGTCTACTTTTGAATCAAAAATATGTGAATTACCGTTTAAAGGGTTTGTTCCTGTCCAGAATTCTAATGAGTTAAATAGAGTGTAATCAACAGCACTGGTAATGCCATACACTGGAGCAAGAAGTAAGTTAACACCAGCTCTCGCATATCGATTATCTACAACCTCTACATTAAATTTCATTACTTTTCCGGTAACAGCATTACTCCCAATACAGCCTGTTAATGTTGATGCAAGAAGGATAATGCCAGCTGTTTTTACAAAGATACGTTTCATTTTAAAATTCCAATTGTTAATAAGTAAATTTACTTGTGAGTTTAATGTTTTATTTCATAACGTAGTTATAAGTAGATTTGGCAGTCCAAGCTAAAAGACGAAATGCAAATAGACTTAACTTAATCGTAAATTTTGTTATTGAAATAATGAGTTCTTTAGAGACTTTTAAAATTTGAAATATATCGGTGTGTTTAAAGTCGCTTAATATCATGGTTTAGTTCCAAAAATAAATGGCATCCAATTCCGAGTGAGTGTTATTTGATGAAGTGAATGATACGTTGAAATAAAAATGATATTTACCACTTTGCGCCATGGCAGGTATTTAATCGATAAGCCGATTATTTATAAGAGGTAGGGTATTGCGGATATAAAAATGGCGACCATATTGGTCGCCATTTTTGTAATTTTATTTTTGGACTTTATTTATTCGTCGCGACTTGCTTCTGCTTCTGCAAGTTCATAACCACGCATGGTTAATCCTGATAGCATCATAGGTACAGCATTGTAAATTTCAGTGAATTCGCCTAAACCTTCGATACCTTGTTCTTCTAATGCAGATAGCGCCGTCTCTGGGTCAAAAAGCATGCTAATAGAAAGTAATACACCACCAAGTAAGGCGTTGTTTTCACTTTCTTCTGGCATTAAGGTTTCCCAATCATCACGAGTTAGTTGCCAGCCTTGTAATAGACCTTCTGAAAATTGACGAGTTTCAGAAGTAACGATTTCTTCATCATCTAATTTACACTCTTCAGGCCATTGCCATGTGCCAGATAAAAACGCTTCACGATAATCATTCCATAAGTTAACAACGATGTTCGCATAAGCTTCTAGATCTTCTGCATTAGTAAATGGAGAAGTTTCTTCACCACCCCATAAAAAAGCTAACCATTCATTTGGATTAATCAGATTAGGGGCTGCTGCCATAGCGGCAATAAAACCTTGAGTTTGCGCTTCAGTAAGCAGTTTATTTTCTAATTCAGGGTTTGAAAGAATTGTCGTAAGTGATAAAGACATAGTGTTCTCATTCCATTCAATTTTTTACTATTGTACCAAGAAGTTTTTGCCTTGTCTGAAATGAAATTATGTAGCAATTTTGTATGTAATTTTATTACCTATACTGCCAAGTAGTTGATCAAACTGATTTTGAACGTAAAAGTAGCTGTAAATTTACTACATAGTTTCAACTTCAGTATCTAATTCTGTATACATTGTGGTCTAATAGCCATAATTGCTAGTCAGGCCTACCTGTCTAGTTCATTCCACTGGATGTATTTCATCATCTAGTCTATTAGTCTGATATTTGTGTGTTGGAGAGAGTAAGTTAATGTCTAAGAAAGGGCCATTTAATATCCGCAATGCTGCGGCTGATACATTTGCAATGGTGGTTTTTTGTTTTATTACGGGCATGTTTATTGAAATATTAATTTCAGGAATGACATTTGAGCAGTCGTTGGCTTCTCGAACTCTTTCCATACCAGTTAACATCGCAATCGCATGGCCTTATGGGGTTTTTCGTGATTTTATGCTTCGTCAAGGTGCTCGTATATCACCGAGTAAATTCATGAAGAATATTGCAGACTTAGTTGCGTATGTGACATTCCAGTCGCCAGCTTACGCCATGATTTTATTAGTCGTGGGGGCAACACCAGAGCAAATCATTACTGCGGTTTCAAGTAACGTTGTTGTCTCATGTGTAATGGGTGTGTTTTATGGTTACTTTTTAGATGCTTGCCGTAAAGCATTTAAAGTTCCTGGTTACTACACACCACAAGCGTAAGTATAAACTTTTATATTATAGATAGAGCCAGCATATAATTATGCTGGCTTTTTTGTTTATAACACGAGCAAGACGTGTAAAAATGAAGCAACCAATTGAGATTCTGCAAGAAACTCCTTGACCCCTAGAGGCTAAATCATTAAATTAGCGCTCGTTGTTTCAAAAAGAACAACAATTCGGTGAGTTGTCCGAGTGGCTGAAGGAGCACGCCTGGAAAGTGTGTGTACGGCAACGTACCGAGAGTTCGAATCTCTCACTCACCGCCACATTCTAAGCCCTAGCAGAAATGCTGGGGCTTTTTCGTATGTATAGCCTACATATTATTCTTATCCATTTTTCTGCAAAATTATCTGACTATTTATTTGGCTTAATATTAAATCCTCTCTTGATCTGAAAAGTCATTCCTAACGTATAACTTATACAACTTAAACATAGAGGTACATATGTATCAGTTAACCGTTTTTTATGATGGAACTTGTCCATTGTGTGCAAAAGAGATGAGAGCACTCAAACAGCAAGACAAAAACAATGTGATAAAAACCATTGATATTTATAGTGAAGCATTTTCTGAATACCCTAATATTGACCCAAAGGCTGCAAATACGGTTTTACATGCATTAAACCAGAAAGGTGAGCTGATTCTCGGGTTAGATGTAACGTATCTCGCATGGAAACTAGTGGGTAAAGGTTGGCTTTATGCTCCTCTCAGATGGCCGGGAATTAAGGTGTTCGCAGATTGGTGCTATCTACACTTTGCTAAAAATCGTTATCGAGTGTCCTATTGGTTAACGGGAGTGTCTCGTTGTAATAAAACCAGTTGCTCAAAATAGATTGTGATGTGACAGAGCTTTACGAGGAATCATGATGAATATACTCATTGTTGGAGGAAACGGTGGTATAGGTTTTGCGATGATAAAAGAGTGCCTTACTCAGTATTCAGATGCTCACATCCATGCGACTTATCGTCGAACTAAACCACGGTTTCAGCATGAAAGAGTGAGCTGGTATCAAGTCGATGTTAGCCATGATGATGAAGTGAAATTATTCAGTGAATTATTTGATGATATCGATTGGGTTATTAATTGTGTTGGTATGCTACATACATCAGATAAAGGGCCTGAGAAAAATTTAGACGCATTAGATAGTGCTTATTTTCAGCAAATAATATTGGCAAATACATTACCAACGTTATTATTAGCCAAATATTTAACCCCAAAACTTAAAAGTACGAATCACCCTAAATTTGCCGTTATTTCTGCGAGAGTAGGTAGCATTTCAGACAATGAATTGGGGGGATGGTATAGCTATAGAGCATCAAAAGCAGCGTTAAATATGTTCATTAAAACCATGTCAATTGAATGGAGAAGGAGTGTGAAGAATGGTGTGGTATTAGCTCTTCACCCAGGAACTACAGACACTGCATTGTCTAAGCCATTTCAAGCAAATGTCCCGCAAGATAAATTATTTTCACCAGAAAAAGTGGCCTGTGATCTTATTGGGTTGATGGAATCTAGTTTACCTCAAGAGAGTGGTAAGTTTTTGGCTTATAATGGCGAAAGTTTACCTTGGTAATAAATCAGTTACTTTGCAACAGAGCGATATATCACCATGCTTTACTCAGTCTACGTTTACAGTGTTATATCTGTGAGTTCTCATCAACGAAAAGATTATTCTTTATTTAATTTCTATTTACCTATCAAGCTTCTTAATAACAGCGTAGGATTAGACTAACTTTAGCTAAAATCAGGCTTGCACTCCGGTGCTTTAAGATAAAATCATGAAACTAACCGAAAAACCGCTGCTTAATAACGCCTTACTTATTTCTATTTGTACACCACAATTTAAAGGTGAGGAAGCCAAACAATCCTTGGCTGAACTTGCTCGCTTGGTGACAACATTAGGCTTTAAAGTTGTCGGAACGCAATCTCAAAAGCAAACCTCTACGCAAAAGATGAGTGTGCTAGGTGCTGGTAAATTGGCAGAGATCGCACACATCACAGGCAATCAAGGAGAGGGGACGGATGCTGATACCGAAGATTTCTTTGATGAAACTGATTTTGATGATATTCCTTCAGAGAACTTACCATTTGGTTGTGCTGATGTTGTTGTCTTTGATTGTGATTTAAGTCCATCTCAACTGCGTAATGTTGAGAATCAACTTGGTGTTCAGGTATACGATCGCACGGGTATTATCATTGAAATATTCAGTCGTCATGCTCGTACACGTACCGCTCGTCTTCAAGTTGAGATGGCTCGCCTGAATTATGTCGCACCAAGATTGAGAGAATCTTCAATCGGTGACAGTGAACGCCAAATGGGTAAAGGTTCAGGTGAGACAAGTTTAGAGCTGGACCGTCGTAAAGTTCGTGATCAATTAGCTGAATTACGTCGAGAGTTAGACAGTGTTCAAGATGAACTGAAGGGACGACGAGCTCAGCGTTCTGAACTGTTTTGTGTTGCTTTAGTGGGTTATACCAATGCTGGTAAATCTTCAATGATGCGTGCATTAACAGGCAGTGAAGTACTGGTTGAGAATAAGTTGTTTGCAACACTAGATACAACAGTGCGTGCGCTGTATCCAGAAACTCAACCTCGAATTCTTGTTTCAGATACCGTAGGGTTCATAAAAAAATTACCACATGATTTGGTCGCTTCTTTCCACTCAACGTTAGCAGAAGCGCACGATGCTTCATTATTACTGTATGTAGTAGATGCCTCAGATCCAACCTTTAGAACTCAGCTTGATGTTGTACATGAGGTACTTGGTGAAGTGGGTGTTGATGGCATTGATAAGTTATTAGTTTTAAATAAATCTGATCAACTGACTCCTGAGCAGCAACAAGCATTAATGGAAGAGTTTCCTGATGCAATGATGACATCAACTCGTAATCCACTTGATGTAGCTAAATTGCATAAATACATTGTTAACGCTTCAGAGAAAGGGATGATCGAAGAAGAACTCATTGTTCCTTATGATGCAAAAGGCATAATGGGAGAGATCCGCTCAAGCATGAGTGTGGTGAGTGAAGAATATGATTATGATCATACGAAGTTAACAGTGCGTTCTAGTGCAATTGATTTAGCAAGATTAAAAAAGCTGATGTCGAATTTATCAAGCAATAACGACAGTGAGTAATCATAAGCTCAAAGTTGTAATATGCGTTTTATAAAAAATAATAAGGCACTCATTGTTTGAGTCTTGGTTTATATTTATCCAAATGATCATATGAATACAGAAAAAAAATCGTTGGTTTCTCAACAAATCATTGAAGATGCATGTGAATGGGCAATCATGCATGGGGTAGCATTCAGACAAGCAGATAATACGGCAAGACATTGTCCATTTAGTATAGCCCCTATGAGTATCGAGCGTGATGTATATCAACATTTGTTGGGAGTGACTCCGCTGATCACTAAATTAATCCATAACGTTTCTGAAGATCATGATTTTCTCCAATTATCATTAAGTGATATGGCAAAAGCTGATCCGTTCTTTGGTTTATTAATGTCATTACATCAACAACTGCATGGTGACGCTCATAATAAACTTGTTGCTGAGCGTCAGCCGTTATTATTGATGCGAACTGATTTTATGGATGACCGTCAACACGGTGCAAAAGTCATTGAATTTAATGGTATTGCAGCTGGCATGGGGCCTTTTGGCCAACGAGCGGCAGAGCTTCATGCGTTTATGAAACAGCAATGGCCAAATACGTATCACCAATGGATTGAAGATGCATCGACTGTGCCTGCTGAAAATCAAGGTTTAGAACAACTTGCATATGGTATTGCAGCGGCAGCGAAATCGGTAAATGCGCATTTTGGTAATGAAAGCAAACCGACATTCTTGATGGTTGTACAAAAGAATGAAGATAACGTGTATGACCAACATTTGTTGGAAGTTGAACTCCAAAAGCAAGGTGTTCGAACGGTTCGAAGAACGTTTGAACAATTAAGAACTCAGCTATCTAGTGGTGATAATAAACGCTTATTGCTAGAAAACGTTGGTGCTGTTGATGTGGTTTATTTACGTGCAGGCTATCAGTATGAGGATTATTTCTCAGCAGAGCTTAATGAGTCAATTTGTTGCCATACGTTGAGCCAAACAAGATTATTTATTGAACAGCATCATGTTGCCGTAAACGCAACCATTAGTCAGCAATTAGCGACCAGCAAATCAATGCAAATGTTGTTAACTATGATGCCAGAAAGTGAATATGCTCGTTGGGGATTGAGTATAGATGAAGCATCATTGGTTAAAAGCGTATTAGCTGATATGAAACCGATTAATGCCGATACTATTCATTGGTTTACTCTTAATGCGAATAAGTCTGAATGGGTATTAAAAAATCAAGGTGAAGGTGGTGGACATTGCGTTTTTGGTGATGATATTACCCAAAAGCTCAATCAATTAGATGCTGCAGAATATGACGCATGGGCGTTAATGCAGCGCTTATATCCTCATGAACGTGATACACCAACGGTAGCGGTTCGAGATGGTGAACAGACTCTTGTAAATGATTTAGTGAGTGAAATAGGGCTGTTTACCGCTTACTACAATGGTAAGCCTGTTACTGAACTGGATGGTTATGCGGGTTATTTAATTCGTAGTAAGCCTGCCAGTGAAAATGAAGGTGGAATTCATAGTGGAAAAGGTATTTTAGACTCTTTGGTTTTAGTGGATTAATTTTTCCTTAATACAAACTGAACCAAACATTAAAATAGTTCGTAAAAAATACGAGTCTCAATTGTGGACTCACACTCAGTTTATGCATTTAAGTACCTTATGGTCATTGAATAAATGAGGTGTTTTTTTAATGGCTGATATTTTTGTTTGGCTCGGTGTTGTGGTGTTTCTCGTTGGCGGTGCTTTACTAGTCTTAGAGGCTTTTAGCCAGAGTATTGTGTGGGGGTTGTTGTGTATTATTTTCAATCCTATAGCGATTGTCTTTTGTAGTATGCATTGGAAAGATGCCAAATACCCATTTGCAATTCAGAGTATAGGGCTATTTATCACATTATTAAGTTTATCGTTACAGTCTAACTATTGATTTTCACTTTATTCATACGGTGACTTTCGGTACATTGAGTTAATCGTTAATAAAGAGAACGGAAACATGTTTGAAGTAAAAAATGTCGCGTATATAAATAAAGAAAAAGAGGAAATCCGTTCTATTCGAGATTCGGTTTTTATTCAAGAGCAAGAGATCGATCCTGAAATTGAATTTGATGGTTTAGACTCAAGTGCTGTTCATGCGCTTGTGTATTGTGATGGAGAAGCGGTTGGAACTGGACGCATTTTAAGTGATGGCCATATTGGACGCATTGCGATTTTAAAAGCGTATCGCTCTAAAGGTTTAGGCTCTAAAATTGTATTATCACTTATAGAAGAAGCGGTAAGCCAAAACTATGAGCGTGTATATTTAGGCTCTCAAAAACACGCGATTCAGTTTTATGAAAAACTGGGATTTCGACCTTATGGCGAAGAGTTTATTGAAGCCGATATTCCACACCTGTCGATGGAAAAAATGATTAAGTAAGATAATTTGCAGTGTAGATAAATTAATATTAAAAAGGCATCGCATAAAAATAAACGGTGCCTTTTGGTATTTGATTGTATTAGTAATCGCTATCACTTGGTTCAATGAAAAATTCGCCATCAATGGTTTCTGCAATTTCCAGAATTTTAACGATTTCACCATTAATTGTGATGTTAGCTAAACGAACAGGATCTTCATCATAAGGATGGAAAGGAGCCATTTGAACTTCAATACGGTATTCTTCACCATCTTTACCTTGAAACCAGCCTTCACCGAATTCAAGTTCAGTTTCATCGCCTTCTTCCTCACAAGTGTGGTAAGCCGAAACTAATTGAGCACCTTCAAAATTTAATGTGGTGTTTTCTTCCCACTCAACAACGTATTGTGCGTCTTCCATTTTAATATCTCATAATTATTTAGGTGCGCATTGTAGCGCGCACCGTAATAAGAATCTAAAGAATTATTCGCCGGCAACCATTGGACGGTGTTGACGAATATTAGCGAAGATCATGTAAATAGCTGTTGCTAATAAGATAGCAAATAAGTAGCTCATAAGGCCTTCGGCAGTATTCATTAATGTGTTTGCCATAACAGGGCCGCATACCGAACCAATGCTGTAACTAAAAAGCATTACTTGGGTTGCTGACACAATGTAAGATTCATCCAGTTGGTCACAGCCAAGAGAGATCGCAATTGGGTAAAGTGCAAACGCAGCCATACCAAGAAGAACTAAAGCGACTGCCAGTACAGCAGCGTGATCACTCAATGCAGTTAAACCAACAGAGAAAACACCTAAAATACAAAATAGAGCCATTAGTAGCGTTTTAGCAAAATGTTTCGATAAATAAGAAACAATCGGTTGTACTGCCATACCACCAAGAACGATAAGAGCCATCAAACTACCGATTTGTGCAGTATTAATGTTGCGATGTTTCAATTCTAATGGCATTAGACCATACACTGCACCCAGTAATAGACCAGACACAACACAGCCCATGATAGAAGCTTTGTTTAGTTTTAGTATTTGTTTGAAGTTCAAAACATTGTGGTGTTGAACTTGAGGTTGTGCACCTTTACCAAATAATAAACAAGCAATGGCCATCATGATTAGGCCGATGATCATGTAATACGGTAATAGACCTTCAATACCAATAAAACCGATACCAAGTTGTCCTAGAGATGAACCACCATAAAGTGCGCCCATGTATAAGCCTAAGCGTTTTGGTCGGCTCTCTGCATCACCAATTAACAGCCAAGACTCAACAACAACAAATACACCTGCAACGGCAATACCAGCAACGAATCTTGCTACCATCCAAAATAATTCATCAGGAATAGCAGGAAGAGCTATAATTGTTGCAGCAAGCAGAGCTAAGAATAAAACGAATGAGTTTTTATGGCCTAAACGAGCCACAAAAGGTTCGATAACACCGGCACCAACAAGTAGACCTGCATAAAAAGCACTGGCTAACCAACTGGCGTATTTCGCCTCAATCCCATATTGACTTAGCATTAGGGGGATTAAGCTCATTAAATACCCTGATGCAATAGCAAATAAAGAGAGAGCAATCACAGGAATAAGTAGACCAGATTGTGATTGAGTTGATGTTGTTTTTTCCACCGCAGTGCCTCAAAAAAAGTAATAGATAGGAAGTAATTTTCCGCGACTATGAGGCTAAAGAGTAACCAAGTAAAACGAGTAATTTTTCTCGTAAAGATAAATTTTGCTAATTGAAATATAATGAATAAATTAGTGAGCAACTTATCTCACTTATGCAACAAATGTGATCTTGATCTTGTTTCTCAAAAGATAGATTATTGCGCAACATTTATTACAAGAAATAACTAAAGAGGTGTGTTTTGAACACTATTTTGCGTCAGATTTTTAATCCTAAACGAATGCTATCTTATTGTTTACTGGCTTTAATTCCTGCTATTGTATTTTATGCATTATCATTGTTTGGCCTTAATAAGGCATTAGGCTTTACTCCAATGGAAGTGTTGAGAGATTTGGCACAACAAACAGAAGTGCATAGTTTCCGTGGATTTCTTTCAAACATTGGCGTGTGGTTTTGGGTAGGTTCAATTTCAATTGCTTTTTTCAGTGCGATTTTTGTTCATAGTGGTAAGAAGCAACGCTTACTTTTTCTAATGGGAACGTTGGCATCAATTTTAGCTGTTGATGATTTTTTCTTAATTCATGATCGATACGTAAATCAATATATTTGTTATTTCTTTTATGCTGTCGTGGCTCTTGCCATTTTAGCGTTACACTATAAAGATATTATTGAAATTGATGGCTTCTCATTTTTACTGGCTGGCGGGTTACTAGCAGGTTCAATTGGTACTGATGTGATTCAAGGTTATTTACCTTTTGGTTATGAAACAACTCAGATCTTTGAAGAGGGCTGTAAGTTTGCTGGTGCGGTATCTTGGTTCTACTTTACTTGTGTTGTTGCATCATTTGGTGTGACGAGAGTGAAACACGACTCTTAATAAGATTAGAGCAGTATTTGTTATGTAAATACTGCTCTTTTTTATTTTGGTTAAGATTGATGATGTCTTTTTTCTAATTTCTGATTCACAAGAAGCGCCAATAAAATTAAAGCACCGCCAATGCTCAACCTTAGAATATCCGCATCTCGATTCCATATTAATAGATTTACTAAGATACCCGCAGGAATAAGTAGATTATTCATTACGGCTAACACACCAACATTCACCAGTGTTGCACCTTTATTCCACATAAAATACCCCATGCCTGATGCTATCACGCCAAGATAAATTAATACTCCCCACTGAACGGATGTTGTTGGCAGCTTTTCGCTATTTCCGAATAATAAATAACAAGTACTGGCAACAATAAATGCGCCTATAAAGAAGAAACCAAAAACTGTTTTTTGTTCAATTTCTTGATCTTTCATTAAACGTTTATAGCAAACTTGTCCTGTCGCAAAACAAAGGTTTGCCCCTTGAACGAGTCCAAACCCTAATAAAAAACCTGCATCAATCCCATTATATCGAATGGCAATCGCTCCTAGTGTTGCGATTACGGCACTGATCATAAAATGCGAATGAAATTTACCTTCAAATGCATCATTTAATAAAGTGATATAAATAGGGGTCATCACAGTAAAAAGCAAAACTTCAGGAACGGTAAGGTATAAGAAGGATTGGTAGTAGAAGACATACATTACCCCTAATTGAATAGCACCAATAGCCATTAATTTAAGCGCTGTATTCAATGAGATATTTTTTGGGCGTAGGAAAGGAAGAAAAACTAAGGTAGCTAAACCAATACGCATTAGCACAGAAAACCAAGCATCAACTTGGCCAGCTAAATATACGCCGATAAGGCTAAATGAAAAAGCCCATAGTAGAGTAATTGAAAGTAAATATGACATATCTCATCTCGTAATAAAAACAATGTACGCATTCTAAATGAGATTTACTATCAGTAAAGGAAAAAGACAAATAAAAAAAGGCTGAAGAGTCAGCCTTTATTATTTTTAGATATGATTCGTGTTATTTCTGGCTGCTACGGAAGAAATCCCAAGCGTTAACCATTTCACCCGTCTTTAATACACATGTGCTGTCATCTAAGTTATATGTGCCTTCTTGTTCAACACAATATGCAGCAGCAGGATTAGGCTTTCCAACAGGTTTAGTCATTGATTGTTTGTGGTTACGGTAGTATTCCCAAGCGTTAACGACATCGCCGTTACCTAATGTACAATTACCTGTTTCTAAATCATAGGTGCCACGCTCAGCACAAAATGTTGCAGCAGGGTTGGTTGCATCTGCTTTTGTTGGTTCTGGAGTTTCAGATGAACTGCATGCAGCTAGTGCTAATAGCATTGAAATCGTAATTACTGTTTTTTTAAGCATTAGAGTGTCCTTTAGATTGTGGTGGTGTTATTGGCAATCTTGAGTCATGCTACCTTGCTGAGCAGGTTGAGTCATTTGATATTGACCTTTAAGGCTGCGATATACACGAGTATTCCAGACTTGACCGTCATCAAGTTCAAAATCAATCGCGTAATTAATGCCATTCACTACCTGAGTTTTTACATCTACTATTTGTTTAAGTTTAGCTGATGTATTCATCATGCTTAAAACGTACTCAACCGCTTCTTTTGCTTCCGGTGTTATGGTAGATGTTGTCCATCCACCTGCCATATTATTATCTATATTACAAATTGGATTGATATTATCTGATGAAACCGCAGGTGTTTTTTCTGATTGCGTTGAACACCCTGCGATAAATAATGCTGAGGTTATTGCAATTATTACTGATTTATTCATGGTGACTCCATGTATGGTAAGAATTTTTCTTAAGTTTAATCTAATCCTTAAGAGACAGAATTCCAAACTAATCGTATTTTTTTTATCATTAATCTCATTTTCAATGCAGTTTTTTATCTCAAGTTAGACGTCTAAAGCATTTATTCATTATTTATCGCCTCAATGAATGAGTGATTATTTTATGGCAGACTTCACATCTTTTTGTGTTTCTGGTTAAAGATGTAAGGAAGGTTCTATTATTTTGTAATAAACATTATTAGCATTGGTCGGTTGTTTCTAAATTGTAAATGGTTATTTATGTTGCATAAGTCTGATAAAAGGCTGTTGACTTTTATTTCGTTAATGCCGATTGCTTTAATTGGTGTCTTTACTTTGGTTTTAAACGCGATTGTAATTCATGAGAATCAAACCAAAGTTGGCTCATTAATAGAATCATTATATTCGGATGCACTTACGCAAGAAAAAGGTCGTGTAAAGCAACAAGTTGATAGTATTTATGAACAAATTATTTATGAAGATAATTTGGCAGAACAAACGCTAAAAAAATCAATTCAACATCGTATAGACGATGCCTACGGTGTTATTCGTTTTATATATCAACAAAATGAAGAAAAAACCAAACCTGAAATAATAAAGTTAATAGCAGATGCTCTGCGTCAAACTCGTTTTAACGATGGTCGAGGTTACTTTTTTATCTATGACATGAATGGTACGAATTTAATGCATCCTATTTTTCCTGAATATGAAGGGAAGAATCTGATTAATTTTACGGATATTCACGGCAAAAGAGTCGTAGAAGATCATGTTAAAATGATGAGAGAAAAAGGAGAAGGTTTCAGTCAGTGGTGGTACCCAAAACCAGATAACAAAGATGAAGCTTTTGAAAAAATAGGCTATGCAAAATACTTTGAACCATTAGATATATATATTGGTACAGGAGAATATGTTGTTGATGTTGAAGAAGATATACAACAAATATTACTTGCATGGATATCTGAGGTTCGATATGGCGATGACGGCTATATATTTGTTTTTGATCATTCAGGCAATATCTTATCTCATCAGGATAAAAGTTTAATAAATACGAATATTTATAATAAAACGGATATTAACCCTCATGAATTTATGAATACGTTAAATTCAAAGTTTGATGATAATAATAGCCGTTTTTCTAAGTATTTAAATCGACTTGATGCATTTAAAAATGGCTCTGATTCTCAGCTAAGCTATATAAAAAAATACGATAAATGGGATTGGGTGATTAGTGGTGGAGTTTATACTGATACAAATAAGCGTCTTTTAGAGAAAAAAGAAAAAATATTAATTCAGCAAAATCAAGAAGAGTTGAAGAAAATACTATTACTAACATTAACCTTGGCGTTGATTCTTACCTTATTATCATTGAGTGTTAGTAAATATGTTGCGATGCGCTTTAATAAATTTCAAGATCGAATTTGTAATGATTTTGAAGTGTTAGAGAAAACAAAAAATAAAATGCAATACATGGCTCTACATGATGGATTAACGCAATTACCAAATAGGGTCATGCTAGAGTCAAGAATTGAAGAAGAAATTGTTAAAGCTCAGCAATCTGGAAAGATGATAGCTCTAATGTTTGTTGATTTGGATGACTTTAAAAAAGTGAATGATCATTATGGCCATGATGTTGGCGATAGATTATTAACGTTAATTAGCTCGAGATTCAGTCACTTTATTGAAAAAAACGAAATGGTCGCACGCTTTGGTGGAGATGAATTTGTTTTTTGTTTTTTTAATTTAGCGTCTCAACAAGATGCTGAGTTATGGGTTGATAAGATTCAATCTGTTTTTGAAGATGCTTTCTCTATAAGCGGTAAAGAAATTACAACTGGATGTAGTATTGGGGTAGCAATGTACCCTAAGGATGCGACTTGTTCTTCAGAGCTTATTTCTAAAGCCGATATTGTGCTTTATAAATCAAAAGATGTTCATAAAGGCGCATCACTTTTCTTTGATAAAAGCATTGATGAACAAGTGAGCTATGAATTTAGTTTAGAAGAGGAGCTAAAAAGTGCATTAGATAAACGTGAGATCACTTTAGTATATCAACCTCAAATTGATACCAAAACTGGTGAGATTTATGGTGTAGAGGTGCTTTCTCGATGGTGCAATAACAAATTAGGTTCTGTTTCTCCCGTTCAATTTATTGCTGTAGCAGAAGAAATAGGGATGATAGATCAGCTTGGCGATTTTGTTTTACAGCAAGCGTGTGAAGATATTCAAGAAGTGATGCCTAATGGTACGAATGCCACTATGCTTTCAGTTAATATTTCACCTAAGCAATTAATTAGAAAGGGATTTATATCTCGTATTATGAAGATTGTTTCGAGAACCGGTATTGATGTGTCACGGATTACCTTCGAAATAACAGAAAATATTCTAATCAGTGATTTAAAAAGTGTATCGCCGATTTTATTGGAACTACAGAAACTTGGCTTTGGTATTTCATTAGATGATTTTGGTACAGGTTATTCATCATTAAGCTATCTTAATATTTTACCGATTACAGAAATTAAGATTGATCGCTCTTTTGTAAGCAGTTTATTTACCAATGATCAAAGTGAATCTTTGATCAAAGCGATTATTGCTATCGGAGCTTCATGTCAAATGACGGTAGTGGCTGAAGGTGTTGAGACTAAAGAGCAATTAGAGAAATTAAAAGAGTACCAATGTGATTTGGTTCAAGGGTATTACTTAGATAAACCACTTTCAATTAGTGAATTAAAAACAAAGTACGCATAAATGGTTTTTGTTTAGAATATTAAAAAAGAAAGAGCAGTGATAATACATCGCTGCTCTTTTTTATTAAGTGTAATTAATCATTAATTATAAGTTACACACTTTAGTCCAACTGCCGTCACTTCCTGGTTCTGCTGCTGTCCACCAATTTGCTTGGTAAATAACGTTATTGTGAACTACTTGATCTCCAGTATTTGCGTGGCTAGGGTTACCTGCCCAATCTTTTTGTGGAAGATCTGGATAAGTAACAAGTCCTGTAGCATCACAGCCCGCATCAGGTGTTCCGCCATTACCACCACCATTGTTACCACCAGAGCTTAAATCCGCTAGAGGTAAATCTGGTTGCTCAAACTTGAAGGCATAATCAACGTTGTTGATATTGACTGTATAGTTTGCTGGGCCAGAAATTGGTAGATAGTACACCATATCCAGTTCATACACGCCGCCTGCTGGCAGTGCTTTCCATGCTGGAAGAGTGAAAGCAACACGGTGCATTGTTCCATCTAAACCACCAATATTGTTTGGACGAGTATGACCAGAAGCGATGACTTGTAAACCGCCACCAGATTGATCTTTCGCATTATCAGGAGCAGATACTGGAATATCGAATTGGAATTCAGTTCCTCCAGGAATATCTTGGCCTGTGTTGTTTGTGAAGGTCACTTTTGGATTAATTGGGTAGTTTTGATCTCCCACTTTAAACCCACCTACGTTTACAGCAATATCAACCGTTTCTGTTGGAATAGCTCCTGTAGCTACGGTGTTGCCATATGGTGTTGCTGATTTAAATTTCTCATAGATCGCTTTAGTCATGGTGTTACCCATATGGTATTCACCATTACCTGTTTGACAAGCCGCTTCAGTTGCATCTACAGAAGTACGATTACCATTTGCATCCAGTATGTAACAGCTGTAATCCCCAGCCAGTTCCCAGAACATGATGCCACCAATTTCTTGGTCAATAACGTAGTCCGCTTTTACGTTGATAGAATCTTTATCTTCTGTTGATAAGAAGACTTTTTTCTCTGCATTCCATAACCATGGTGCGACAGCAACGCTGTCATAGTGGCGAGTATAAGTGCCCACTAATTGATCCGCAGGGTCATTTGCTGGATCTAAACCATAGATATTCGCGTAAGAGCCAAAGATACCTTCTTGTAAGTTTTTAGCATGCCACATAGGGTTAGAACCTGCGCCCATTTCTTGGCCATATGAGTTCTTATCATGCCACATGTTATCGATACCTAGTGCACCGTAACCACAATTGTTTTTCTCACCTTCACCAGTACCTGGCTCACATTGAGCTTGATCTGGAAGCGGAGCTCGACCCCATAAACCATTTTCACCGCCAGTTACGCCTTGCCAGCCACGAGTATAATAAGGGACACCAATATTGATACGGCCTGCCGGCATTGAACCGCGGAAGTAATGGTAAGCCCAATCGGTATTAAGGTAACCAATACCACCGTAAGCTTCAGTACCATAAACATTCCATTGAGCTAATTCAGAATCTTTACCAGTATCATATAGTGCAGCATTGTGACCAACATGGTCGTTCCATGCACCATGTAAGTCGTATGACATGATATTTACGTAATCTAAGTACTTCGTAACATCAAACGTTTCCATACCACGTAATAAATAGCCAGATGATGGAGCTGCGATAGTTAGCATGTAGTGAATATCATCTTGTGCAGATGCAACATCCAGTTTTTCACGTAATGTTTTCATCAGTACTTGATACGATGCCCACAGGTATTGGCGACGAGGTTCCATGAATTCTTTATCATCAGGGTTACCAGCACCAGCCATTGACGTAGGGTATTCATAATCGATGTCTAAACCATCAAATTTGTACTTACGCATCATTTCAACGGCTGATGCTGCAAATTTTTCGATAGCTGCGTGGTTGATGCTGCCATCTGCATTGGTTGTCATGGTATAAAAACCACCATCTGCAACACGATTACCATCAGCACCGAAGTGACCACCAGTTTCAGCCCAGCCACCAATAGAGATTAATGTTTTCACTCCATGTTTTGCTTTAGCTGTTGCTAGTGCGCCAAAGTGGCCTTTAAATCCAAGCGCAGGATCAATTTCAACGCCTGCCCACTCTTTACCAGTTGCAGCATTATTTGGATCGTTAACATCACCGACATTCACTTTTCCATCTGAACCAATGCTTACGAAAGCGTAGTTAATATGGGTTAGCTGCTCCCAAGGGATATCTTTTACTAAGTAACTATTTTGTTCGTCGCCGCCATCACGCCAACTTGTAAAGTAACCGATCACACGACGAGGGTGGTCAGCCCCCATTTTCTCACGGCCTTCTTTATCATAGATAGTACAGTAAGGCACTGTTACGCCTTCTGTTTGATATAAACCATCAGGACGACAGTTATCTGCAACTGGCAATGAACTTGTAACCGTTAAATTAGTGGAAGCTGAATTTGCCGTTGCGCCTAAATTGTCTGTCGCTTTAGCATAGACAGAAAGAGAACCTACAGCCGTTGTAGTGTATTGAAGGGTATAAGGGGCTGTTGCAGCTGTGCCAACAAGAGTGTTATCGATATAAAAATCAACTTTATCTATTGTGCCATCTGAGTCTGTGGCATCTGCTGTTAGTGTAACGACAGAACCAAGTTCAACATTTGTTGCAGATAAGCTTAATGTTGCTGTTGGTGCGATATTGTCAGTCGGAGTATTTGTCACATTAATTGCAACAGAGCTTACTGTACTTTGTGCACCTTTATCATCATAAGATTGCGCACTAATTGTATGGTTGCCTTCAAGAGCAGTCCATGTAGTAGAATATGGAGAGGCTGTTACTGAGCTAATTACGCTCCCATCAACAGAGAAGTCGACGCGGACTATATTGCCATCGTTATCAGCCGCTGATGCTGTTAACGTGACAAGGTCACCTGTAGTGAGTTGTTCCGTTGCACTAGGAGACGTTAGGTCTACCGTTGGCGCTTCATTTGGAACTTCTCCTGAACATGCTCCGAGATCTTGCCATGCACCCCATTCCCCAGCGGTTGCGGGGTCATTATTTTGAGTCCAATATTTGGCTTTATAGGCATTAGTACCTTGTTTTACTTCTTCTCCACCATTGTACACTTTCCCTGCATCCCAAGCTTCAAGTGGTGAGCAATCTACAGCCGCTTGAGCATTAAATGCCATTAAACAAGAAAGGGTTAGGGTAGAGAGAGTAAATTTATAATTATGTTTTTTTCTTAAAATTGAATGTTCCATTTCATATCCTTAAAGGTAATTCAAAAATCATCAATCACTTTTTAATTGATGTGAAATAAGATTAGGATATAAAAAAAATTCTGCTAAGAATGATTTATAAATTACAAAGCGACTCGCAATAAAACCAATGTAAGTAAACAAGGTTACATTTGTTTTTGTATCAAGATTACTCGTTTACTATGCACCTATCTGGTTAACATGGCTTATTGTTAGTAATAACTATTATTTTTCATTTATTTATAAAATTTTATATGTGCATTTAAATCTTTGAATTTAATTATCTTTCTTTGTGTTTTTATGTTTAATCTGATTTAAGATATCCGCTTTAGCTATAATAATTTAGATAATTTTCATTATTTAAATTAATTTCTATTTTATTTAATTAGCCTATTTTTTTGCTTTTTATCTCACTGTATAACATCGCAAAAAACGCGATAACGTTAATCGGTTAAAGGAAGCGTTATTAGTTATTATTATTCATTAATCATGGTTGAGTTTATGAATAAAGTTATTTCTATAAGGTATATAAATGGGTTTACTCCTTCAATATTATCGTAATTCTTTACAGCTGCGCTATCAGCTAATGGTTCCATTTATTGGTACCTTCATAATATTCTTTTGTAGTGCTACATTTTTGCATACAAACCTTATTCGCACAGAAAATAATATTATGTATTCAATGACGAGTAATACAATTTCTGAGGATTTTATTGAGCTTGATAATCTGTTTTCAAGATTGAGAACTGCTGCAATTCGCAGTGAAATGTTCGATCCTGAGAGAGGACAAAAGGAATATAACCAAGTTTATCCTAAGATTTTAGAAGATAAAGATAAAGTGATTACTCGTTTAAGAAATATGGAGAAATTGTCTCGTCAGGACTTGAATGATTTAGAGAGAATTTCACAATCTTTTGATGAATTTCATTCTATTTCAAAAAAGATGATTGATGAAAAGGTAGACGGACATAATATATTTTTAAATGTGTTACCGTGGTTAGCTCCTTACTTAGATAATTTAGATGAGAATCATCATCCATCAAATGCGGACGAATGGCCTATTATACGTAATAAGTTATCAGTACTTTCAGAAGGAATTGGCTATAAATCTTCGGGTGTATTTTATTTGCGTTTACAAGACGATGGAGATGAACTTCACGCGTTGCTAGACCAAATGGAAGAATTGATTGAGCCAATGTATAAGGGACCAGCTCTAAAGAAATTACAGGCTGAATTTCTTGATGTATGGCGTAAGGAACTGACTACATTAGAAAATATTACTGCCCGTTGGGTTGGATATCAAGCGAAGCGTGCTGAAATTAGAGCTGAAGCTAGACAAATAATTGATAATGCAGTTGCAAGCAGCAAAAAACACTTAGAAGACAATTTTAATAATACAATAAAAAATGCCGAAAATAGTATTGTTGTTAATATTGTTGGGTTATTAATTGGCGCAGTGTTAGCATCAATTTTAGTGACGATTTTAACTCGTATCATTATTACCCAACTAAACTCAGTACAAAGTGTTATCCGTGGTTTGGCTGAGCGTAATTTAGTATTTCATACCAATTTAAAAGGTGAGAATGAAGTTTCTCAGCTTGGTGAAAATACAGATATAACCATTAATACGCTAAGAGGAACAATTAAAGATCTTAACTCGCACGGTCAAGAACTGGCATCAGCATCATTACAATTGCGTTCAGTTATGGAATTAAGTGCAGAAAACAGCAGTGTTCAAAATGATCAAGTGAGCATGATTGCAGCAGCAATTACTGAACTATCGGCATCTGCAAATCAAGTTGAAGCATCAGCGAAAGCGGCGGAAACAAGAATGAGTGGTGTACAAGAGTTGTGTCGCTTAGAGATGCGTTCTTCACGTGAAAATGGTGATCGCGCCAGTGCTTTGCAAGAACAGTTAAATGATACGTCTTTAGTTGTTGAGCATCTAAATAAGGAATGTGAGCAAATTGGTAATGTTATTGCGGTGATTCAGAATATTTCTGAGCAAACTAACTTACTTGCACTTAATGCTGCAATTGAAGCTGCTCGAGCAGGTGAAATGGGGCGTGGTTTTGCTGTCGTTGCAGATGAAGTTCGAGTACTAGCAACAAGAACACAAGACTCAACGGAAACCATTCAACGAATTATTGAACAACTGCAAAGTAAATCGACAGATGCACAGCAAAATATGCAACGTTGTTTATCTATGATTGATGAAACTGCAGCGTCAGTATTACAGTCACGAGATCAATTATCGTCGATGAATGAAGCGATGGATGAATTATCACAATCGAATGCTGAAGTAGCGACAGCGGTTTCCGAACAATCACGTACTATGGTTGAAATTAGCGAGAATATTACGACAATTCGAGACATTACTAACCAAAATGTTGCGGGCATTGAAGAAGCAACAGTGACAAGTACGCACCTATCAGAGCTAGCTGAAAAACAACAGCAACAATTGGCTACTTTTAGAGTTGATTAAAGGACTTAAAACATCATAAAACTAAGTGGGTGAGAAATAATTATTTCTTGCCCATTTTTTTTTATTAAGAACAAAAAATGAAATAAGGCTAAAGGAAATCGTAGATAAGTATTGGAATTTGCAAACGCTAGATGGTGATGCTTGCAACATAAGTCTGCATAAGGTCCTTTAAAAATCAAAAGCTTAGTTTTTAATTTGCAACATAAGATCACATAGTTTTACAGTAATAGTCTGCAAAATGTTTTATCTTAAAATATGACTGTAATTTTAGTATGTAATTTTATTTCATGTGCTATTAAGAAAGGTGAGAGAGTAGGATTTCACATGCAGATTAATAAGCTAAAACGTCAACTGGTCAGTTTGTAATTTCACAAGAAATACTGGCAGGAATCGCTTTACTAGAAATTCAGTCAGACTTAGAAATAGTAACGACAACCAAATCACTTAAGTAAGTGGGTGCTATTACGAGGTTAAAATAAAAGCTTCTTTAGGAGCTTTTATTTTGAGGTATCAGTTAGCGTTATAGCATGTTTTTCTGCGCAGGTATGGCTTTGTCTGGCTTATCTTGATTTGCCGAGATGATATTAAGTGTTTTATCTTGCTTTTCATTGTCCTCAGTTTTAATAAGAGCTTCAGTTGTCTTTTGTGTATCAGCAACAATAGAATCCCAAAATGATAAAGGGCTCTTTAAGCTGTACATCCACCAAACAAAAATTAATAGAACTAGTAAAACTAGAGCTGTTGAGACGTAGACTCGTAGCTGTTTCGCTTTAGTTTCAACCAAAGACAAAGAATTACATTTCCTTATACCATTTAATTCGCTATCACCTATGTAATAGGTGTACCTATCAACCATCTCATTCAATTGAGTTCGAGCTAGTTCTGTGTTTGAGACTATTTCTTTTCGTATCCAATGGAGGTTTAGCAGCCCTCCAAAGATGAAGATTGTCGATAAAGCGGCAATTTCAAAATTAAATACATTTTCTACTTTTCCTTTGTCGATACCAGTGAATACGATAATTGTAAAAAAGTAGGATAATGTAAGTATCAGCACATTTCTTGCTGAAGAAATGCTGTCAGAAATCTTATCGCCTATTTTGGCTGTCGTTTCATAAAGAAAATCTGATAGTTTTGAGGTTACTTCTACATATTGTTCAAAATTATCAGCTATATAAACCTTATAGTTAGACTCTAAAATATCAAAAACATAACGCTTAAAAGAGTCTCGTATATGCTGGTGCTGGGCGATAACGTGATTAATAATACTAACGCGTGTAGGGTGTCTTTCATCACAATAACCCCATAAATACATGTCGTATATTACCTGCCCAAAGCTGTGGTAGAACTTAATTTCTTCATTGGCCAAGTTTAAAGTTTTGTCTCCATCAAATACGAAGTTAAGTCGATCTAATGAACACTTTCGGCAAAGGATGGCGAGTGATGCTAAAGTTCTTAGCTTAAGAATGTAGTCAAATAGTAAAGTATCATTAAAGAACTTAGTGTTTAGATCATTCAGGTATTCTACATAGCAACTTTCTATATCAATTACGTTATGCAGAGCACGAGTTTTGTTTGAAAGTATATGGTTGTCACCACAAGTAAATGAAATGTCTGATATGTCAGCGTCAAAGTTTGTATGTCTGATCCTGTCATACCTGTCTTTCCAAGTGGAAAGTATGTATTTAAATTGAAGGGTCATTTTTTTAGACTCAAGATATGTTATAAAATGTTCACTTGAGTAGACTTGCAAGACACGATCTAGATTTATTTTAGTTACCACAAGCTTTATCGATACATTTGTTTTATCGGTTTCATAATCCAAAATATCCGAAGTACATTTTTGAACTTTGTCCAGTGAGCGCTCGTCAAGTTCAAAAGATTCTTCTTCATCTCCAGCATGAAAGATTGTGACGCTATATCTGGCTGAGTGGTTTTGAGCATTTAGCACAGTGTTTGTAAAGTTATTAAAATGAGTAGCCCAATCCTCTACATCTAGAGTTAATGCACAAGAGTAGGTGTTTTCATCTTCAAAAAATTGAGCAGGCATATTAATCGAGTTCTTTTTTATTGAATCGTCCGCGTGGAGAATTGTTCTCAATCATTATGTAATCTTTATCATCATGAGTGACCTCATAGATAATGTCGTTAGTACTGCCTTGAATTACCAAAGTTACCCCGTCGTTAATTGTAATAGTTTCTTTAATCTTCTTTTTGATATACGTTTTGTCTATTTCGAAGGAACCGTCAAACTCGCGAGTTCTTTTAGCTTCACGTAAATTAGAGACAAAATCGTCAACTGTAAACCCTTCAGTTAAAGGAGTGTATGCATCAATTGTTTCTTCAATAAACTCATCAAAATTGAAGACTTCCTTCGTGTTGAAGTAAGAATTTACGCAATCTTTTAAGCCAAAAAAATCAGCTTCAGATACTTTCTTTACTTTACTTCTAAGTAGACGCCCAACTAGGTCGAACACTTCTTTGGTATTGGTTTCGTTGTTTCGCATAGGTGTAGAATCAAGAAAATCAGTATGCCAAAAGTATGAGATAGCACCATTTTTATCCGTCAAGTAGATAGCGTCTTGGAAAGTTTCGTCTTGGTTAACATTTACCAAGCAAGATTTTAAAACTGCTTTGTCTTCAGGTAAACCTGATTTTAGCTTGTACGTTTTTTCTTCAAAATATTTCTTAAAATCAAGCTTTGTAAGTAGGTAGCAATGTCGTTGCTTTGTTTTTAGTTTTGCGATGATGAATGAACCATCGGAAGTTTTGAAACGCGATTTTTCTTCTGCTTCATACAAGTGATCTGCAATATTTGTAGAGTGTAAGTCTGGGTCATCTAAGAGCGAGTGAAGCTCTGACTCAGCATAAGCTCCTTCATTAAAGGTATAAGATCTAGAAGAGTTACTATTCATTGTTTCCTGAGACAGTTTGATAAGAAAAGATAATAAGTCGCTGTTCTCAGATAAATCGATATCACTTTTCTTATAACCAATACCGTGTTCCAAATCGTATATACGCAATGTTTCAATTGGATTATCTTGAGGTGCTTCTACTTCGGTAGTTGTAGCCACTGTATCTTCGCTCATAAATCAGAGTCCTATATAAATTTTCTTAGAATCTAGCAGAATGCGATATCAAAAACATCGTAAATTTATGCACTCAGTGATATGGACACTATTTTTATATGGAAACTTAAGTTTCATCAAGAGATTGTCACTCCGTATTATATTTGGAACTTCAAATCTAACAGTAAGAGAATAATGGATTTTTGGTAGGAGAATTGTACATGTAACTCTTTTTTGGACAGAACCAAGCTAGAGTATTAGTACTAGCTTGGGTTATTTGGATCAGGAAAAGTATCTAGTGTTAAGCGGGGTTACGCAAAAATGCCTGAAGACAGGAAACAAAGTCATTTACATCGGGTTGATGTTTGTTTGTCACAAAATCATAAATCTGGTTAATAGGCATTAACTGACCTTTAACCAACTTTTTATATAAGCTTTTATCAGGAGCCCTAGTCCCAAGATTAGAGTGATGTCCAGTTAATCTTGGTATCGCACCATCGCCATCCATATACGATGCATACAAATCTTTTTCGACACTCTGCTGGGGTATACAGTAAACATTGTCATGACGAGTTACATGGTTTTTTCCTTCTTGATCTCCATCAAGAATGCAGATGACATTTTCTGGGGACGATAAAAACGTACTATCTATATTCCTTTCCATTAAATCGACCACATTCTCTCCACCGCCGACGTAAATAATTTTATATCGATAAAAAACCTCTGGGCAAAATTTATTGATTAGGTATTCTATATAGCCTTGAAGTGTTTCATCTTCAGTAAGAATGTACTTATCCCAGCCTTCAAAACCAAATAGTACGCTTTTTATGTAGTTATAAGAAACTTGCGAGATCTCAGCTTTTCCACTGATATTTCTGAGATAAAATAGCTCACTGTCGTCTAGTGTTCTCATTAAAGCAAGAGAGTGAGTTGTAAATAGGATGTTAACTAAGTATGTTTGACAATATTCCCTAAGTTTTCTCACTAACAATACTTGAGCTGCAGCATCCAGTGATATATCTAGCTCATCAATCACAATGAGTTTTTTTTGACTTTTAATTTTTCGATATAAGCTGATTACAAAAAACTCCCCCGAGCTCAAGTAGTCTTCTCGTATATAGCGACCTTCATCCTCATCCAATAGAGCGTAGTAACTACTTCCTTTTTCTTGTACTTCGATAAGTTCATTAAACTTGTCAGTCGAATATATGGAATTTAGAAGCTCAATAAGTTCTTCAGGAGTTTGGTAAGTTTTAAGTGCAATGGCCTTTATAATGGCGCCGTTCGCATTACTGATACTTTGAAAAAAGTTAAATCGATTACCGTGTGGAATAGGCAGCTCAACATCAATCTCGCTTCTCAAAGCGGTTGGAATTGGTGTCTTAAGTTCCAAAGCTTTTGTAGATGTATCATAGCTAAACGTATATGCATCACCTCCAAGGTCATACGTTATCTCACTATCAGTAGAAAAGATGTTATCAGAAGATGTTTTGGCAAAAGTATCTGAGATTGACAAGTTTCGAATACACTTGATGATTGTAGTTTTACCCACACCATTTTTACCAACTATGCATTTTAAACCATGTTGACTTGCATCTAACTCAAGCTGAAATTCATTAATGTGTTGAACATTTTTTACGTTAATATTTATTTGCATTATAATGAGGCCTTCCGCATTAAAGTGTCGATGACAGTTACGCCATATTTTCTCATCAATTTATGTAGGTATCCTTCGTCTACAACTTTTATGTAGTTCAGAATTCCGGATATTCTGGCGAAGCCTTTATCCATATCATCATTCAGTAGTTCTCTGAATTTATTTTTATCTTCTCTATAAAAATGAAGTAATACTTCAATTTCTTTTTTTTGCTTCCTATCAATGGTGATATCACCGTTTGGCAGTATCACCATCCCAAGTATTTTGATTCTTTGACCAATATGAGAATATCTACTTTTACGAGCGTTGAGTGAGAACGTATCGCTATAATATTGACTTAAAAAGCTTTCGATCACATTTTCAATTGAATGATCGATTGTATTTTTCGACGAAATAATGAGATCGTCCGAATACCTTGTGTAGATGAGATTGTTTGTTGTGCAGTAGTTGACCAGAGCATCATCAAACTCTACAAGAACACTATTGCTGATCAAAGGTGACGTTGAAAAACCCGTAGCTAGTGAATTACCAACACTTACCATATCTACGATCCTATCCAAGTAGATATCCAGGTCCAATACAGGAATGTTGTCTCTGCTTCTCAAAAGAGCTTTTCTGATCAGTTGCTTATTGATGCTTGAAAAAAAAGCACGAATATCTGTTTGAAAAAAATATTTGCTCTTGCGATGAACTTGTACCGCTGCCAAAGCATTTTTCCCTTTCCTATATGAAAATACAACATTGGTATTAATGTTTAACTGCTCACCAATCACCATGTTGATAAAATAGTGAAAGCTTTTTAGTTTGTTGCTTGGGGAGTAAAGCGTTCGCGATCTAACAGTCATTTCGGTCAGTTCGTTTTCTAGGTCGCACTCAAGGAACTCAGAAAAGCTATACTTTCCATGTAGTATCAATGTAAATAATTGTTCTAGTGAACTTTTTTTCATCACGATTAGGCTGGTTGAGTTTGTACTTATTATAACGAGAGTGAAAAGTGAATCAAAAGATTTTACACAATATGGGAGGCGCGAGGAAAAAAGTACGAGTTTCTAGAGGCTAGAATTACAAAATGCACGCCCTTTTATAAAGGAAACGTGCACAAGTAACATACCTAAACGCAGGTAGAGGCTAGTTAACGACTGGAGCTACTCCTAGTCTCTAGCATGTTAATAGGTTATATCTAGATTGATACTGTGTCAATTGTAGACCGTTTCGAAATCAAGTATTAGTAGGATAAAACGCTAAAATTAGAATGTGAATAAATTACTGTTTTTACTTATAAAGGACCGTGTGTGTTAGACCAGAACTCAATTCGAAACATGTTACACTAGATAGTTTATGTTATATGTCATTGTTTTCATTGGGTTAAACATAGTCAGTAGCGCTTTGGCTACTGGCTATATTGGTGTGGGTTGAAGGAATCGAACCTTCCTAGGGTCTTTTGGCGCATAAACGAGTTAAAACATTCCCCAATAACCTTTAGAAAAATGATCAATTTTAAGCTAACCACAGACTGCCATTCCATCTTAAATTTAATTATGCAAGTTGCATAACGCAACTTGCGTAATGAGTTACTTATTGATAATTAAAGATAATAATCCTGCTTAGTAGTACATATAGAGATAGCCAAACAACCTATTCTCTAATTGGGTAACAGCTTGTTGCCCAATTTAGGAATGGATAAAAATCAAGTTCACCACTTAAAAAAAGGCACAAAAAAGCTCTGTAAAAACAGAGCGATTAAGTGAATGTTTTACTGCTATTCCAGCATAATAGGTTGCTTTCTTCCTGACCTATTCTTGGCTGCCTATCCGGCAGGTTACGAACACTTAAATGATCTTGGGATTTTTGATAAAATTCTTGGCTGCCTATTCGGCAGGTTACAATGAAATATAGGGTAGATATTCTTAAAAATCAAAATATTGAAGCGTTTCCTTTAAAATACCAATGTTGAAGGTGACTTTTTAACTCATTGATCTTTATTTGATAATTTTTCTTCGCAATAAAATAGTATTTTTGATAAATCAGGAACAGTGCCTAAATGTTTACTATTTGTCGCTAAGCCATAACTGTTATAGCTACCTTTAGAATCTATAGTCCTCGGGGTGATATCTTTTTGAATATGAAGAATAAATTGCTGCTGTTTACTTTTACTAGAGCACGACACTTTATGGAAGATATCAAATTCCCTGTCTTCACTTGATATGGGTGTATGTTCTTTATTGTTTCTTGTAATTGAACGCTGAATTCTACGCCTTTTTGAACCTATAAATATTTTACCGATAGATTGGTTTCTGATGAATCTTATTTGAGGAAGATTATTTGGCACAGGCTTGATATCTGTAATAGAAAATAATTCCTCACTCTTCATTAAATTGAAATAGGGCTGGTACTTAATGGCACTTAATAATTCAGAGTTATCAGAAAAAATAGCAAATTCATTCCCAATACTTTGTTCAGACCAATTTGGGAAGCCAATGGCAAAAGAGTTGTTTTCTATCAGCCTTAGACTAGAGATAAACTTGTGAAATTCAGCGATGCAACGTCCTGCCAATAACTCATTATCACAATCATCAGGCACATACGTAATACTAAAATAGTGAGTGAGCATCTACTTTCCTTTTTTTGAAGAAGCACTTTTTTGAAACAGCCCTCCTTTAACTAATACGGCCATAACGTAATGCATATCATCAGTAATATCTGAATTTTCATCCAGTTGCGCGCAGTAGTTATCTGCGTTTTGAATTAAAGTATAAAAATCATTGCGATGCGAAGGATGCCTTCTGGCTATGACATTGTGATGATCAGCACCAAACTCATTTACTCTTAAGGGAGTATCGGCATCTTCAGCCCACCAATCGTCGATAAGTTGAATTGCTGCTCCAATCTTTTGTGCATGAAAAACAATGGTTTTTTCACCAGTTAGAAGTAACGTTTTTGCATATACTTTGCTTGGTTTCCCTTTTTCTTTAGTGTCTAAAAACTCTTGGCTAGGATGGATTTCTTGGCAGAAAGCTACATTGATTGTTGCTGTAATATCGGCAAAGTAATAATGCTCAGGGTCAGATAATGCACTTGCGATTTCACTTCCTAGCTTTGATATTGTTTTTTTATCTTTAGCTGAGGCTCTTCTTAATAGCTTAAAGGTATTATCGACATTAAATTCTTGGTTACTTGTTGTTTTTATTGAAATACTTGTACCTAGATTATGCTCATTCCGCCATAGCCAAGTACCAGAAAGTAAGTTTTTTGCGTATCGTTCACCAAGTTCTTGATAACCTCCATTTTCTTTATATTTGGTGGCGAAAGCTTGCAATATCTCTATAATTTGAATATCAGAGCATTTATCTGGTTGTAATGAATTTGCTTCTATACGTAATGAAAATCGGATTTTGATTTCATCAATACCAACAGGAACATAACATTCTTCAATAAATTGAGGGTTACTAAAGGAAAGGTCTTGTGGAGCAGTGTTTTTAGTTGAGTAATCGCTATTAAAAGCTTCTGAAAATCCAGCTTTAGGCGCTCTTAAATGAGTTTGCTCACACTTAATAGGATTCATTTGACCATCTTTACTTTCATAATAAAAAACAGCCTTTCCCGGTGACAATGATCGAGTGTAGTTCAGGTTATTACACAGCTTCATAGCGTATCCTTACTCATGCTTTTGAATAAGAATAGAATTGAAATCACTATTGATCGACCAAAAAGCATTTGAAAAATAATGTTTTTGTCGGTTAAGTCTCATATCTATAGGTATTACTTGCTCTGCTAATCCAATTAAAGGTTCACAAAATACGTGTTGATTAAGGCTCACATTCTCTCTATTTGTTGGATCTTCAAGAAATGAATAACCATTACAAATAGCAAGGTGTGTGCTATTTCCCAATATAGAAAGAAATTCATCTGGAGTGTTAAATGTTTTAGATGGTGGGTATATCCAACGACCAGAGTTAGGAAGACAAGCTAATTCTTCAAATAAATGCTCAGACGATGTATAGGTTGTAAGCCATTCTAAGCTGTCATGTAATGAAGGTTGATGTAACGTACCACCAATACAGCGAGCAGGAATTGCAGATAGTATACATTGATTAATATCGCTTAAATTAACCTCAGTGTGAACTTTAATAATGAGGTCAAAACGCATATCACAAGAATAAGAAGGTTGTGTTAATAAACGTTTTGCAGGGGATAGTTCTCTTTTTTTATAAACATCCGAAGCTTCACAGAGCGGAGGAGATGATTGTAATTCATATTGATGAACAAATAGGCTGAAAGCTTCAAAATGAATGTTTTCTTCAATCTTTGTTTTTAATCTTCGTTCGAAGTCATGCATAAATCCCCAAAAACCAGTTAATGAAGGTAGTCCACAAACGTAGGGGGAGCTTAACGCATTGCCATTGTATAGCCTTAAATTTTTAAGATGGATAAATTGGGTTCTAGGTAGAACGGGCTGCTGATTTATATTTTCATCTTGTGCTAGTTTATTCAGAATCCATGAAATTTGTGATTTGAAAATAGGCATTAAATCAGGGTGATAAGCAAAGCGTTTTGTGTATTTATTCTTTCCTAGAGTTTGATTTAGGTGATTATGCAATGGCATTAATAAGTCGGGAAAATTAGCAATAGGAGACGACAAGAATAGGTTAACTAATGATGGATGGTCATTAGTGATTTGTATCTGGTTATTATCTATATGATCTCTCCATCGAATCAGAGGAGTAAGCCAAAGAGCTATTTTTTGTCTAATGAAATGAACTCCTGATTTTCTGATTTGTTTTCTATGTTTCACATTCATTCTTACTTCAGAACTGATGAGCCTTTGTAATGCGTCAGTCGTACTTTTCTCAGTGATAGCTGAAGTACAAAAAGCTTCTCTACATTCAGTTTTGCTAGTCATATTATCGTGATATGAGTGTGCTGATTGTGATGTGCTTGGAAGCGAAGATAGTAAGCTATGGTAACCACCGATAGAAGATGATAAAGCGCCTACACTAGCAGGGTGCTTACTTTCTCGTTTAATCCAACGAATATAATTAGGTTTCCTAGATTGGTGTTCTAACCATGTTTGAACTGAGTTAGAAGTAACAGGAGTTAAAGTTAGATAGTCATTTTTATACGGGAATAAGATCTGTTTTGAGTATGGGCTGATAACTTCTGGAAGTATTTTTGCTGGCATTTCTTTTTGTATGGAATGAATAAATTGCTCAGTTTGTTTCTTGGTCCAGTTACATTGTATTTTTTTTATAATATCTAACCAAAACAGCGTGTCGGTTATGAATAATTGACTAAGAGTTGTTTGTACTCCTCTCCATTTAAAGCAAGAGAGTAGAAAATGAGTATAGTTAACCTTTCCACTGTCATGAGACCAACCTAATCGATAAGGAACTACATTACTGTTTATGGTGTTATCTACGGAGTCAATTGGTAAAGAAATAATGTTTTGCCCTTTAACTCGGCAATCTGGATATTTAACATTGTGACTATGGAACCACTTAAGTTCGTCAAGACACTTTTGAATATTATCATGATTATTTAAAAACAGAGATGCGCTAGTTTTGTCTAGGTAATCCTCCGTTTTTGGCGTACACAAATTAAGTAGGCATGTAATCGCTTCGACTTCATGATCATCAATACAAATAGCTGAAGAGTAGTGAGCAAATGCAACCTTTAAAGCTCTGTTGCGTTCCTTTACATCTTGAATGATGAGAATATCTGTAAATTCCATTAGTTACCACGCTGAAAGGTATTGATGCAATTCATCTTGACTGGATTGCATGTTTGAAAGCTTGACTAGAATAATACTTGAGAGTGTAAAAACTGATTGGTGACTTGCTATTTTTTGATGCAGTTTTGGCTTAACGCCTAATTTAAGAAAACCTAATTCATATAAACGATAGATTTGATCGGTAGTGCAAGAAAGCAAGCTCGATGCCTCTAAGGGGCTTAGCAAGATTGAAAAGACATCAGAGTTAGGTTGAATTTGGTAGCGAGATAGAAAGTACTGATATACATGACTTAATATAGGATTCGTTTTAAATTCTCGTGTAGGTAAGCGTTGGCAATCTAATAACAGGCTATCAAATATCTCATTAAAAAATATCTTATTAAAAGGTTTAATCTGAACTGTTTTAGCTTTATCTATTTGTTCATCGAGTTCGGAATAGAAATTAGTAGGCCAATTCAATGAATATTTTACAAATGAAGTAGAAAAATCATCTGTCAGATTATATCTATTGATATACCAAAGTAAGACACCAAAGCGAGATGATATTGCTTGGTGTTCTCCCCAAATATTAGCTAATTTAGTGTTTTCGCCGTTAAGCCATTGTGCAATGAGTAAGGCATTGCTATTTGCTTGCGGAGCTAAGTGATCACTGAATTTGAATCCACACTGACAATTCGTAATGTTTTCAATTTCTTGATAATTGATAGAGGCTTTACACTCTGGGCAGTGATGTAATAGACCTATTTTATGCCTTGTGCATACATCGTGAGTGATGAAGTGCCATTCTTGACGTATGTATTCGTTCTCTTTTAGGCACTCAGGGCATACTGGAATTCCATTTTTTCTGAGCAGGATTCTTGGTATATCAACACCATTTCTAAAAACAGCAGAATGTTGGCGTAAGAAAGTACTGCTTGATCTACTTAAGGCGCTTTTTAATAAAGGGAAGTTATTTATCTCAAGCCACTGCTCAATTTTAATTAGTGCTTTGAGCATTAAGTCACTTGATGTGTGAGAGTGATAGATATTTACAGTATTTAGGGTTGCAGGGAAAGTTCCTCGAACCTCACGATCCTCTTCTTTGACTTGAAACCAAACTTCATCACTAAAATCTTGAAAAGAATCATAGCAATTATTCTGACTGATCCTTAATAAACAGCTCTCTAGCGATTCATCTTCATAAAGCTCTATTGGATTAAGCATTTTTCATTACGCCTTAAAACTGAGGATTCCTAAGTTTATTTTTAGGTTAGATTCTATTGAATGTCAAAAAAGAGGTAGGGTAATTGTTCAGAATGTGAGGGCTATAGCGCATTTATATTCTATGTAGACTTAATGGAGTTTAAGTAGGTGTGGGAAGGCACTGATATTTAGATTTTTAAATAGCAGTGCTTTTTTGATTTTATTTCTTTAGTGATTCTATTAACTTAACCCGTTCTTCCTCACTCATTTTCCCTATTAATAGATTCAATTCAGCTAACGAATCAGATTCACAAAAAAAGTAACTCAGTGGAACACCAAGTTCTTTTGCCATACGTTGCAGTACACTAATATCAGGTGTGTGGCGACCTTTCTCGTAATGGTTCATGCGCCCACTCGCAGAACTCTCTTCCATACCGATTCTAATCCCCAGCTCTTTTTGGGTGATTTTGGCACGTTTACGAGCTTCTTTAAGTCGCTTTGGAATTGGATTTTCTCTGTCCACAAACTCATCATCATAAAAACCTTTAATAACTTAGATTGTCTAAGTTTTACTTATTCTTGTATACTTAGCAATCCTAAGTTTTTTGGTTAAGGTTTTTTTGGTTGTGAGTAACAAAGTAAAATTAAATGAGATTATCTTTAAGATATTGATAGAAAATAAGTTAGATGGTTTTACCGTATCTGATATGAGAGATAGTGTGTTAGAAGTGTCGGATTTATTTGAAACGAAAAAAACTGCTGGAACTTTTGCATATAGACAGATTTTTGCTTTGGAAAAGAAAAAACTATTGGTTAAATCTGAAAAAATAGGAGGAAAAAAATTAACTTATTACCAGACTGAGTTACTTTTAACTTCGCAAGTTACAATGAAATCTTATGAATTTAAAGAGAGGGCTAAGCGGACTTCAGTGATATCCAAAACAGTCCCTTTTATGGAGAATAAAGAGAAACCTGTCTCAGAGTTATTGAAAGTAATTATGAAGAAAAAAACTCAGTATGAAGCTGAGTTGACAATGGTATTAAGCGAAACTGAAGAAGTAAAACATGTTATGTCATCTTTTCCTGATGAATCGACACATTTACAAGCTCTTTATTTAGATTTGCGAACCCAATCAGCGACGTTATGCGGAAAAGTAAATGCGTTAACTAAAATTATTCAGCTGGATGAGGGTAAAGTTTAATGCTAAGAAAGTGGCAAGCTGAAGCGGTGAACTTAAGTATTGAAAAATATTTAAGCGGTCAGCAACATATACTATTACTTGCTACTCCTGGAGCTGGTAAATCAGTGGCAGCGGCTGAAATAAGTTATCGACTAAAACAGAGTTATGAGATTGATTTCATTCTGTGCTTTTCACCATCATTAATCGTCGCTGAAGGGATGCGAACTACTTTTTCTTATCGTTTCAATGCGTCATTTCATGGTTCTATCGGTGCGGTAGGTGGGTCATATACCTACCAAAATATGCTTCATTTAAGTGATGACTTTTGGCAGATCTTAGAAAACCATAATGTATTAGTTGTTTTTGATGAGATTCATCATTGTTCAGGATCTGATGTGTCAGAGTCGAATGCATGGGGTGAGAAAATTCTAACTAAAATTCAGTCGAAGGCAAAATATACTCTGGCATTAACGGGAACGCCGTGGCGCAGTGATTTTACTCCAATTACTCTTGCTAAATATACTGATCCAGATTATCAAATTTATTGTGATTATATCTATGGATTAGGAGAAGCTGTGAGGGATAACGTTTGTCGAAACCCACATTTAGTACTTGTTGATAATAATAATTTTCAAGTAACCAAGAATGAAAAGGAAAAACAAACATTTGGCAGTGTATCTGAATTATTAAAGCATTCGTCTGTAAATTATGAGTCAGTGATTACTCATCCAGAAACGATGAATTACTTATTGCAGTTGAGCTGTCATAAATTGGCAGAAGTTAGGAAAGATAATCCAGAAGCCGCTGGATTAGTCGTTGCGTCATCGGTTAGTCATGCTATTGAGCTTTTAAATATACTCAAAACCAAATTCAAACAAACAGTAACCATTGTTACCTATAGGCATGATAATCCATTAAATGAAATCGCTAATTTTAGGAGTAGTAATACACAATGGATTGTTAGTGTTGGAATGATCTCAGAAGGAACAGATATTCCTCGTTTACAGGTCTGTTGTCATTTGAGCACTGTAAAAACAGAGCTGTATTTTAGACAGGTATTAGGCCGTATTTTACGAGTGACTCAATCAAAAAATCAAGAAGCCTGGTTGTTCACAATTGCTGAACCAAAATTAACAGAATTTGCTGAGCGAATAGATGAAGATATACCAGATTATTCAGTAATAGAAAGAGACATTGAGATGACTCAAAAGGCTAATTTATTACCGACAACGGTATTTGATAATCCAGATAAGGCCTTTAAAGCAACGCAAAGAGCACTGAATGAGCGTCTAGAGGTTATGTTTGACGATTACCCACAAGAGACTAGTGCTTTTTCGTACACTCCAAGTATAGCCTTACAGGGTGACTTTAGACAGAGAGTCATTTCTGTTTTTAGTCATATGAGTTAGCTAGTTATTTACCATTAAACGATAGGAACGATTTATTGAAAAAACGACCATCCTTGCTGAAAAAGAAGGTATAGATGTAATATATTTGGACTTTCTAGTTATGAATCGGTCGAGCATGTGCTGACCAGTACAGAAAATACCGCGTTCTTTGATGATATTCAGTCTGCGACAAAACTAACTCTTTTATGGTTTGATAACTGCGATATGTTAGCGCCACTGAGTTGTGATTTTACTTACAGATTAAGATCTGTTTTAACTACTCGATTTGATGAGGTTATTCAATCTGTATTTATCGCAAAAAATGAGTCTTTAAGACTAATGTTTAATAGTTACAGAGCTGCATTTTATTATAGCGCAACGCGGATAAAGGGAGGATAAACTAGAAGCCGATCTTCCGTAAGGCGTAGTTAGTTTATTATGCAGAATGTTTGTATTTAGTTCGTTTTAAAGCTTGATTTCATAAAATGTTCTAACTCGTTTATAAGCCATTAGATCGTGAGGGGAGTTTTGATTTGTTTATTTTATGATGTGAACTAATTTTTGTTGCGTTTAGATACTTATAACTGAATAAGCATGGAAATTAAGTGTTTAGATCTAGATGATATAGTAAAATAAAGCCAGTTATAGGTGGTGTTATTCACTATATAAATTGAAGCTGCTATTTATAGTATTTAGTTTGGTGTATATCGCAAAAATAGGCCTGTAAGTTAAGTATCCTCAAAACTGCTTATCATTTAATAGTACAAACAAAAAGTTATAACATAAGTCGATTTAAACGTATTGGACACCTTATTATTGGATGTATGTGGTATGAATAATGTCAGACAACTATGTACGGATTTTGTAAAAAAGACGTTTGTTCGAAAATTAATAGACTCAAAATATAACAAAATTTTTAGAAAAAAATATTATAACTATGAACTAGAAGCAGTTCCCGGTTGGCTAGTGTAATTCTTTTGAAAAGGACAAATAATGGAAATAAAGTGCTTAGACCCTTTAGGGATTAATGGCTACGAAAGAGAAGCGAACGAAAGGCTTGAAGCTGCTCTACCAAATAACTGGAAAGGTTATTCTTCGTTGGAAATGCGAGGTAGACAAAGTAAAGAGTTTGAAGGCGATCTAATTTTGATTACACACGATCGAATTATAAACGTTGAGCTAAAAAAGTGGTCAGGAAAAATTTTCTCTAACGAAGGGAAGTGGATCGTACAATTTCCAGATGGACGAGAAGAACATCGAAGTAACGGTGTGCGTCAAGCAAGAAGATCTGCTCAAATATTAGCAACTAAATTGAAAGAACGTTTAAATAGCCGGTTTGTTCCTTGGGTCGACCATTGTGTTGTCTTGTGCGGAACAGCAACCAAAGATGATCTTCACCCTGATGAGCAAGACTATGTATTCACGCTAGATGAGTTTGCCAAAATAGGCGAGGACAAAGTCTATAAGAAATATTTCAAAGATATCTCATGGATGATAAAGCGAAAAGAGGATGCTCCTAATAAAAACTTAAAACAATGGGACAAAGTTTTTTCCAATAATAGTGCAGACTTCAAAGCAAAAAACTATTCTGCTAATAATTATGTCTTACAAGGACAGCCTCTATTCCAGCATAGAGATGGGCTATATTCTGAATACCAGTGCCAACGCTCTGATAATCATAACTATAAAGCGTTGATGCGCAGGTGGAATTTTACTTCTCCTTGTATCGTTGAACATGCTAGAACACCGGAGCAAAGATCTCTAATTGCACGCAGAGAAAGTGATGTACTTGGTTATATCGCAAATCAAGATGAAGAGCTTAAAGATACATATCTTCGACTAGAGTATTTACCTAGCGAGTTATCTTCTGATTTTGTTGAATTGTATGAATGGCCGAATAAAAAAGACCGTCTCGATACATTTGTTAGAAAGAACAGTACAAAACTTACTGAAGAAAACAGACTCAACTTAATTCAGGCTCTGGTAAGTCGCTTAGCTAGTCTTCATGATATTGATGTAGCGCACCGTGACCTTGGCAACCACAGTATTTGGGTATCGCTCCCAAGTAAGGTCGTATTGTCTAATTTCCTAACAGCAACTTATCCTGACCCGCAAAATAAAACAGTGTCTAATATTCGTAAACTTCTTCAGCATAACCAGATTGCAACACCTGAAGAGTTGTACGATGATTCTGAGGGTACACATTTTACTCGTGATGTATATCTAGCTACTGCTGCATGTCACTATATTGCATTCGGTAAGCCGCCTACAAAAGAAGATGGCATTTACCTCTGGGAACCAATTAAAGATAGTTCGATATGCCAACGACTCGAGAAATGGTTTGAAAGAGGATTGGAGCTTGAAGCTGCTGCTCGTTTTAAGGACCTTCGAGAGGCTCTTACTGAACTTAATAAACTATTGAATGTAGGTGAGTCTGATGGTGAAGATAAACTAAGCCTATTAGCAAACTATCATTCTTCAAAAAATATTTATGTCGATTTTGGAGGCACCAGCCCAGTAAAGATTGACGGAACATTCAATTTTTTAAAAGCTATCGATGATTCATTTGGTCTGAAAGCTTGGTTTGGGGTGAGTGACGTATCAGCTGATGGTGGCGTTAATAGTCAGCTACTGTCATTTTTTAATAGGTTGGACATTAGAAAAAATGCAGATATAAAGTGCCTTCCTAAAATTATTGACTATGGTTTAAACCCACAAATGACCTGCGCCTTTTTCCAATTTGAGTGGATCAAAGGCAGTACCTGGAAACAGTTTTTTGAGTCACAAGTAATTGATGATCCTACGTTAAGGATCAAGCAGTTGCTATCGTCACTAATTGAGTTACATTCGGCAAGCATCCATCATGGTGATATCCACCCAGAAAATATCATTATCAACGACAATGGTTTAGTATTTATTGACATTATCGAGCTGGATGAAAGTAAATATACGCCTACTTATTCTCCTAATAACCATGAAAATATTTCCAAGGCAAACATAGACCGTTACGCTATTGTGAAGATAATTAGTGAATTGTCAGTTGCGAAACAGCTAACTCATTTAGGAAAATATGTAAATCAACTGCTTGAACTTCCTGAAATATCAAGCCAAGAAATTATAAAACTGCATGATGAATTAGAGGGCATCATTAGTCCTCCTCCTCTCAAGTTGGTAAATACTTTTAAGATTTTTCATAAAAAACTTCAAATCAGACAGAGCAAGTTTTTGTCTGATGATGGTAAATATTATCTAGATTTAGAAATAAACAAAGGCAAAGATGGCGATTTAGTTTCTGTTCGAATTACAGGCGTGAAACATCGCTTGAGCATGCTGATACATCCAGAAAAGAAATTTATTGTGTCAGCCAATTTTGATGAGATCAGACATAACGATTTCATAAAAAACAAGAAAAGATCAATCCTAGAGCTAAGTGGGGATATTCATTTTTGCCGTTCTGAGAATGAAGCCTCTGAAGCGTTTTTTGATGAAATACTTGAAAGTCCGGTATACCAAGAACTTTGCAAAGGCGTTGAAAGCTCGGAAGGAAGTAACTCTAACCAAGGAACACTTACGTTAACCAATATAAAAGCCTCCAAAGTAACGGACGCGAGAGACGTTTGGAAAGCACTTGTTGAGACCGAGCACGAAAGTAACCCAAGAGTTGAAATATCTACAGACCCGCGAATTCAAGGTGATAAGTATACATTCCAATATACAAGTGAAGGCGCATCTTTAGACTTTAACCTTAATACAGAACGTGTTTTTGTATATGCAGAAAGGCATGGAGAGCTTCGAAGAATAGGAATTGTCGTTGATATTAGTTCAAATTCGATGGCAATAAACATCAGGGGTAAAGCGAGAATTGAGCTAGGTGATACCTTGGTTCTTGAAGGTGCACTGACGGCATCATCATTAAATAAAAGGAAGTTAGCAACGGAAAATCTGGTAAATAACAGAAGTGTTATCAGTAATATTGCAGATTACTTTTCCCCAGGAGTAGCCGTTAAACCAACTGAACAAGCAGAGCCAACTGATGCTGAGTTAGACTCGTATACCGAGTTAGATTGTGATGAAAATGTGATCTTCAAGCTAAATGAACAGCAGAGAGAAGCCTTCAAAGGTTTGTATAAATATGGTCCAGTAAGCTTGCTTCAAGGTCCTCCTGGTACGGGTAAAACGGCATTTATTGGCTCTTTCATCCATTACTGTATTTCTAATGGGGCTAGAAGGGTACTCTTAGTCAGTCAATCTCATGAAGCTGTCAATAATGCAACAGAGAAAGTGAGGTCACTATTTGGGAGAAATGATACTGAAATAGATATTGTTCGCCTTGGTGATCAGCATGTACTTTCAGAGCAGCTTGATGATGTGGGAGAGAAGGCGCTTCAAGAGCATTATAGAGATAGGTTTAAAGCTGAATATGAGGAACGTATTACGAGGGTTGCTCGAGAATTAGGTATTGATGAAGAGTTTACGAAAATTGCTACTGAATTTGAGAGGTCATTTGGTAAGCAACTAGATCGTATTATTTCTCGTATGAAGGATAAAGACAGTATTACGTCAAACGCATTGACGAAGCAAATTGAAGTGTTCGATGAAAAGTTACCTGAATTCTTTTCTCGTAAAGTAGGAATGGAACTGAACTTTGATAGTATTGAGCTTAATTGTTATCGAGATTTTATTTATTCGGCGTTAGCTAGACACTATGAAATTTTTTCGGGTGACTTGGTGTCAAAGTTTAAGAACATCATTTCTATATCAAATGAGTGGCTTAGTGTTATGGCTTCAAGTCAGTCTCAATTCCAAAACTTTTTATCAAAGACTCGGACTTTAGTATGTGGCACTTGTGTTGGTATAGGACGTAATCATTATGGAATCCAAGAGAACATTTACGATTTAGTTGTTATTGATGAAGCTGCTAGATCACCAGCAAGTGAACTTGCAATAGCAATGCAGGTAGGGCGTAAGGTTCTTTTAGTTGGTGACCATAAGCAACTCCCTCCCCTGTTTGATGAAGAGCATATAAATGCAGCCAAAAGAATTCTACCAACAGTTAGTACTGATGAGTTTAAGCGTAGTGATTTTGAAAGAGCATTCGTTTCCAGCTATGGAAAAACTGTAGGGCGATTTTTAAAAATTCAATACCGAATGATACCGGCTGTAGGAAACCTAGTATCAGAATGTTTTTACTCTGAAGAAGGTGGTTTAGAGACTGGTAGAGGGGGAACGAAAAAAGCTTATCTAGAATTGTTTGAAGATATTTGTACACCAGTGACTTGGATTGATACTAGTAAAGCTAAGAGAAACTCTTTTGAATCTAAACCAACCGCTAAAAATGCAAATAAGAAAAGTTATGTTAATAGATATGAAGCTGAAATTATATTAGAGCTTCTAAGTAATCTCATAGCACATAAAAACGCGGAAGATCTCCTTGTGGAAGATGATGATCCGAAAATCGGCATTATTTGTATGTATGGAGAACAAGTTAGGTATCTAATTCGTAAAATCAATGGCGTTGCATGGGCTCGAACATTACTAGAAAAAGGGATCATAAAGGTAGACACGATCGATAGTTACCAAGGTAAAGAGAACGATATTGTTATTGTTTCTCTAGTCAGAAGTAACTCTAGGGGCAGTCAAGGCTATGTTTCTTCAGAGAATCGAGCAAACGTAGCACTTTCTCGTGCTAAGGAAGCACTGTTCATAATTGGTAATTCGGATATGTGGCAGAATCACAATGAAGGCTCAGCATTTGGTCGAGTATACAAGTATATTTCTGAGCACAGTGATAAAGAATACTCGATTGTAAATTCTCAATCACTGGAGGCAAAAAAATGAAGATCCAATTAAGTAAGGTTTGCTTTGGCTTACCAACAAAGTCTTTTTTTATGGACTACACCGTTAGTAAGAAGCGCGAGTTACCAGTTGTTAAAGAGTTTGTGATAAGACTCATTTATTCATTGTCTTCCACGAGTTTGGAGACTATTCAGGATTACTTTGGTCTAACGAGTAAAGAAATTCTGGCGATCGTTGATGATTTACAAGAAGAGAACCTGGTTGAATGGGAAGGTGGGAAAATAAAACTTACCTACTATGCGATGAGTAAATTTACAGAAGAAGATGGGAATCTGAGACCTACTTTTTTTGAGGTAACTGATGAAGTCTCTCCTGTTGAATTTGAATTGTACAGTTTTCAAATGCTGTCTGCTGATGTGAAACGTTCTGGCTCTCAAGATTTTAGTATTTCACTCTCCTTACCAGATGAATGCTATCGTAATCTATTGAATAAAGCGCAAAGTGCTTTTGATTCAAATTTTAATTTGTTTAGAGAGCTTGTATTGAAAGAAGATGTTTTTTCAGAAATAAAAGAACTTTATAAAATAAATCAAGTATCAGACCGATACGATTCAACACTTCCTCTAGAAGTTGAATATTTTGTGGATACTGATTCACCCAACATTTTAAAAATGGAGTATGTTTCAAATACTGTTGATGAATGGGATGAAGAAAAAGCAATGTTCTCGCTTATGGACTCGACGATTGAAGTTGATTCCATAAAGGATCAGCATAATAGTTTTAATGAATACCTTGAGGCATCAAATAATCCTCTTATAATTCAGTACTGGGATGACAACTCTAGAACATTCAATATTAAAGCTTTAGTAAATCATTATGAAAATGGCTTAACAAAACTAAATGACGATACATTTATGCTACTTGGTAATTTTTATACCGAGAATAATAGAGACATTATAACGGGGCGACTTAAAGCTAGATTTGAAGATAAACCAGAGAACTCTGGTTTGATTTGGCTTACTAATGCTGAATCTAAAACGTGGGGGAAAACAACTGATTTAAGTAAATTGGTAGATGAAATTTATACTCTCTTCGATAAAAGAAAGAAAACATCAAAAGTTGTTTTAGGCATGGCTTGTGAGAGTTATCCAGAATCGATGACTCTAAGGAATAATTTTTGGAAGTTATCTAATGCTGAACTCATGGACTTACCAAATAAATTTGGTGGAGAAGATGCAGAGTTTATGATAATTCCAGGTCTAATGGTTGCAAGTTTGTTCCATGTACAACTAGATGATAAACGCGATATTTCATTTCCTGTAGGTTATGTGAGTTTTGAACCTAAGTTTATTTCCGAAGTATCTAACAAACTTTTACATTGGACAACGCTTCAACCTAAATATAATGATTTTTTTGAGAAGAAAGATGTAAAGGAAGAACAAAAAATTCGGAATAAGCATTTTATGCCAATACTTCAACAGAACTGATAAAAAATAATAAGCCCTCTGCTTTTTAAGTAGAGGGTAATGAGGTCAAATGACACTGACTATTTCAGTTAACCACATGACAATACAATATTAATGATTTAGTTCGAATTTATATCACATAATTGGATACATTCTTATCAAAAATTAGCCTCAACTCTTACTCAACAGTGAAGATAAAGATATAGCATCAAGAAACTTAGTTGCAGTAAGACGTTCATCATCAGTCATTGCGTTTAGATTATACTTTGAATAAGACTCTACTTCTTGAATTGGAACGTCAGCTACATTCATTTCAAATGGATTTTTCTTCGTTGGGTATTTGTATTTGAAAGTGGCACTTAAAACATCATGAGTTAGTGTGTTTTTGTTTTGTTTAAAGCTTTCTAGCATCGCATCAGAGCAGAAGTTCTTAAGTTGCCTTAGCTCACCTCTACAAATTGAAAACAGTGGAATAGCAAGCTCCTTATTGTGTAGTGATGGCACCTCATCATATCCCATTCGATTTGCTAGGCCTTTTAGGAATTGAATATATGTTTTCATGTCATTTTTTAATGAGAAATACTCTATTTGTGTTTTCCATGCTAAGCGAGAGCCCCATTGAGGCTCTTCAGCAATAATATCTGCATAGGGCATACCAACTAAAACAATTGATACTCTAGCTTCTTCACTAATGTATTTAAGCGTGTTAGCGACATTCTGACGTTCTTTAGCACTTGAAAACTCGATGAGTTCTTGGAATTCATTAATAATAATGAGTTCTGTTTTTTTACGCTGTAAAGCTCGTACGACTCCCTCGGCGAGAGCGATCTCAGAGCGCTTTGCTCTTCTCGAACCTGGAGGTGACTGTCTCAAATCACTTAACAATTGATACATGGTTTGTTCGTTATTCACTCTACGTGGGATACGTGTATGCAAAATGGGTAATGAATTGAGTGCAGAAAAATTTGATGACGGTTGTTGTAACAGATAGTTATTAATGAGTGCTGATTTACCTGAACCTGTATCACCAAGTAAGAGCATACATTGTGGTTCTGCTCCTAAATTTTGATTCATCCGTAGATCATCAAAAATAGAGTAGATATGAGTAATTATTGGATACTCAATAAAACATTGATTAAAGTTGATGAGCTGCTCTTTTTGAACCGAAGATAAAGTGTGCATTAAAATCCCTCTAAATCATCAAACTGTTCATCCCAACCATTTAAAATATCATGCTCATTTTGATTCTTATTCTGTTTTTTTGTATCACTTTGCTCATTAGGTATATGAATTGATTTTTGAGTATGACTACCAATATCTTGGTGTCGAGCTATCTTTGATGAATGGGTAGTTTTCGTTGTACGTTTTTTACTAGATTTGATTTTTTCTACTTCTTCCGCAATTCTATTTTCAACATACATACGTGAATCAGCAAGTTTTTCATGATCTATTTGTAATCTTGTTTTAGTTCTTTGTAATTTTTGATTTGTTTGATGCTGAAATAACGTAAGGCCAGATGTATAGCTAATATCTGTCATGCAAGGAACTTTAATATAGCGTGATTCATTAGTTAAATAGACAAAAATATGTGATATATCAGAAGGGTCGGTTTTGGTTTTTAATGTTAGGTTATTCTTATCAATAGCGCCCCAAATTTTTCTGTATTCATTTAACTCTTCTGATTCATAACGTAATCCATAAAGAAAAATACCCCCAATGCGAACTGTTCGAGTATTTAATATTCCAAGTTCAATTCGTAATTGTTGAGCTTCTTCATCTGTATATGTGAGTGGGGGGAGAGTCGTTACGCCTTCTTGCCATTTAAAATAAGGAGTGGCCGTCTCTCTTGTATCGGAAGACATATGATAGATATCGATAATCCACGTATGAAATAGTTCTAAAAATAGACTGAATGTAATCGCGGCATCTTTTTTAGGGTTATATCCCTTAAGTTGTTTTATTCTTGAGCGAGTTGTTCCTGGAAGTGAATGCACCAAGCCTTTATTTAATACATCAAAAAATTTTTCAACAAGAGGCTTCATCCATGGCTTTCCAACTTTATTAAATAAAATGTTGGTAGCGAAAGGTCGTAGGCTATCTTCTAAACTGTTACTCCAGAACTCTGCACCATTATCTACAACAAGATTTTCAATTTTTCCAGCCATAGGCCAGTCATTTTTTAGATGAGGATACTGTTGTGTAATTGAAGATTTATCAAGGCAGGCATTACAAAAAGCGTGGCGAATAGACTCAAAACTAGGTGGCCTAAAACTGATATTATAACCAATGATGCATTTACTATAGCGGTCAATAAGTATAGTGAGATATGGTCTTCCCAGCACTATTTTTAGTTCATCGTCCAGTAAAATTAAATCAAGTGGAGTATGATCTATTTCTACATATTCTAAGAGGCGTGTTGCATTTAGCATCTTTCCTATTTTACGATAATAAATATCAGCATATCGTTTTCCATAGCGTTTAATTGCAACGTCATATTTAGGCAATGCATTGATTCGATTATAGAAAGTACGTTGACTAACTTTTTTAATTTTATTCGTAGTTATAGAGCGGTTTTCTAGTATGACTAAAGCACAATAGTACTTAAATGTTTGGCTGATAGAGGGTCGGTTTAGTGTTAAGTATTTTTCGTGAATTGCCTTCTTTATCAAAAAATTACTATTGGTATGCTGCTGAGTATTACCTTTATTTGAGTGTTTTGGGATTAGAGAGGTTATATTATTTCCACTTAAATGGTAGTTTTTATGCCATTCAGTAAGAGTTCGCCAGTTAGGGGCCGGCATGTTTAATTGAGTCGCAGCATCATTAAGAAGCGGGGTTAAGTTTTTTTTCGTCCAACCACCTTTTAAACGAGGTTTGATCCATTTAATAAAGGAAATACGGCGTAGTACTTCCATTTTTATGTCATGACTATACGAATCAAGGGATAATAGGAGTGAGTTTACTTCTTCATTGCGAATGACTTTATTTTGTTCACCAGAAATCTCTATTATTTTTTGAAATTCATCATTAAATGGAAAGCTCATCGTTATACCCACACATACGAGTTGCCATTAATCACTTCATTTGAGTAATCGGTTTGCAGTGCTCCTTTTGATAGCCAACTTAAAACACCTGTTAATGCCTCTCCGTTACTAATGTTTAAGTTGTTTGCAATTTGGTTAATTTGAATTTTATTTACCTGTTGAATGAGGTTAATAATTGCTTTTTGAGTAGCAGAAATACTATGTAGTCCAGAATATCTATGTAGAAGTTTAAAGTTGTTGAGTAAATGACCTGTTCTAATTTGTTTTTCGGTAACAAGAACTAATGAAAGATTTAATTTCTTGGCTGCTTGCTGTTTTTTGATGAATTTTGATTGAAAATCGGGGTGCTGGGTTTTGGAAAGAGGTTTGACTTCAAGTAGTTGTTGTTGTCCAGATGAATGTGTTATGAGGAAATCTGGAGTGTAGGGGAGATGTTTTCCTTGATATTCGTAATGAAATCCTTGAGGTTGAGATTCAAAGCTAACAATATCAGGAGAATATTCAAGATGAAAGCACATATCAAATTCAAGCATAGATTCTGTACGAATGATTGAATCATTCTTCATACTCATAAATTTACTAATGTTTTTTACTTGAGATTGTTTTAGTGTACGGACGTACATGGCATTCACCTTCATGTTGTAAACTTACAACTAAAGGTAGGTTATGCGAACTTATTTTGCAAATTTGTAGACTTCTTTGCAATTTATGCAGACTTATTTTGCAAGCATCAGATGGGTGGAAGCCCCAGCCACATCCCGGCACACACGTCGCCCGCTGCGGCTGCTCCCTTCCGGGCCTGACCGAGTTCACGAGTTAGTGTTGCGGGAGGACCAGGGCCTCCATAGATTCTGTTGTTCCTAGGAACGAGATGGATTATTCAACATGCACGTGTAGATTGCAAGCATAAATAAGCAAAAACAAATTAAGTGATTAATAAATGAACGCTTAGAGTGTGTTTGGAAATCATTGAAAAAAAGACACAGTCTCGATTTTGAGAACTAACGGTACTTTAGCCGATAAATGGAATTCTCTTGGTTATAATTGCACCACTTTAATTATGTATAGAGGAAATTCATGTCACAGTTAACCGCAATTGCATTATTTATCTCATCATTAAGCTTGTTGAGTTTTTCATCTCTAGCAGCAGAACCGCCTGCTGATAATGGGGAGTTTAGTGGAGATGCAAAGATCGGTTTTATCTATACCAAAACAGATGAAACTTCGATGTCGGTTAATTCTGGATTAACTCTAAAATATGAAGAAGCACTTTGGCATCATAAAGTTGCGTTCTCGACTTACTATACAAAAGGTAATGAGAGTGATGATGGTACGAACAAAAATAAAACAGTTTATGATGTTAAATATGACATGACAGAGACTTTCTTTGTATTTGGAAATGCTAAATATGAGCACGATCAGTTTGCTACATACCGTGAGCAAGCCTTGTTAGTCAGTGGTTTTGGTGCAACGTTAGTGGATTCCTCAAACTCAAAATTAGATGTAGGGGCCGGTCCGGGTTATCGTTATTCTAAACGACAAGCTTTTGATGAAGATTTACCAAACAATTCGGAAGATGAAGTAATTGCAAACTTGTTCATTGAAGGGGACAGCAAAATCACTGATGGTTTAGAGCTTGGCGGTGGTGTTCGTATGGATTATGGTGAATCAAATACAACAACAACGACTCATGTTTATTTAAAAAATAAATTAATGGAGAGCTTGTCTTTGTTGATTGATGCTGAGTATATATACAATAGTGTTGTGGCTACTGGTAAAGAACACGATGAAATATACAGTACAATCAGTCTAAATTATGATTTCTAGATAATTGTTAATTATATTCAGGCTGAATGGTTATTGGTTTAATTAATTAGCCCGGATGTATAATTGGCGTCAATATAACAGCGCCATTAATTAAGTTATTCATCTAAACTATTAGAGTGTGATCACTAATTTATTTTATATATTTGATAAAATAACAGTGAAAAAATTAGTTATCTATATAGGTTACATGAATCTTAAATCAATAAAATATTTTGCTGTTACATTTTTATTAATCGGAGCTACTCCGATTTTTTATTTTTGGACACTATATCAAACAGAACTGAATGCCATTCAATCTTTAAGAGAGACTGAGGCGAAGCATCAGCTAAATTATAGTCAAAATGCCATCAATGAAATCTCTTCTGAGTTATCTACTTCATTACGATTATTGTCAGATAGTCGTGCATTATTGCAGTTTATCCAATCACAATCTTTAAAAAATAGAGCATTACTTGAATCTCTTTGGTCATTAACTGCAACCAATTATTCATATATATCACAGGTGCGTTTTATTGACACCGATGGTATGGAGCAGTCTCGGGTTGATGATATTAATGGTGAAATTAAAGTTACCCCTATTTATCAATTACAGGATAAGTCTCAACGTAACTATTTTCTATATGCACAAACATTAAAAGCGGAAGAGGTTGGCTCTTTTGGTATTGACCTTGAAGTCGAAAATGGAAAAGTAGTTATACCTCTTCAACCCACATTACGCATTTTTACTCCTGTAGAAGTTGCTGATGACCGTAAGGGGTATTTGGTTTTTAATTTAGATGTTTACGAAATAATTGAAGAGATCGATTATTCGATCGATAGTCATTATAACCTAGAATTTGTTGACCTGGAGGGGTATTACCTAGCATCAAAAAATAAAGAAAAAATGTTAGGTAATCTTATAGAAGAAAGAGATAGTTTTAATTTATTGATTGAAAACCCTAATTTATGGAGAGCGATGGAAGATCGTAACATCCATAATTTCAAAGATAAGAAACATTTTTATGCATTTAATAAAATAGCATTAGGTAATGGATTTGAAGGAAGCGAACTTTATTTACTATTAACAAGTAATATTAAAGTAGACTCTGCGGGTACAGATCATAAATTAGCATTTATTCTTTATGAAACAATAATGGCTATTATCTTACTTGTTATCTTATCCGTTATTATTTCTCGATATATCGTAAAACATCGAACAACCAGTCTTGAAAGTCAATTAGCTTTAGCTGCCTTGAATGGAATGTCTTCGATTGTGATCACAGATAAGAACAACCGCATCATCAAGGTAAATGACGAGTTTACTCGAGTTAGTGGGTGGAAAGAATCTGAAGTGATCGGGCATTGTCCTTCAATCTTTCAATCTGGTGTTCATAGTGATGCATTTTATGCTGAAATGTGGCAAACAATTCAAGAAAATCAGAGTTGGGAAGGTGAAGTTGTTAATAAAAGAAAAGATGGAACCTTAATTACTGAGATATTACGAATTCAAGCGATCATGGGTATAAATGGTAAGGCTCAATACTTTATTGCTTCATTTGTTGATATTACTGCTCGAAAAGAATTAGAAAACTGCTTAAGAGAGTTGAGTGAAAAAGACATGTTGACTCAGTGCTGGAATAGAAGAAAGTTTGAAGCAGAGTTTTCAAAATTAACAAATATGCAGCGTTTAACGCCTGAAGTAAAAATGTCTTGTTTGGCTATCATTGATATCGATTATTTTAAACGTATTAATGATCAATACGGACATGATGTCGGCGACAAAGTCATTAAAAATGTCGCTAGAATTTTGCAAACAGAAAGTCGAAGTATTGATTTTGTAGCAAGAATTGGCGGAGAAGAGTTTGCTATTTTACTTCCAAATACAAGTTTGAAAGAAGCTGAAGTGATTTTAAATCGCTTAAGGGTTGCTATTCATCTTGCTGATGGTTCACAATCTGTAAGTGTTAGTGGTGGCGTAACTGATATTTGTGGTTGTGGTGAAGCAACTTACAAGCGTGCTGATCTTGCCTTATATGAATCAAAAACGGCCGGTCGAAATCAAATATCTTGTTTTCCATCCAGTGAAATGGATCAAATCGCGTAATTACTTTTTAGAAAATATGGAAGTTACCTTTTTCATCATAGGCACTTTGGTGTCTATTTGGCAGTTCTTCATTTCTTTGAATATATTAAGTAGCCCTTTAAAGTTCAAGTGCCGTTCGCTTGGTACGGGGCCCATGGCTTGTAGTAGTAAATGATGCAGTTTTTGTTCTTCTCTTGTTCTTGGCTCTAATTGTTCTTTATTCTGTTGATAAGGGTGTACTTTAAATAGTAATTTATAGAGTAAAATGGCTAATGAATATAAGTCACTTTTTATTGTTGGGGCATTGCCTTGTAGAACTTCTGGGGCGGCATAATCGCCACTCCAAGCATGAACTTGATTGAAGTTTATTGTGAATTTGTTTTTCTCTGGGTTTATGTTTCGGCTGATACTAAAATCGAATAAAAATAATTCATTACTATCAGAAATAAGGATATTTCCAGGTTTTAAATCGCCATGTATCACGCCTCGTTTATGACAATGATGTATGCAATTAATCAAGCTATAGGCGTATTTTAATCTCGCATCGATAGGAATGTTTTCAAAAGGTGAATCCAATAATAGAGAGAGCAATTCACCTTTAATAACCGGCATAATAAGAAAACCACGCTGCGACTCATTACATAACGCCAAGTGTTGTATTGATACAATATTTGGATGGTGTAAATGACTAGATTGAATGTATTCATTCACAAGTAATAAATCGGCATCAGCAAAATGGGAGGCTTCACTATTTAACACTTTTATTGCCATATGGTAATTATTCAACCCTATGCTTTTTAGCAATAAATCATCAACTTGATACACAATCCCCATACCACCAACACCAAGAACTCGCTTAATTTTATAACGTTCATTAATGATCTTTGGAAGAGGGAGAGCACTTGCCTCTTTTACTGTAGACTCTGTATTTAGTTCATCGGAGTCATCGGAAATAAAGTGATCTATATTGATATCAGTCATCTGTTGGCCTTAATCATAATGGCAGATAAATTATCATTTGCTTCTGTTAGTAATACTTGTTCTTTTAAGTGATAGCAGCCTTTGAGAGCACTTGGAAGAGCCATGCACGCTTCAATCATATTATTTGATAAGTACTTATGTACGCCATCACTGGACAGAAGAAAAGTATCTTTATGCTGTAATGGAATAATGCAATGTTCAATTGATAAATTGTGGCCCATTCCTATGGCTTGTGTGAGTGCTTCTTTCCCATTTTGCTCACGGGTGTGATCTTTCGATATTTGATATAACTTGTTATGGCGAAATAAATAGCATCGAGAATCGCCTGCCCATAGACAAGCGATATGACCATTATGAGCTATTAACATACAGACCGTGCTGCCAATAACGGCACTATGGGATAATGTCTTTTCTTGACTTAAATGGTGATTCACTTTTAAAAGCATTCTTTTTGCTTTATCTATTTTTTGTTCTAGACTGCCGTACAGTAATTCAGAGTGGAAAGCATCAACAATCATTCCACTCGCAATTTCACCATACTCATATCCACCCATGCCATCTGCTATTATCCAGATGCCTTGCTCGGTAAAAGATAAAATCGCATCTTCGTTTTTATCTCTTACCTTGCCTTCTTCTGAAAAATGGGCCGTTTGAAATTGTTGGCTCATCCATTAATCCTTTTTGGAAGATAAAAATTCGTTAATATTTTTCTATTAAAAGGATTAGGGGTTCGATCACTATAAATAAGGTATTTGGCTTTCATTCCTTTATTTTCTAGATCTACTTTTATGACATCTTGACCTCGGTATTTATTGACTCTGAATTTGTCTAATACTCGGAAGAAAGCCCAAGGGCCTGAGTTTTGTTGGTTTACGACTTTAGAGCCACTCAGATCTTGCAAAACAAAACTTACGTATTGACGTTGGTTGGTTATTGGCCAAGTAAATTGTTTTTTCTGTATTGGACCATGACGGTAAGCAAATTTGTTTTTCCCGTAATAAAATGTGGACTGTAAGGCACTTGCATCCAGTTCAAATGGCGCAATACGGAACGAGACATTGGCTTCTTTTCCTTTTGAACCATAAAACATACGCTGGATAGTTAACCCGTAGTTATATTGATCTAAGAATGAATCAGACAGCCCTAATGAACGTCCATGTAAGGATTTTTGTTTGAATTTTCCTTTTTGTTTATACACAAATGAGGATAAATAGGCGTCAAAGAAATTGTCTAAAATACCGCCATTCTGGAAGAATTCATCAAAGTCAGCAATGTTTACATCATGGCTACTATTTCTAAATGGGTATCGACCAGATAAAGCGACATCGTAATGAGTAACGACTTTATCATGGTAAACCATTTGTACATGTTTTCTTGAATGGTTCAGTATGATACCCCAAGCGTTATTTGATATTTGTTTCCACCATTGCTGTAATGGTTGGGGAAGCGTTTCTGCCATTACACGTATATCATTTAACTCATTTGGTATTCCTTGCATGCGATCGCGAGCAATCTTAAAGGCTGATGAATCAGGGTTAGGTGAGAACTTCACCATAGATAATCGGCCACTCAATTCATTGATCACAACTAGCGCATCTTCTAATGGAATCGTTGCTTGATCTTTATCTGTGAGTAAAAGATTAAGTGGTTCAAATTGATTGCTGACCGCTTTTCGCGCGCTTTGAGAGCGTTCCTCAACACTGTGTAAGCCTAGAGACGCGACTTTCTTAAGCTTTGTATTTACAGGGAGCTTTTTAACTTGACCTGCAGTTTTTGAGGCAACTTGTGTTTTATCAACAAAGGTGGTGTTTTCTTTTATTAGATTTAAAAGTTTTAAAATTGGTTGACTTGAACCGGTAATATTCGATATCTGAAGAATGGCTTCATCCATGTTTTTAGATGGCTTAATTTGAAGTTGATCTACCGCTTCTTTCCAATATTTAATGTAATCATGGAAATATAAGTCTTCGACATCTGCGTATAGTCCACGGATCTCATTTGCACTTAAGTCACTTGATAAACCGATAACCCAGTTCTCTTCAATCAGTTGTTTTACTTGGTCTAATCCTTTACTCAGAAAAACCGCTTTATATCCTTTTTGCGTATATAAACCAGGAATAATGGTATTGGTATGATTGAACAGGTTTTGATTTGGTCCTAAGTGGTCACTGATTTTTATGTCACGTAAATCCATCTCTTTTGCATCTTGTTTCAGTTGTTGGTAAACCAATTCTGATGTATCTGCTTCACGTAAAAATTTACGAGATTTAGCGATTAAATTATCGTTTAATTGAACTGGTTCAAATTCGATATTTAATAGATTAGAAAAATGCGCTTGAAGTTCTTTCTGTTCTGTTGCTGAACCACTGTATAAATATGACCAATGCAATCCCATCCATTCTTCTAGATATGCTTTATCGAGATGTTCATGTAGATTCAACATTAAATATGCACGTAAAGAGGGCGTTAAAAACTCTCTATTATCTTGATTGTTTGCCACTTGGTATTCGAGTTCACTTGTCACTTTAGGAAGTAATAAGTTCAGTAAACTTCTTTGATACGCGGTTTCTGCTGCCTTCCGTAATTTATCTCCTTGTTGGAGTCTCGCAAACTCATCTGTGAGCGTTTCACTCTCTTTTGAATACACTTGAGTTGCTGCTAATAAGGTATTTAACGTTGGCAGTAATTCAATAGAAGGAGCTAAAGGGGATAAATGGACAATCTGTTGATTATAATCGCTAGAAAGAGACAGTAATTCTTGTTGCTTATGATGATTGGTTAAAAAGCTGGTTGCCCATAATGAACCAAACCCAATCACAATAGCAAAAGAGGCTGCATAGACCGCCATGTTTTTCAGTTTTACTTGTTTCTCATATTTTTCATCCAATGTAGCGAGCTCACTGTTTGGAAAAATCACCTCTTCGAGTAATTTTCGAATAAAGAACCCACGTTGATGTTTATAAGTAGGGAGAACTCGAGAGCTGATCCCAAGGTTTTGCCCAATACCTGACGTGGTTGATTCAGTATGGGTATTTGTTGGCTCGGGTACTGACGTTAGGTATAAACCGCGTAAATGAGAGGCTTGGTGATAACGGGTTTTAGTAAAGGCTAATTCAGAAAATAACGCTAAGCGTTCAGCAAGGAAGCTTAATTGGCGTGGGAATTGTAATAGCTCTGCACGTTTCATCACATCACGCTCATCGTGTAAGCGTGACATGACTTGGGAATCGATACGTAAAATGAGCTTTTCGAACTCATGTTTAATTTTATCGGCTTGTTGGCCTTCCCCTTCGTTAAAAGTGACGCCAAACACTTGGTCCATTTCCTCTCTGGATAGAGAAGAGAAAAAGGGTTCGAATCCCTCCACTTTATCCATTTTCGTTAATAAGAAATAGATAGGCATATCTGAGCTTAAATCATGTCTTAGCTCTTGTAAGCGTTCACGAACATAGCGGGCTTGAACTTCGATAGCACTTTCATCTGGAGATTGTAATGTTGTGATATCAATAGTTAGTATGACCCCATTTAATGGGCGACGGCGGCGCTTATTGCGTAAAGCTTTTAAAAAATTGCCCCAAATTGGTTTACTTAACTCATTTCCATGTTGATCAAAAAATTGTCCTGCAGCATCTAAAAGAACGGCATGGTTAGCAAAATACCATTCACAATGTTGGCTATTTTGAATGTCTCTTGTGTAATGCCCATCAGTTTGGTTTAAAGGGAAATCTAACCCTGAACACTCTAAAAGAGTTGTTTTACCACTATTTTGTGGGCCAATAACCATATACCAAGGAAGTTGATATTTAACGTTATTATTGAGTTTTCCATATAACCCAGCACGCTTGATTGTTGCAATTGCAGCTTCAAGTTTTGTTTTGAGAATGGTGCTGTGTTCACGAATAAAAGCCATTTCAGATTGTGCGGCTTCATACGCTTCTTTATTTTCTTCTTTTTGTGCTTCTCGTTTTGCTAAGCCCCACAAAGTCAGATTGAATGCTCCCCATAGTAGTAAGCAAATGATAACCGTTAATGTTTTTCCAGTAGTCGTTTCAATTAATGGGGTATTTGCTATCGCAATATGTTTACCAAATAGACACAATAATAAGGCAATAAATAGTGTTAATAATAAGCTCCAACACCATGTCTTTTTTAATGTGTTAAGCAATGAATTAAAAAATGATTTCATCCGTAAAATCCTATAAATCAATTTGCTGAAAAGCTTGAATTACATGCTCTGATTGTTGGTCCAATACATAATAGAAACCACCGTAAATAGCACACAATGAGAAAACCACAACGCATACGATGCCAACCCAAGAGGTTTGTCTTGTGAGTTTATGGCGTTGAACTTGTTTCGGTTCCCAGTTTGGAGAGAGACTGGCTTGCTCATCTCCTCGTAAAGAGCGAATTTGGCGATAAAGAGAATCACGAATGGCGTCTAATTCGACCAAACCTCTTGATAAAACTCGATATTTACCTTCAAAACCTAAGCTCAAACATAAGTACATTAACTCTAATAAATCTAAATATTTAGCAGGGTTCCTACTGAGCTTTTCTAATAGTAAGAAAAATTTCTCACCACCATATGTTTCGTTATGAAAGCTACTTAACATACTTTTTGAGGCCCAGTGACTTTCTGAACCCCATGGCGTTGTTACGATAATTTCATCAACGAAAGTGCAAAGCAGGTAGCGAGATAAGGCAACATAATTACTCTCAACACCTGAGTTAATGGCTTGAAACTCGAAGGATTTTAACTCTTCAACTAATTTAGGTTTTAGTAACTCAATATCTTGGTAGCTTTCTTTTTTTAAGTCACACGTGATACAGAGTAATGAGGAAGCAGCACTGATTAGTGGGTTGTTTCCTGCAAAATTGTATTCTTCTGGTTTAATACGCGCGGCGTAAACCATTCGTTCTTGAAGCTGGTTGAATTTGGGTGCACTTGGGCTTTCAGTTAATGTTGGATTAACTTGATTTGGCTCTTGTGTGATAAGTACAGTACGGTCATCCATGCTACTGTTGTTCATATTAACTATTCCTTATTGCCCAAAAGAAAAGAGAAAGCTCAGGGAAATCACCTGCAATATGGAAAGCAAATCCTCCAGATTGCGTTAGTTGAGAGCGATCGTTTGAGGTTAAATCAAGGGTGAAATAACAATAATCACCATGGAAAGGAACTTGTCTTGGGGCTACGGAAAGTGAGCGACAAGTGATACCCGGTAATTGAAGGTTTACAAGGTTGCGAATTTTTTCAACAGGCCCGACTTTTAATTGTGGTGGCAGTTGTTTTCGTAAGCTTTCAGCATCGGTGTGAGAGCGAGCCGCGAGAATAAAGGTGGCTTCTTGCAATAAGCTATCATCAGAAATAGGGGCAATAAGTACACCGTGATTGCGTTTTTGTAGTGGTATCTCAAAGGCGTTTTGTTTTAATGACTGATTCAGTTGTTTACGCAAATGAAATAAGATCTGATCAAATGACTCGCCTTGTTCTTTATGATTGTATGATAATTTTAGATCTGGTCGACGATGACCAGAATCATAAGTAGACAGCTCTCCTTGCAAAGATGAAAGTAATAAAAAGAGCTCCTCTGGATGGTATTGAGAGCACTTATTTAGATAGTGGAGTTGAGGCTCATACTTATTTAATAATTGAAGTAATAAAAAGTCACCAATTTCAGAGGTTGCGTGCCCTGATTTGGTAATACGTTCGGCTAAAATATCGGCTTTATGAGTAACGAGTGTTAAGACTTCTCGTAGCGAACGGTGAACAAGAGACGAGTGAACACCATTAATAAAACTCGCTTCAAAATTAGGGTTGAGTTGAATCGCACCTTCTGGAGTGACTTGTTTAATTTCACACAGTTTAATTTTAACCCAATGATTATCAATCTCTTCTTCGGTAATAATATGAAAATCCAACTCACCACAACTGATAGTCTGCAAGTTTTGTACTTGGGCATTATTATCTGAAATGGTTAAATCGTGAGAAACATAACGAGTGTTAATTTCGGTTTCTTTTTCATCGCGAGCTTCTGGACTATTGATAGTTGATAAAGAAATCGCTAAATACAGATTTAAGTTTGTTTTAGGCGCATCAGACTCCCAAACAATAGGGGTTGTTTGATGTTGAATATCAAATAGTGAACCATCGGGTAAAATACCACTAGCCTGACTGATCACGATCTTTCCAACAGATAAATGATGATTATCAAAACTCAGAGAATGGAAGCCCCAATTAAACCTGTGTTGCTTCTGCGTACGTACTTGCAGTTGATTTTGATAGTAACGATCACTTTGTTGAAAATGTTGAGGCCGCAATAGCATGCCTTCTTTCCATATAACTTTTTGCATTTATCTATCCTCTAAATTCGCGCATTATTGCTTTGTGGGGCGTTATTTTTCTTTTTCACGCGTTTTAATTTGACGATAGAAGAGTCGGTAGCGATCAATTCTACTTTTTGCGCCTCTTCTGGCTCAACTGTGTATATGTAATGCCATTTTGCATTATCTATATCTTGATAAGCGCCGATAACGGCTAAATATTGTCCTTTTTCACTGAGCTTTAATTTGATGATTTTCTTATCGCCAGGGCGTAAGATGATTTCCTCTTCTGCGATAAAATCCGTTCCTAAGGTTGATTTTGCATTATTGTATAAATCAAAAAATTCTGAATTTTCAAAGCCAGTAATGGAAGATAACTCTAATACCCTTACCACTAGAGGCGAGGGGCGATCCGCATGATCAGGGTTAACATTTGCAGATGCATTGAGAGTAAGCGCTACGTAAGTTGGATCAGGTGTGCTGCTGCACCCAATGAGTAACAATAGAGCTATGAAGGTAAATAATTGTTTCATAGTGAATACGTCCTTATCCTTAATTCTTTATGCTCATTACACACGAAGTGCTGCTGTGAGCATTTGTAATTGAGATTCATATTGCTTAGCAAAATCTTGCTCTAATAATGCGTTGCGCCAATCAGGGTCCTTACTGATTTGTTTATGTAGTTTGCTGTAAGCCTGCCAATATTTGGCGTCAGGTTTACCAAACTTGCTTTGTATTCCGTCTTGCACAAAGCGATATATCAGCGTTTCTGGAGAGAGTTTTTCAATCAATGCATCTAACGTATGTTGGCAAGCGTCATGAATAGCCAATTGATTTGCTTGGATGTCTTTACAGCTTTGGTTGATGGCTTCAATCCCTTGTAGATACCCAGGTTTATGATGAATAATGATATTGAGTGCATCGTTAACATCATGGGTGAATTTTATTGGGTTATTACCTTGGCCTTGAATCGTGGTGGCATTCGCTGTTAATTTATTTTTGATTTCAGTACGAGTACGTAGTAGTTGTTGGATGCCATTTACTGAACTGCGAAGCGCAGAGCCAATATCAAATAAGGTTTGTTCTGGATCTTCGAGATTAGTAAGTTCGATGCCTAATCCTTTAGATAATGCTGCTAAATAAGGCTCGTTTGAGGTTACTTGTGCATCAGGCACTTCTTTGTTTGTGATGCTATCTATTTTCTTTTTAGAGGTTGTATTGATCTTTTCCTTTGATCTTTTTGGTTGATAAGTCGGTTCCAGCTCAATCTCATCATCAAGGGAATCATTGCTAAGTTCTTCTTCATTAAATATTGGAGAAATGAATTGCTCTTTAAGTAGCACATCATCCATTTGTGTATGAGAAGGTGTCGATTCTTCTACTTGTTTTAGAATGATTTCTTCGTCTGAATTTAATAGTTCTTCAATTGGTCCATCACTTAAAAAGCTGTCATCAGGGATCATGTCAAATACCGATGGTGATTCATCCGTACCATGGTTTGATAAAGGATCACGAGAGGCATTTGGATTTGTTTCTGGTGAGCGATAATTGGTTGGATCTTGTAATAGACGAGCACGAATTTTAATGAAGCCAAGCTCATAAACATCCCCATGAGATACAGGATGTAATTCACCGCTATTCAGTGATGCTTCTTCACCATTGAAGTAGGTGCCATTGGTACTGTTATCGGTAATAAAAAATTGATCATCTTCAAAGCTAATTGAAGCATGAACGTTTGATAATTGTCTTTTACTATCTGCAATATACCAATCGGCATTTGGACTGCGACCAATGGTTCCACCAGCCTTTTTGAAGGTAAAAGTAGGTAAGGTATCAATAGGTAAATCTTGTGATTGAATAATATCAAAAGCCAGTTCCATCTTTTATTCCTCCTCTGAAACTAACGTGGTTTGCTCTTGTGGAGCAGGGTTGCCAACAGGACGATATTCATCGTAATTGCTGCATGCTGACAGCAGTAATAGGGTTGTGATTAGTGAAAAGCGTAACAACATGCTTAATATCTCCATTCCTTGGCGGACAAATTGAATTTTCGTAATCGATAATCAAGAGAACCTTTTGATAGCTCTAGTCGGTTAGCTATGGTCTGTAGATGCCCTTGATGTTTCTCTAAATATTGCATTAAAACGTTCTTCTCAAATTGGTCTATTTGAGAAGATAAACTGCCAGTTAACGTCTGCTCTTTCTTCTCTTTTGGCGTCATCATCATGATGCTATTCAAGACTTTTTCTATGATGGATTTATCCAATTGTTGGCAGTCAGGTGCCTCCATACAGCAACGCTCTATGATGTTTTTTAGCTCACGAACATTCCCTGGGAATGCGTAATTATCAAGGTAGTTGATAAACTCATTAGTTAATGCGGGAATGGGTTGGTGAAGCTCTAAAGCATAATGTTTAGCAAAAAATTGACTCAATAAAGCGATGTCGCCATAACGCTCTCGAAGTGGAGGAAGTGCGATGGTAAATTGTGCTAAACGGAAATAGAGGTCTTGACGGAATTCACCTTGCTCAATTTTTTTGATTAAAGCTTGATGTGTTGCTGCAACGACTTTGACATCAATATCGTAAAGGGTAGTTGACCCTAACGGACGAACTTTTTTCTCTTCTAATACGCGGAGCAGCTTGGCTTGCAGTGAGCTTGGCATATCTCCGATTTCATCTAAAAAGAGGATACCTTTATCAGCTGAGCGGATTAAACCAATGTAATCTCTATCCGCTCCAGTAAACGCTCCTTTTTGATAACCAAATAACTCACTTTCAAGTAGGTGTTCAGGAATAGAAGCACAGTTTTGTACAACGTATGGCTCATTTCTTCTATTACCAAATTGATGAATAGCTTTTGCGATAAGCTCTTTACCGCTTCCTGTTTCACCAGTTACTAGCACGTTGCGGTTAATATGTAATGCCTTAGAAATATTAAGGCGAACCTCTTTTATCGCACTACTATCGCCAACAATATTAAAATCAGATGGGATGTGGGTTGTTGATGAATGAGGCGCAATCTTTTGATCCAATAAAGCGTAACTGTTTTTAATTGCTAGTGCGATTCGGTCAATAGCAAGTGAGTTAAGGGTATAAATTGTTTGGCGGTCACTTTTTTGGTAGGTACTAAAATTGGAGAAATAGAACATGAGTACGCCTGAAATTCGTTGTTGTGAATTTCTTAATGGCATAAATTCAACTTCACCATCGGTTAGAGTGTAATACTCTGATTGTTCGAATAAAATATGCTTAATATCATCAGTACATTGACTAAAATGAAGGTTGAAATTGCGTCCTTCACTGATACAGAGAGTTAGCGTATTAAATTCACGATAATCGGTATTAATGATGTTATTTTTGTCGTTTTTATTCTCAAAAGGCAAAGAGGTGATTTGAGGTTGATGTTTAGAATCAGAATAACCTTCAGCCATTTTAAATAATTGTGCACCAGAAGGTTGCGATAAAAAGCAAATTACCTTTTGGGCACCACTGTGTTTTAAAATTCCAGATAACCAACATTGAGTGAATTTATTAAAGTCACTTTGTTGCTCTGAAGTAATATTCATTAATTGCTCTGGCATGATGGCTAGTCCTCAAACTCGCAAAAGACTTGGCCATTTTCATCGATACATAGAGATATACTGGTCAATGGTTCTTTTCTAGCCAGTGCTAGCAGTATTTGGGATGAAAATGCAGGTTTTAGTTGTCCATTAATAATGGCATCAATATTTCTCGCACCGGTTTCAGTTAATGTACAACTTTGAGCAATGTGTTGAATGATTGCTTCGTCATAATGAAGAGTGATTTGTTGCAATGACAGCTGTTCGGTTAATTGTTTAAGGCGAATATCCACAAGGGCTTCCATACTTTCCATATCAAGAGGGAAGAATGGGACAACGGTCATTCGTCCGACTAAGGCTGGTTTAAAGTACTGATTTAACGTTGGACGGATGGCTTTAGTTAATGCATCTGTTGTCGGTTTTTCTTCTTGATTACAAAGTGCTTCAATTTGATCAGAGGCTAAGTTTGAGGTCATGATTATTAGCGTTTGTTTGAAGTTGATTTCTCTTCCTTCACCATCATTAGCTACGCCTTTATCAAAAATTTGATAGAAAAGGTTCATGATTTCAGGGTCTGCTTTTTCGACTTCATCAAGTAATACAACTGAATAAGGGCGTTGACGAACGGCTTCAGTTAACACACCGCCTTCACCATATCCAACGTAGCCAGGAGGCGAACCAATTAGGCGAGATACGGTGTGTTTTTCTTGAAACTCTGACATATTGATAGTGGTAAGAAATTGTTCGCCGCCATACATTAAATCGGCAATGGCTTGAGCGGTTTGAGTTTTTCCTACACCACTTGGACCAACAAAAAGAAATACACCAGTTGGAGAATTAGGGTTGTTTAATCCTGCTGCAGTGGCTTGGATTGCTTTTTCTAAGGCGATGACGGCTTGATCTTGGCCTTTGATTTGTTCTTTTAGCTTTGATTTTATCGTAAGTACTTGAGTCGCTTGTCCACGTTGTAATGTACTCATTGGAATGCCTGTCCAATGGGATACTACCTCAGCAACCAAAGATGGGCAGGTTTCGTAACTGACTAAAGAGTGTGTATGTTGTGCATCCGATAGCGCTTGATGTATCTCTTGTTGGTTGCAAATTAATCGATGCTTTTCTTCTTCATCGTTACATTGTGCAATGTCAATTCGAGAAGTTAGTAGCGCTTCGGCTAATTCTTTTTGTGTTTGCCATTCTTGCTCTAACTGTTCAGCTTCAAGGTGGGTTTGAGACAGCTTTTCTTTCAATTGAGTGATGGTGTTTTCTTCAATATTAATTCCTGCTTGTTGATCTCTTAATATACAATCAAGCTCTCGTTGAGTAATAGCGGTAATATGTAATAACGTTTCTAATGACTCAGGCTTGGCTTTTAAATTGATCTTCACACGTGCACAAGCTGTATCAAGAAGATCGATGGCTTTATCTGGTAGTTGACGACCGCTAATGTAACGTGCAGATAATTCAGCTGCGGCAATGATGGCATCATCTCTTACATAAACACCGTGGCTTTCCTCATAACGTTCAGCAAGACCTCGTAAAATTGTTACAGCTTGAGTAACATTAGGTTCGTTCACTTTTACCGGTTGGAAACGTCGTGCAAGTGCTGGATCTTTTTCTATGTATTTTTTATATTCAGACCACGTTGTTGCACCTATTGTACGTAATTCACCTCGAGCAAGAGCTGGTTTGAGAAGGTTTGCGGCATCATTGCTACCAGCTTGTCCACCAGCACCAATTAGAGTATGTGCTTCATCAATAAATAAGATAATAGGTGTCGGACTTTCTTGAACTGCTGTGATAACCAAATTTAAGCGACGTTCAAATTCACCTTTAATACTTGCACCTGCTTGAAGTAATCCAAGATCCAAAGAGAGAAGGGCGACATTTTCAAGCATATCGGGTACTTCTCCTTGAGCGATTTTTATTGCTAAACCTTCTACTAATGCCGTTTTACCAACCCCTGCTTCGCCAACAATCATTGGGTTATTTTTACGGCGACGGGCTAAAATATCGATCATTTGACGAATTTCAGAATCTCGGCATAAAACAGGATCAATTTTATTATCTTTCGCCAATTGTGTGTAATTGGTCGTGTATGCATCGAGTGCATTTTGATGTTCAGCAGAGGATTGAGAATCTCGATTCGCGCAGCTGACTAAGCCTTCAACCTGTTGTTTTAATGAAGCGACAGGAATGACACTGAGTTCACGGTAATAGGGGGTGTGCCCATATTTGTTTGGATGAGAAAGGAGAGTAAGCAGTAAATTTGCTGCGAGTACTTCAGAAAGTTGCATTTCTAACATGGAGAAGAGATAACTTTCTTGAAGCCATTCGATTAACGCAGTTGATAAGACAGGATGATTACTTTCAGATGAGGTACTTTTTCTTCCGTGTTGTAGCGCTTCAATTAAAACGTCAGTAGATACATTGTATTGCTGACAAGCTTTATTCCAGAAACTTTGTGGATTATTCAGTGCCGCAAGAATAAAGTCTTCACATAACACTTCATTACCGCCACGAGTGACGCATAATTGTGCGGCTTGCTCTAACGCAAGGTGTGACTCTTTATCTAATGTTTTAATTAATTGAGGTAGTTCTACGTTAATCATAATGTTTTCCCTGAAAGTGTAATACGTCCTTCATTTGGGTTTGAACCTAGCCAACTCGTCCAACCTAAGCAGCATTCATTATCGACTGATAAGGTTAATGGACGGGGTTCATCTTTTTTTAAATGAAGTTGAATATCAAAATCGAGTGGATCTTTAACGGTAAATTGCACTAATTGATTGAGTGCGATCCAATTTGGTTTATCGGTTAAAAAAGAGTGGAAGTGATCCCACGTTAATTCTTTTATATGTATACGAAATTTATTTGCTCTATCTGGTGCGCTACTGCCTAAAACAGAGCTGCTAGAAAGAACGGCATTGTTTTGGCCCAATTCACAGAGTTGTTGTGTTGGAATTGAGCAGTGACGAAGAATGCACTCTTCAATATGTATCGCTGAATGCTGGAAGTAGTATCGTAATAGCGCTTCTATTGTATTTGCCGATCTGACCCTTTGACTTAGCAAACCAAGGTAAGGAAATAAGCGAGACCAGTTGATTGAGTCGTCATCACGCAGTTCAGGATTTTTTAACCCAAGCAATGCAAATATATATTGTGAAAACGGATCATTTGCGCCTTCTCTAAAGGCTGCGTTATAGCGATATTTTTGCCAAACACTACGAATTAAACGGTGTAATCTATGATGGAAAATATCAAGAAATGACTTTAGAACGTTGTTTTCATCCTGCAGTAAATAATCATTATAAAAAGCAGGCAAGGGCGATGAAGCACCAATTAATGACAACATATTTAATGTCATAATGACTTTTGGTAGCCCATCATCATGAGTGATTACTTTAATGCTTTGAATCTCACGAGGAGCGAAACCTTGCGAAGGGTTCGCTACAAATTGAATACGGTCATAGGCCTGATCAAGATCCCATTCATCATGTTTGTTTTTTAAGTGATGACATACATGATCCAATGCCTTCATCAAGGATAAATGTCCAATATGTTCAATGGTTATTCCTAATTGAATAGGAATTTGATTTGATGTTATCGAGACTAAATTAGAGGTTGTTGCCCCATTCGTGGTAGCCATGAATAGTCTCCTCCATCAGTGCTTGTAACGTGCAATTGGTTGAATGAATTCATACTGGTATAAAGCGATAAAAATTCATTAATTACAGTGGAAAATAAATACAGCTCGCCTTCACATAAAAAGTGCTTCGTGTTGAGATGAAGTTGTGTATTCATTGTTCGTACAGGAGCGCCTTCGTATAACATATCGCAAGGTTTGGTCGATATACTTACGATGCCATCGATCAGTCTTTTATGTTTTTTTCCTTTTGCATCGTCTTGTTGACCAGCAAAATCATAAGCAAGCAAAATACGTTTAAACGCTTCAGGTTTGGTTAATGAAAGATAATTAAGGGACATATTTGATATGAGCGACCAAAGACCATCTTTATCAATGGGTGGGGTGTAGCAAGGCGTTACTGTTCTGATATTGGTAAATGTGGCTGAACCAGTTGTTTGATCTGTTGTTTCTGTTATTGAGTTTACAGATAAACGTTGAGCTAATGCCCCATTACATGCAATAACGGCAATAGAAACCGTCACGCTATTGGTAAAGGTGTGTTGAGAACGAAACGATAGATACGTATCAAAGTGCCCACTGACAATGTTCTTTTCTTGGCGGATACTGTAATAGTTTGAGCGATTTTTATTTTCATTATGTTCAAATGATTCAAAGTGGTAAAAATCGATACGACCTTTTTGCCCAGGGTTCCAACCGTGAACTTCTTTAACCGATAAAATGGTACTGCTTTCGTCATTTAAAGAAACCGGTGTGATCTTATAATGATCTTTTCTGTGGTTAAGTAAGAGTGGTTGAGTATCACTTTTAAATGAATTAACGATTGGGGTACAAAATAGCTCTGGTTGAACACGATTAGCGTAAAAAGGCTGTTGTGTGATGTTATCTAACGTGAATTTTAAATCGACATATTTACACCCTTGACTAAACTGAGTTGGCCAAACTGGTAACTCAGTTAAGTCAATGTAGTAATATTTTTCTGGGTAACAAAAAAATTCTTGAATGTGTCGGTAGCCTTCAAACGTATTGAGAGGGTAATCAAAAATAGCTTCATTGGTTTTAAAGCCAACAGGTTTAATGCTATGGGTTGGAAACGTTGAGCGATTGATTTGTTCTAACTCTTTATCCAAAGCGCAAAACTCAGCTTGAGTGGTGGAAGAGCAAAGTGCCATAATGAGAGACAAGCAACTGGCTTTGTCACCATTAAAATGAACACGTAACTGTTTCATATTTAACGATGCTAGATCGATTCCTGAAGGTAATTCCAATCGTAATTGATAAATGCCACCATGCCCATTTGCTGTAAAAGATGATGAATGAAGAGATACAGGATAAATATCAACATCAAAGCACGTTTTAAACTTACATTGAACGCCATCAATAGGTTGGCTAAGTACTTCCGTACCACGTTTAATTGTTGATGCTTGGGTTGCTTCACTTGCCGGTGTAAATTGCAGAGTACTCATTGCTGGAATTGCTTGGACATAGTTAGGCCACAATAAACGCATTAATGAATGAGTTAATTCTGGTAACTGGTTATCTAAGCGTTGATGTAAACGACCAACTAAAAAAGCAAATCCTTCGAATAATCGCTCAATATCTGGATCCAATCCCTCTTGACCTAAATAGGGTGCTAAAGCCGGATTTTCTCTCGAAAACGACTTTCCTAATTCGCGTAGTGCCGCTAATTCAGATAGATAGTAATGATTAAAACTCATGCTGCACCTTGTGTAATATTGGTTTCAGCGTTGCGGTTAGCGGCTTGAGCATGAGCGGTAAATGAAATAGCGGTATTTTTCCCATTAATGATGACATCACCACTGACATCAAAATAGAGACGTAAAGGGTTATAGATATCACCTAAATAGCGGACTTGAGGATTAATGATTCTCGTTTCATAGCGAGCGATAACACGTTCAACCTCGCGTTTAATATGAAGGATGGCATCATGCGGACTCATGTGAGACATATTAAGATCTGGCAAGCCTAAATCAGGACAGATCAATGCAGCCCCTTGTCTTGTTGAAAGTAACTGACTGACGTGTGAGCGAATTGATTCTGCCATATGCTGTGCTGTGACAGATTGATTGCTTTGTGTTGTACCACTTAATAGTCGTTCAAATAATCGTTGGTTCGACATATTTCACTCTTTATTCCATTAACACTCTGTGAAATACCCTGTGTTTATTGTCAATAATTAGACTTTTACTAAACACAGGGTGAAAGGGATTACTCTTGATCCAATTTACCAACTAGCGACAAAGTAAAATCAGAACCCATGTATTTGAAGTGTGGGCGAACTGATAGGTTTACTTTGTACCAACCTGGATTGCCTTCAACGTCCATTACTTCGATATTGGCTGCACGAAGTGGACGACGGCTACGAACTTCAGCTGGTGGATTTTCTTGATCAGCAATGTATTGACGAATCCAGGTGTTTAACTCTTGCTCTAAGTCTGTACGTTCTTTCCAGCTACCGATTTGTTCACGCTGTAGCACTTTAATGTAATGTGCAAGACGGCTAATAATGAACAAGTAAGGGAGTTGCGTACCCAAACGGAAATTTAACTCAGCGTTTTTACCTTCTTCGGTATTGCCAAAAAACTTCGCTTTTTGAACGGAGTTAGCAGAGAAGAAAGCCGCATTATCTGAGCCCTTACGCATAGTGAGAGCAATAAAGCCTTCCTCTGCTAATTCATACTCTCTGCGGTCGGAAACAAGAACTTCTGTTGGGATCTTAGTTTCAATATCACCCATACTTTCAAAGTGGTGGAGAGGTAGGTCTTCTACTGCACCACCTGATTGAGGGCCAATAATATTTGGACACCAACGGAAATTAGCAAAACTTTCAGTGATACGAGTTGCCATTGTAAAAGCGGTATTTCCCCATAAATAATCTTCGTGAGTAGCAGAAACATTTTCATGGTAATTGAACGTTTTTACTGGGTTTTCTTCTGGGTCATAAGGCTGACGTAATAAGAATCTAGGTAATGTTAAGCCTACATATCTTGAGTCTTCTTGCTCACGGAAGCTTTGCCATTTTGCATATTGAGGACTTTCAAAATGATCATTAAGATCTTTTAGATCAGGTAATCCCTCAAATGATTCTAAGCCAAAGAATTTAGGACCAGCGGCTGAAATAAATGGTGCATGAGACATCGCTGCTACAGAAGCCAGGTTTTGAAGGTTTTTAATATCAGGCGCAGAAGGACCAAAGTCATAATTACCAATAATAGCACCAACAGGTTGGCCACCAAATGTACCAAACTCGTTAGTGTAGACATGCTTGTAGAGTCCTGATTGAGTAATTTCTGAAGCATCTTCGAAGTCCTCTAACAAGTCAGTTTTAGATACATTAATTACTTCGATTTTAATATTTTCACGAAAATCGGTGCGATCAACGAGTAATTTTAATCCACGCCAAGCTGATTCAAGTTGTTGAAAAGAAGAGTGGTGAAGAATTTCGTCAACTTGCTTACTTAAGCGTTGATCAATCTCTGTGATCATTTTATCAATCAGTGCTTTTTTGACTGGCTCTTCTTGATTCTGAGGTTTTAATAACTCTTCAATAAAAGCGCTGACACCACGTTTAGCAATACCGTATGTTTCATCTTCTGGAGTTAAATTAGTTTGAGCTACGATTTGATCAAGAAGTCCAACAGTAACTTGATTATCTAGCTCTTGTGCTGTGCTTGTATCTGACATGTCTTATTCCTTTTCTGTCACTAGACCTAATTCACTTAGTAGTTTTTCACGAGCTTCATCATCAACAAGGGCATCTTCAATTGCTTTGCGAAATGCAGGAACATTGCCTAACGGGCCTTTTAAAGAAACAAGCGCTTCACGTAAATCCATTAAGCCTTTTAGTTCAGGTACTTGCTCAACAATGCTTGAAGGATCAAAATCATTGATATGTTTAAAACTTAGATCGACTGCTATTTCCTCATTTCCTTCGCCATCATCTTGAAGTTGGTTTTTCACACCAAAAGAGATGTTTAAGTTTTGTTTTTCAATAACGTCATTGAAATTGCTTTTATCAACATTAAATGGTTTTCGATCTTCAAGTTTTCTATCATCTTCTTGCTGAGTAAAGTCACCAAGAACCATCATTTTCAGTGGAAGTTCAAGATCTTCTGCAGCGTCACCGCTTACTGGTTTGAATGTCACATTTACACGTTCTTTTGGTGCAACAGATCCATCTTTTGACATGGGGTCTCCTTGGGTTTAATTAAGAACTCGTATTGGGTTTAAACAGCAGAGCCTTTCACGTATGTGTGTTAGCAACTGACTGTCTTGGTCTTTTATAGATAATTTGTTATGGCATTGAAGCCACAGTTCAAGTAAACGTTCTTCCAGAATAGGATCCCAATGAGCGAGTACGGATTGGGAATATTGCTTATCAAGCCATGAGAAAAGTGAGTTGGCTAACTCATATTTGCTGGATTGAAACAGCAGTTTTGCCTGAGTAAATTGCCAAAAAAAGGCTTCTCTATTGGAACGTGATTGATGATGACCACGGATGAGAGGTTGCATTACTTCGTTTAAGCTGTGCTGCTGTAACAATGTGAGAGCTTCTTGGAGCGCATTTTCCCAGTCACTGCTATTTTGTGATTCATCGAAATGATTTACTGGAGCTGTAGTAGTATGAGTTGAAGTAGAACAGTGCTGCTGTATCCAAGCTTTTGTTGATTCACTAGCAAACTCAGTTCCATCATCGAATTTAAGATCGGTGATGCTTGGTGTTTTGTTGATTAATAGAGACAACTGATCAGTGATGCTTTGTGCTGCATCATGATGATTAAGTGCCGTTAGGCTTTCCCAAACCATGAAATGGCCATCAATCCAAAATGGTGATTTAGAAAGGCTCTCTTCCATTTCTATAACCAATGCAGAGTGATTTAACTCAGCTTTTAATTGTTGGAAATATTGTGTTCTAGCTTGAGGAACGGGCTTTAACATAGTTACATTATCATCATTACTTGCAGGTAATTGCGATATGGTTAGCCATGTTAGAGTTCGGTTTAATTGAAAAACTTTTTCATCATTAAGTTTTTGAGATAACCAGTATTTTGAGAGTGTTCTCGCTACATCTTGTAAGTGACGAAATGCTTTATTTGCATCTCTATCGTTTGTGATGTCATCTTGAGAAAATGAGATAGTTGATGTTGTTGATGGAGCTTGTGTTGGTGCAGATGGTATAGATTGTGCTGTTACTATCTCATTATTTTCGGTTTCTGATTTTAAACGTTTTTTAAGTTTTTTGATTAATGAAATAACAGAAGATAAATTATCTGTATTATTTTCAAAAATAGACTCAATTGAATCATCTAATACTGATAATTTTTTAATTAATATATCTGCATCATTTATATTGTCTATATTATCGATAATGGATTTTGTGGTATCTGTTATTATATTAATGATTTGATTAATAGAGGAATATAGACTTCTTTTTCTTCTTGGGTAAATATCGTCTTTGAATTTAATGATGAAATCATTAATAACACGGATTAACTCATTATTATCAATAGCAAGATTTCTCTTAGTTATAGATAAGCACAACCAGTAAAGCAATCTATAATCCTTACTAGTTTCACTTAGTAAATTCAACGAGTTATCATGCACGGCAGACCAGTCCGTTTTGCTTGTAGCAAACAGATTCGTTGATTTTTTTATTTCTTCTTCAATTAATTCAAACTCAGGCTCATAAGTTAAATCTGTGCCTAAGCGATCCTTATCTGATATATCAGAAAGGATTGAGTCGTAAGAAAACATATTTACCCTAGCTAAATGATGTTGTTCAAGTCAGATTGTATTGATTTAATTATTATTAAAATTATTTTTATATAGAAATAGTAAATGGAAGAATTTAATTAAGAAAGGGAAATAATTTGCGATGAAAATTAATTGAGAAATAGATCTAAATTTTATGAAACTAAATTAAAAGAACTATTTCTCATGATTTACAAATAAAGCAGGTGTCTTATTTTTGATACGTCATTTGTTCTTGAAGTCGGAGAGCACAATCTCTAATGCTTTGATTGCTGTTTCTTTGTCAACTTCGTTGCTTTCAAGAAGATAAATTAAATCCACCGCTAATTTTATTTCATCTGGTGCGTTATCTAGAGGGCTAGGAGTCTCTGTTTGAACTTCAACTTCGGTTTGAATTTGCGGTATTTGCTGATTATTTTGGGGGTTAGTCATGTTGCTCTCGATAAGTAATTTGTTGTTCTAATCGGATCATTGCTTCTTTACAGCGTTGTAAGCGTTTTTCTGTTGCTAGCAGTTTTTGTTGTAGATCTTGCTGCTGAGAGAATGAATGACATTGATTAATTGCCAGTTCTTGATCATTTACCATTTGTGCTAAGCGGCGTTCCCACTCTTGATGTTGAGCTAGGTCTTGATACATATCACTAATGGGTTTTTTATAGCTTCCCTTCGGACGAGGTTCGTTAGAGCGTATACGTTGAGTTGCTACTTCTCTTTGTATCGCTTCAATTTGAGCAACCAACATTTGCGTTAAATATTCCGCTCTTTGTGCAGTAAGAATATTTGCTTTTTCTTCTCGTTGAATCGATCCAAGCGTTGCTTTTGCTTCATTTATACAGGGCACAAGATAGCGGCTTCTGCATCCAAATAGACGTTCATCAAATAAAGGGAGTCGCTGTTCCCCTCGACGTCGGTCAATTTCAGCCGCCGTTTTACCTAGTTGTTCTAGCATTATTTCGATAGAGGTAAAATTAGTCATAATTGTTCCGTTAGAACCAAGCGTCTAAAGCGAGTTTAACAGCCAAGATACAAACCACAGTTACAAACACTGGTCGAATAAACTTAGAGCCAAAACGAATAGCTGAGTGTGCACCAATAAATGCGCCGACCATTAAGCAGACGCCCATAGTTAAACCTAGTGCCCAGTTAATATGGCCAAGAATTGCAAAGGTAACCAGTGAAGTAAAGTTACTGGTGAAATTCATAGCTTTTGCTAAGCCTGATGCTAATAAGATGTTTAGACGATACATCGCCATGCTGCTAACCGTCCAAAACGCACCAGTTCCAGGTCCTGCTACACCATCATAAAATCCTAAGGATAAGCCTTGAATAATCTGCTGAGTCTTTAGTTTAGGTGTGATATCAGGTAATTGATTTTGATCTGCCTTTGGCTGTGGATGCCAAATAGTATAAATTGCAGCAGCTAAAATAATTAAAGGTAATCCTTTTTCAAGCCATTCCGTTGAAATATAGTTAACCAGCAAAGTTCCACATGTTGCGCCAAATAAAGTTGCGACAAAAGAGGCTTTCCAAAAATGGGGGTCAAACAACTTCTTTTTAAAGTAGGTGAGTGCAGCCGTAGATGAAGCAAAACTTGCGGCTAACTTATTTGTACCTAAAGCTATGTGTGGAGGAAGTCCTAATGAGAGTAGAGCAGGAACGGTTAACATTCCTCCTCCGCCTGCAACAGCATCAATAAATCCAGCAATAAAGGCAAATAACCCTAGGATAATGAGGGTTGATGGTTCGAGAAATTCCATATCAATTCTTAATTATTAATAGCTATAGTAAGCTCGCATCTGCGAATGATTTAAGTAATAACGAGATATTACTCTACTAGTCTTTTAAAAGGAGGTAAGGCATCCAAAAGAGCTTTACCATAACGCTTAGTTATTACACGGCGATCAAGAAGCACAACTCTACCAGAATCCTCTTCTTTACGCAGTAGTCGACCTACCGATTGAATTAATTTTTTACTCGCTTCTGGAACACTGATCTGCATAAATGGGTTACCACCACGACTCTCAATATATTCAGAATGTGCCTCTTCAACTGGAGAGGTTGGAACACCAAATGGAATCTTAGTTATAATTAGATTTGTAAGTAGGTTTCCAGGTAAATCTAACCCTTCAGAGAAGCTGCCTGTTCCAAATAAGATGCTGATTTTATTCTCCTCACAAAGCTTTTTATGTTTTTTTAGAATTTCTTGTCTTGATTCCTGTCCTTGAATAAGTAGGTTCCATCCGTGTTTTTTAACAATCTTTTCTATACCTTCAGCAACTTTGTTCATTTGCCAGTAAGATGAGAATAAAACTAAGCTTGAAGATTGATCAGCAAGATAAAAGGGTAGCTCTTCAATTAGTAAATCAGTAAACCCTGCGGCTGATGGTTCCATTGGAAGTTTAGGGATCACCAATTGAGCGTTTTCTTGGTAATTAAATGGTGAAGCCAAGGATAAGAAGCGTACACCATCCTCAGGCTTTTCTGATATACCTGCTTGTTTACAAAAAAATGAATAGCTATTTAATGCTCTCATTGTTGCTGAAACGACAACCGCCCCAGCTGCTCGACTCCATAAATTTTGGTCAAGTTGCCAACCTACCTCTAGAGGGGATACGTTAATGAAGGTATCTCCGTCTCTGTCTTGACTCTTTTCTAGCCATCTAGCGAGTGGTGCTCCTTTATCACTATTGGGTTTTGCCATTAAAAACCAAACTTGAGCTAAATTTTCTAATCTTTGTAAGTAAAAGCCTATTTCAGCTAATGCTGGCTCTGCCATTCTCGGTGCTAATTCGCCATCTTTCATGCGTTCAGAGATTAAGTCACTAATTTTTGCTAGTGCTTGGTTGGCTTTAGTTGAGACTTCTTTTAATTCTTTGGATTGCTCTGCTAACCAGTTCGGTATTTCACCATGTTCAAAACGATAAATTCCATCATCATTGAATAATGTCGGGTCAAATTGCTTACTTAACTGATTAAGCGTAGGAATTAATTCCTGGATATGTTCATGAAGAGAGTTTTGAAATCGATTAACTCTTTTTTGATCTGCAAGATTACAGAATTTACTAACCGATTTGTTTAATGACTCTAACCACGAGGCTGAACCTTTTAAACTCGCTGCAGCAGATGAGTGTTCTCGCGCAACATTTGGAAGATGGTGAGCTTCATCAAAAATATATATGGTTTGTTCTGGTTCAGACAAAACAACACCACCGCCTAAATCGATGTCAGCCATAACTAAACTGTGATTTGCAATAACCACATCCGCTTTATCTAAGTGTTCACGAGCTTTTTGAAACGGACATTCACGGTGCATGGGTAAGCCGTTATGACAGCTGTACTTATCTGAAACAATGCTTTGCCAGATAGAAGAGGGAATTGTCGTTGGCCAACTATCTATATCACCGTCCCATTTACCTTCAGCTAATGCTTTGTACATTCTCTTTAGTAAATCTAACTCTTTCTTTTTTGGTTTTTCAGTAAACAAAGCAACTTGCTTGTCGTCTTCATTGTTTGATTCTGTTAGTAGAGACAACTTATGACTACAACAATACCGCTGACGACCTTTTGCAATAATAAAAGAAAAAGGCAATGGCGATATACGGCGATAGAAAGGTAAGTCTTTATGAGCAAGCTGTTCTTGAAGTGCAACAGTTGCGGTTGAGATAACCACTTTTTTGTTATTTAACTTTGCATATGGAATTGCACTTAGTAGATAAGCAAGAGATTTACCAATGCCTGTTCCTGCTTCTGCAACAATCATGCGATTAGAATCACTGTATTCACCTGCAAGTGATTTAGCGATTTCTGCTACTAAATAGTTCTGAGCACGGCGAGGTATAAAACCTGGAAGTTGATCTTGTAGTGTTTTGTAGCTTTGGCGAATGCTATCAGTAACCGATTTATTCAGCATGAGAAGGCTCAATTAAATTTAAAGAACCATTGTAGCACGCAAGTTTGAGTGTGATCTTCTGCAAATAATGGAATTCAGTGTTTTTAAATTGAGATGAACATCACGAAAGTGAGAATAAGGTATCCTTGACTATATGATGTTAAATTTTAGGTTTAATTAAAGTTCTTTAAATTGGTATTTATTAGTGGATTATTCTATTAAAGTTTATTTTTAGTACTTTTAAAAGTTTTAAATTCTTTTATGCCTAGAAATAAATATTTATAGTTTTTGTTTTGCATGAGCTTAATTTGTATTATTTACGATTTGTTAACGATGTAAGGTGCTGTTTTTGCTTGGTTTGTTGTTTTTTTATTAAAATTTATAACGTTTGACATAATTATTTAGTTTTTGCAAAGTAGCAACCGAATTCAGAAGTACTGATTAATCACACGATTAGATGTGTTATCGGTACTTAATAAATTACATAAAAACAGGGAACCGGAAATCGGATTTCCAATTTTCTAAGAAAAGGCAGTGGATTATTATGAAAAAGACTCTTTTAGCTCTTGCAATCGCAAGTATCTCGACTTCAGCTTTTGCTGTTGATACTAGTAGCCAAAATAGTAAGAACGATGAAATGTTTGCATTTGACCCTATGCATAAAGATCAGTTTTCTGTATCTGGTTCTGTAGGTGTAGGTGGTTACTATGATACAAAATCAAAAGCGCTGTATGATGATTGGGCTACAGGTTTGACTCTTGCTGTTAACTATCGTAACAACCGTGTTGTTGGTTATTTTGAAACTGATTTCATGATGAATTACTCAACAGATCCTGATGAAAAAGCAGCCTCTTCTTCTGATAAACATTCTGGACCTGCGACTGATGTTGATAAAGCATGGTTAGGTTTTGATACTGGTTTTGGTATCGCATCTTTCGGTTGGGAAAACGACACAGCTCTTGATGCTGTAGATGGTGCAGGTGATAACACATACGAATTTGGTGCTTCTGCGGGGGATGCATCTGATGGTTTCAATGTAGCTAAATTCCAAGGTTCAACAAGTGGTTTCGCTTACGGTGTATCTTACTTTGAAACTGATGATAATCGTTCGAAAGCTGATAAAGGTGTGAATGGTTACATTGGTATCGAGCAAGAAATCTTTAATGTTTATGCTGGTTATGAAACACGTGATAAAGCTGAGTATGACGTAATGACTGTAACGGGTAACGTTAAGCTTGGTGCTGTTAAACTTGGTGCAAACTTCTGGATTGAAGATGGTAATGCAAAAGATTTAACGGGTAAAAACCTAACAAACCAAGAAAACACTGGTTACTATTTATCTGCAGGATACGCTGTTACTGAAGACTTAACGTTAGCAGCTGGTTATGCGGCAAATACAAAAGAAGTATCAAAAGTTGAAACTGATTACTCTTACATGAACGTTGCGGCAATGTATACGTTAGCTAAGAACATGGATATGGGTATTGATGTACGCCAAGATCTTGATGCTGGTGCTGCTGACGAAGAAACTTATGTGTTCGCAGCAGGTTACTACTACTTCTAATTGTATTATATAAAGTCGAAGTAATTATTAAGCCAGTCATATTTGACTGGCTTTTTTTGTTTTTATTTGACTGATTTATTGTAGTAACTCTGTTTGACTTCAACAGTTAAGAATGAGGTGAGGGGGATAAAGTGTGTTATAGGTCACAATTAATTTTTTAGGCTTCTTCATTTTTTATTAGTTTACACCTTATAAATATAAAAAAAATGAAACTAATTTACCCTTCAATTTCACCTGTTTAAATATCAAATTCTATTTATTAACATTAAATGAAAACGCTTTATTATGATGTCATTTTTATTTGTTTTTATCTTTTTGTGTATTTAATTTCAGTTGCTTACGTGCTCTTGTTGTTTTTTTGCTCTCTTTGTTGTTTATCTAAATTTATATTTTTTGGTGTGATCTGTATCAAATCTTAATATGTATTCATGTAACTTGCTGTATTGTGTGTATTTATCATTTTTTACTTTCCTTGACTTTCTTCGTTGACATGGTGAGAAATCTTTAGCAAAGTACTCTCCAGAAATCGAGATGCTAACAAGTTGCACACTAAGATGCTTCTGTAGCAATCCAGATATAAAAAGGGAACCGGAAATCGGATTTCCAAATCTTTCTAAGAAAAGGCAGTGGACTTAATTATGAAAAAGACTCTTTTAGCGCTTGCTATCGCAAGTATCTCAGCTTCAGCATTTGCTGTTGATACAAGCAGCCAAAACAGCAAAAACGAAGACATGTTTGCATTTGACCCAATGCACAAAGATCAATTCTCTGTTTCTGGTTCTGTTGGTGTAGGTGGTTACTACGACACTGGTTCTAAAGCATTTTACGATGATTGGGCAACAGGTTTAACTCTAGCAGTTAACTACCGTAACAACCGCATCGTTGGTTACTTTGAAACTGATCTAATGTTGAATTACACAACAGATAACGCGACTTCACCAATCCTTAAAGATGGTTCAGAATTTGCTACTGATGTTGATAAAGCATGGTTAGGTTTTGACACTGGTTTCGGTATCGCATCTTTTGGTTGGGAAAATGACACAGCTCTTGATGCAATCGATGGTGCTGGCGATAACACATACGAATTCGGTGCTTCTGCTGGTGATGCATCTGACGCATTCAACGTAGTTAAATTCCAAGGCGCAACAAGTGGTTTCGCGTACGGTGTTTCTTACTTTGAAACTGATGATACACATGTAGATGCTGAAAAAGGTGTGAACGGTTACGTTGGTATCGAGCAAGATATCTTCAATATCTACGCTGGTTATGAGTTACGCGATGAAGCTACTCGAAAAGTAAGAGGTGATATTAAAGTTGCTGATGCTGATTACCAAGTTATGACTGTAACAGGTAATGTTAAATTAGGTGAAGTAAAGCTAGGTGCTAACTTCTGGATTGAAGATACAAGCGCTAAAAACCTAGATAAAACAAACACTGGTTACTACCTATCAGCAGGTTACGCAGTAACTGAAGACTTAACTCTAGCTGCTGGTTATGCTGCAAATACAGATGAAGTTACAGGCATGAAAGATTTAGATCAATCATTCATGAACGTTGCAGCTATGTACACTCTAGCTAAAAACATGGACATGGGTATCGATATTAAGCAAGAGCTTGATACTGGTGATAAAGCAGTAGACGAAGAAACTCACGTATTCGCAGCTGCATACTATTACTTCTAATCTCTTGATTTAAAGTAGAACAGATTATTAAGCCAGTCATTTTGACTGGCTTTTTTTCGTCTGTAAAAAAGTTTGTGAAAAATGAAATATAATTTTCTTTAAAATAATTCATCTTTTTTGTTGAAATAAAACCACAGTTTGATAATGTGTTTACAAGGTTAAAAACAAATACAGTTTGTTACTAAAGGTTTATATTTATGCGTATTCAAGGTCTGAACATTCATCACCACCATCATCCTGATTAGTCTTTCGGGAGGATACGTATTATCCGGAAGGCAATTTGAATTTCCTTCCGATGAATAAAAATTCTAACCCTCGGAAGGTAAAACTTCTGAGGGTTTTTTCGTTTTAGTAACAAATTAAAGTTAGATTATTCATTGATTTATAAGAGTTTAAAATTAACCGATTGCATTGTTTTATTTAGAAAACGATTTAATTAGTATCACATTTTTACAAGGAAGAAATTATGTCATCACAACGATTACGCATTGCGATTCAGAAGAAAGGTCGCCTATCTAAAGAGTGCCAAGAGTTATTTAAACGCTGCGGTATGAAATTTAACATTTCAGGTGAACGTTTAGTTGTTCATTCCGAAAATATGCCGATTGATCTGCTGTTAGTTCGTGATGATGACATCCCAAGTCTAATTATGGACGGGGTAGTTGATTTAGGTGTGATAGGTGAAAATGAATTAGAAGAAGTTCGTTTAGAACGTAAAGCATTAGGAGAACCTTCTTCTTTTACAACTTTACGCCGTTTGGATTTCGGTGGTTGTCGCTTATCTATTGCGATTGACAAAGATGAAGTATACAAGGGTCCACAAGACTTAGCCGGAAAACGTATCGCAACAACCTACCCACAATTACTTAAAAGTTTTATGGATGAGCAAGGTATTCCGTTTTCAACCTGTATTTTAAATGGCTCTGTAGAAGTAGCCCCACGTGCAGGTCTTGCGGATGCGATTGCTGATTTAGTATCGACAGGAGCGACACTTGAAGCGAATGGTCTTAAAGAAGCTGAAGTAATTTTTCGATCAAAAGCGACATTAATTCAACGTGAAGGTGAATTTGATGCAGATAAAGCAGCATTGATTAATAAGTTATTAACTCGTATGCAAGGCTGTATTCAAGCAAAAGAATCAAAATATATTATGTTACACGCACCAACAGATAAGCTTGATGCAATTAAAGATTTGCTTCCGGGAGCGGAAGATCCAACGGTTTTACCTCTGTCACGTGATGGGGCAAAGGTTGCGGTTCATTTAGTAAGCACAGAAAATCTATTTTGGGAAACAATGGAACAGTTAAAAGCACTAGGTGCGAGTTCTATTCTAGTATTGCCAATTGAGAAAATGATGGAGTAGCCATTATGAAAACGTTAGTTTGGCAATCATTGAGTGATTCACAGCAAGATACGGTTTTACAGCGTCCCGCAATTACTGAAGGTGCGAATATTACCGCAGCAGTAACCAGTGTTATTAATACTGTAAAACAAGAGGGTGATGTCGGTATATTAGCCTTAACTGAAAAGTTTGATGGTGTGAAACCTGATTCGATTCGTGTATCTAAATCAGAAATTGATGCGGCAAGTGATCGTTTGTCTGAAGAAATGAAAACAGCACTTAAACAAGCTTACAGTAACATTTCTAAATTTCACCAAGCACAAAAACCACAACCAGTTAAAGTTGAAACACAGCCAGGTGTTGTATGTGAGCAAATCACTATGCCAGTAAATAAAGTGGGGCTGTATATTCCTGGCGGAAGTGCTCCGTTACCATCTACTGTATTAATGCTTGGTGTTCCTGCTCAAATTGCAGGTTGTCACAAAGTTGTTCTTTGTTCACCGCCTCCAATTGCTGATGAAATTTTGTATGTAGCGAAGCTGTGTAAGATTGATGAAGTTTATAATATCGGTGGTGCGCAAGCGGTAGCTGCAATGGCGTATGGTACAGAATCGGTTTCTAAAGTAGATAAGATCTTTGGACCGGGTAATGCTTATGTAACTGAAGCAAAACGTCAAGTTTCGAATGATTTTCGTGGTGCAGCAATTGATATGCCTGCAGGGCCATCTGAAGTTTTAGTGATTGCTGATGAGAGCGCAGATCCAGACTTTATTGCAGCGGATCTTCTTAGCCAAGCAGAGCATGGTCCTGATTCACAAGTAGTATTAGTCACTCCATCGCCAATCATTGCAGATCAAGTCGCTGATGCGGTTGAGAAACAATTGAAAGAATTGACTCGTGCTGACATTGCTCGCCAAGCTTTAGGTTCAAGTTTATTGATCGTTGCAGATTCTCTTACTCAGTGTGTTTCAATTTCAAACTTTTATGGGCCTGAACACCTTATTGTTCAAACTAAGAATCCGCGAGAGTTACTGCCTCTTCTAGATAATGCGGGTTCAATTTTCTTAGGGGATTACTCACCTGAATCGGCAGGGGATTATGCATCAGGAACTAATCACGTATTGCCGACTTATGGGTACACACGAACTTATTCTAGTTTAGGATTAGCAGATTTCTCTAAACGAATGACTGTGCAAGAATTAACGGCTGATGGTTTAAAAGGTTTGGCTCCAACGGTTGTCACAATGGCTGAAGCGGAAGGGCTTGATGCTCATAAAAGAGCCGTAACGATTCGAATTGAAAAGCTCGCTCAGTTAGAAGTTAATAAACAAGAAGTGAATCAGTAGGAATTCATTATGGAAAAGTTAGCCAGAAAACAAGTACAAGCATTAACACCTTATCTTTCTGCTCGTCGAATCGGTGGCTCAGGAGATGTATGGTTGAATGCCAATGAATCTCCATTTGATAACGAATATAAGTTTAATTTTGCTCGTCTTAATCGCTATAGCGAATGTCAACCGCCAGAATTAATTAATGCTTATGCGGCTTATGCAGAGGTAAAGCCTGAGCAGGTTTTAACTTCTCGCGGAGCAGATGAAGGTATTGAATTACTGGTTCGTGCTTTTTGTGAACCGAACCAAGATGCAATTTTATATTGCCCGCCAACTTATGGTATGTACTCCATTAGTGCAGAAACAATCGGTGTGGAAACAAAGACGGTACCACTTACATCAGATTGGCAATTAGATCTTCCAGCAATAGAAGCAAATTTAAATGATGTAAAAGTGGTGTTTGTTTGTAGTCCAAATAACCCAACGGGCAACATCGTGAATCGCAAAGACATTCTTTCATTATTAGAAATGACAAAAGATCGAGCCATTGTTGTAATGGATGAGGCCTACATCGATTTTTGTATGGAGAAATCGACAGTTGATTTACTGGCTGACTACCCACACCTTGCGATTTTACGTACTTTATCTAAAGCGTTTGCATTAGCTGGACTTCGTTGTGGTTTTACTCTCGCGAACGAAGAGTTAATCAACGTATTACTGAAAGTAATTGCACCATACCCAGTACCTGTTCCTGTAGCTGAGATTGCAACTCAGGCCTTATCAGAAGCTGGTCTAGCTCGTATGAAATACCAAATGCTTGATCTCAGTGCTAATCGTGCTTATTTACAAGCAGGATTAATGGTCTTGCCGGGTGTTACCGTTTATGAAGGTTGGGGTAACTACCTGTTAGTGAAGTTTACTAATGGTGACGCGGTATTTAAAGCTGCGTGGGATCGCGGCATTATTTTACGTAACTCACCAATTGAAAATTGCGTACGCATTAGTGTTGGTAATCGCGAAGAATGTGAAAAAACATTGGGCTTCATTCGTAATCAATTAATCTAATACCAATCGTAGTAAATAACTGATCATCCTAGCTAGTTAAAATACTCGATAACTGCGTTAAAATTTTTGATTGTAGAATAACTACTTATCGAAAAATTTTGCCTTGTTCTCAAGCATTTTTCCTTCGCTATTACTGCTCATTTACTTACTGTGATTGGTATATGTTATCCCCAAGCTTAGGAATAAGGTTTGGGGTTTATCAAGAACAAAACAAGAAAAAATGAAAAGGACGTTCCTGTGAGCAAACAACAAAAGATTTTATTTATCGACCGTGATGGCACCTTAATTGTTGAGCCGCCGGTGGATTTCCAAGTAGACCGTTTAGATAAGCTAAAGTTTGAGCCTTTGGTTATTCCTTCTCTACTTTCTCTTCAAGATGCCGGTTACCGTTTAGTGATGGTGACAAACCAAGACGGTTTAGGTACAGATAGCTACCCTCAAGATGAGTTTGATGCGCCACATAATATGATGATGGAGTTTTTTGAATCTCAAGGGGTGAAGTTTGATGATGTTCTTATCTGTCCACACTTTGAAGAAGATAATTGCTCATGTCGTAAACCAAAGTTAGGTATGGTTAAAGAATATCTTCAAGGTGGAAAAGTCGATTTTCAACACTCAGTTGTGATTGGTGATCGCCAAACGGATCTTCAATTAGCTGAAAACATGGCGATCCGTGGTATTCAGTATCATCCAGAAACGATGAACTGGCCTGCGATCTTAAAAGATCTGACCGTAAATGCGCGTACTGCAGAAGTAATACGCACAACCAAAGAAACGGACATTAAAGTGTTTGTTAATTTGGATGAGCAAGGCGGTAATGAGATCACTACTGGTCTTGGTTTCTTTGATCACATGCTTGATCAGATTGCTACACACGGCGGTTTCCAAATGAAGATCAATGTAGAGGGCGACTTACACATTGATGATCACCACACCATTGAAGATACTGCTCTTGCATTGGGAGAAGCGTTAAAAGAGGCGCTTGGCGACAAACGTGGTATTGGTCGTTTTGGATTCAGCTTGCCAATGGATGAGTGTTTAGCACAATGTGCGCTTGATTTATCTGGTCGTCCATATCTGAAGTTTGATGCTGAATTCAGTCGTGAGCAGGTAGGAGATTTATCAACCGAAATGGTGGTTCACTTCTTCCGCTCATTAACGGATACCCTTGCATGTACCTTGCACCTTTCTTCATCGGGTCATAACGATCACCACATTATTGAAAGTCTATTTAAAGCGTTTGGTCGTACGTTACGCCAAGCGATTAAAGTGGAAGGTAATGAACTGCCAAGCTCAAAAGGCGTATTGTAGGAGTGGCTATGACAAATCAGAACGTCGTTATTATTGATACAGGTTGTTCTAACGTTTCATCAGTGAGATTTGCGATTGAGCGTCTGGGTTATGAGGTTACGATAAGCCGAGATCCTCAAGTGGTTCTGGCTGCTGATAAGCTGTTTTTACCGGGTGTTGGCACGGCAAGTGAAGCGATGAAGAACTTGGCTGAACGTGATCTCATTGAGTTGGTTAAACAAGTAGAAAAGCCATTATTGGGTATCTGTTTAGGTATGCAGTTGCTGGGTAAACTTTCTGAAGAGAAAGGTCAAAAAGCCGATCAAATTGTGGATTGTTTAGGTTTGTGTGAAGGTGAAGTTCGTAAGCTTCAAACCGGTGATTTACCACTGCCTCACATGGGGTGGAATACCATTAAACCTGTTGAAGGTAACCCGTTGTTTAAAGATATTCCAGAGAACAGTTATTTCTACTTTGTACACAGTTTTGGGATGCAAGTAGGCGATTATACAATTGCTTCTTGTGATTACGGACAACCGTTCACCGCAGCACTGCAAGCAGGTAATTACTACGGTGTTCAGTTTCACCCAGAGCGCTCAAGTAAAGTCGGTTCAAAGCTGATTCAGAACTTTTTGGAGCTATAAGAGCAGGGACTAAGTGCGAGGTCACTTCGCTTCGAGGTTTTAGGATTTTTATTCGTCCCTTAGATCTCGCAATGAGCGAAGCGAATGTTCTCGGTTCTGCTAATAAGGATATTTATGATCATTCCAGCATTAGATTTAATTGAAGGCCAAGTGGTTCGTCTGTTTCAAGGCGACTACGGGCAAGTAACAGAATACAAAGTTGATCCTGCCGAGCAGTTTAATTTGTATCACCAAGCGGGTGCAAATTGGCTGCACCTTGTGGATTTAACTGGCGCAAAAGACACAACGGCACGTCAGCTAGATTTGATTGCACGTTTATTAGCAAGTACGCCTGCCAATATTCAAATTGGTGGTGGTGTACGTAATGAAGCAGATGTTCAAGACTTACTGAACGCAGGTGCGCAACGTGTAGTTGTAGGCTCGACAGCAGTAAAACAGCCAGAATTAGTCAAAGGCTGGATGGAAAAGTACGGTGCTGAAAAAATCGTATTAGCATTAGATATCAATATTGATGAAAACGGCACTCGTAATGTGGCGATTTCAGGTTGGCAAGAAGACTCTGGCGTGACTATTGAAGCGCTGCTTGAAGATTACCTAACCGTTGGTTTGAAGCATGTTCTGTGTACTGACATTTCACGCGATGGTACGCTGCAAGGATCGAATGTAGAACTCTACGTAGACTTATGTAAACAGTACCCTCAAGTACAATTCCAATCATCAGGTGGCATTGGTTCATTAGATGATATCGCTGCATTGAAAGGCTCTGGTGTTGCTGGTGTGATTGTGGGTCGAGCTCTGCTTGATGGAAAATTTACCGCAGAGGAGGCATTCCAATGTTGGCAAAGCGAATAATTCCGTGCCTTGATGTAAAAGATGGTCAAGTAGTAAAAGGCGTTCAGTTTCGTAACCATGAAATCATCGGTGATATTGTTCCCCTAGCACAGCGTTATGCGGAAGAAGGTGCCGATGAGCTCGTTTTCTACGATATTACCGCATCAAGTGATGGTCGTGTGGTAGATAAAAGTTGGGTTGCTCGAGTAGCTGAGGTGATAGATATTCCATTCTGTGTTGCAGGAGGTATTAAAACCGCAGAAGATGCAGCAAAGATTTTAGAGTTTGGTGCAGACAAAGTATCAATTAATTCTCCTGCATTAGCGAACCCAGAACTGATAACAGAGCTTGCAGATAAGTTTGGTGTTCAATGTATTGTTGTTGGTATTGACTCTTATTTTGATAAAGAGACGGGTAAATACCAAGTTTACCAGTTTACCGGTGATGAAGAGCGAACTAAGGCAACCAAGTGGGAAACCAAAGATTGGGTGCAAGAAGTACAGAAACGTGGTGCGGGCGAAATCGTACTAAATATGATGAATCAAGATGGTGTTCGTAATGGTTACGATCTTGAGCAATTGAATATGGTGCGAGAAGTGTGTCATGTGCCACTCATTGCATCAGGCGGTGCTGGTGAAATGGTTCACTTTGCAGACGCCTATAAAAAAACAAACGTAGACGGTGCATTAGCGGCATCGGTATTTCACAAACAAATCATCAATATTGGTGAATTAAAAGACTATTTAGCCGAACAGGATGTAGAGGTACGCCGATGAGCCAACAAGAATTAGTAACACGTATTGATTGGGAAAAAGTGGATGGTTTAGTACCTGCAATTATTCAAGATTTTGGTTCAAGCCAAGTGTTGATGATGGGATACATGAACCAAGATGCTTTGGCTAAAACGCTAGAGACAGACAAAGTCACGTTTTTTTCTCGTACTAAAAATCGTTTATGGACTAAAGGCGAAGAGTCTGGCAACAGCTTGAACTTAGTTAATATTTCACTGGATTGCGATAACGACACGTTGCTTATTAAAGTAAACCCAGTTGGTCCAACGTGTCACACAGGAACAACAACGTGTTGGGATGGCGATAAAACCGAAGAAACTCAATTGGTGTGGCTTCATCAGTTGGAACAGCTACTCGCCGAGCGTAAGAATGCTGATCCTGACTCATCTTACACAGCAAGTCTCTACGCCCGTGGCACCAAACGTATTTCGCAAAAAGTTGGCGAAGAAGGCGTTGAAGTCGCGCTTGCAGCGACGTCGGGTGACAAGGCGGAGCTAGTGTGTGAATCAGCGGATTTGATCTATCACTTATTTGTGTTATTGCAAGATCAAGGCTTATCGTTTGATGATGTGATTAATAAATTGAAAGAGCGTCATAAGTAGTTCCTTAAATTGAACAGTAGCAAAATAACGCCGATCATTTGACCGGCGTTTTTATTGGAATTGAAATACCATCCTCGTTATACTCTGCGCTTACTTTCAGGAGCGCCAATGTTCGATATCCTTTATCAAAATTCAAATTTTCTTGTCATAAATAAACACCCTAATGTTAGTGTTCATAAAGACGATGGTGAAACCTCATTGTTGATTGAATTAGCAAAAGAGACGGGTGATAAACAACTCTATTTAATTCATCGTTTAGATAAGATGACATCAGGTTTATTATTGATTGGTAGAAATCAAGCTGCCGCTAGTGAATTATCACAACTGTTCGCAAACAGATTGGTTGAGAAATATTATTTAGCGATTGGTGATAAAAAACCGAAGAAGAAGCAAGGTTTGGTTATTGGGGATATGGAGCGTTCGCGTAGAGCATCGTGGAAGTTGATTAATAGCAAAGAAAATCCTGCAGTAACTCAGTTTTTTTCGACGGCTGCACAGGGTGGTAATCGCCTGTTTTTATGTAAACCACATACGGGAAAAACCCATCAAATACGTGTAGCACTAAAAAGCGTCGGTTCGGGTATTTTAGGTGATCCAATTTACAGCTCATCTAACGCAGATCGCGGTTATCTCCACGCTTATGCTTTACGTTTTACGTATCAAACTCAAGACTTTGAATTTGTAGAATTACCAAAGCAAGGTGAAGAGTGGGAAAATGAAACCGTTCAAGCAGGATTACAACAATGGCAAATGCCATGGACACTAACTTGGCCAGAGATTAAGAAAAAATAATGAAAATAGAAGCATTAGACACGTTATTTACACATCTTGAAGAGCAATTGAATAATCCGCCAAGTGAACTACGTCGTTTGTTTCACGGGCGCGGTCAATGTTTTGAGGGATTAGAGCAAATTACGGTTGATTGGTTACAGGCAAAAGATTCAACTGTCCAGCTTGTGGTTGCTTTATTTAAAGAGCAAACTCCTGAATTTGTTGAGCAATTAGTTGTTAAATTAAATAAGCTTGCAGAAACTTCATTATGGAAAGTTGCAAATGGTACTTCGATTTTATTGCAACATCGTTATCAAGAATTCGCCCCAACGCAAGTAGTTTGGGGAGAGGAAAATACATTTCCTGTCGTAGAAGAGAGTAACCTAAAGTATCAATTAGAGCTTAAAAAGAACCAAAACATGGGGATCTTTTTAGATATGCGATACGGTCGTAAATGGGTGCAGACGCACAGCGAAGGTAAATCAGTATTAAACTTGTTTGCGTATACATGTGGCTTTTCTGTTGCAGCGATTGCTGGTGGTGCAACTCAAGTTGTTAATTTAGATATGGCCAAAGCATCATTAGGAAGAGGTCGTGACAATCACCGTCTAAATCAACATGACTTGTCTAAAGTTAAATTCTTAGGTCATGATATTTTTAAATCATGGTGTAAGATTAAGAAGTTAGGTCTATATGATCTTATCATTATTGATCCGCCAAGTTTTCAGAAAGGTAGCTTTGCTTTAACTAAAGATTATCAGAAGATCTTACGCCGTTTACCTAGTTTATTAACAGAAACGGGTGAAGTATTAGCGTGCGTGAATTCGCCAGCGGTATCTACTGATTTCTTAATTGATGGAATGGCTGAAGAAGCGCCTGAGCTTAAGTTTGTTGAGCGTTTAGATAACCCACCAGAGTTTAGCGACATTAGCCCTGAGAGTGGCTTAAAAGTGATGCGTTTTACTCGTTAATCTAATTAGTTTGGTATAAAAAGCCCTTCTCATCATGTTGATGAAAAGGGCTTTTTTGTTTGATAAGTCTGTATTATTCTTCGTTTTCTTGTTCGCGATCCAAACACGATTGCTCATTTACAATGATATCATTTTGTTTTTGACCACGTGAATTACGAATAATGTAGCGATAAGTCACCCCTTTATCTAACACCGGGCGAACTTCTTTATCTTTACAAAAAGTAGTTATGCTATTTTCAATGATTTGATTGGTACTGATTTCACCATTACCACCGTCTAAGAACATCATTTCAACGACGCCTTGTTTTGCTTTTGCTTGTAATAAAGTCAGTTGTCCCATCTCTAGGGGAAGCACACTAGCAAGAACACTTGCACGATAGTCTGCAAGCATTTCAATCTCTTGTTGCTGTTCATTAGATGCACAGCCAGATAGGATGATTGCACTAATAGCTGTGAGTAGAATTTTTTTCATCAGATAATCTTATTGTTTATATTTATTAAGCTGGAAGCACTTTTTTAAATGGCTTAACAATTACTTTTGCGTAAACACCAGCATCAATATAAGGGTCATTATCAGCCCAAGTTTGAGCCGCTTCTAATGAAGCAAAATCAGCAATAATTGTTGAACCAGTGAAGCCTGCTTCTCCTGGATTTTCAGAATCAATTGCAGGCATAGGTCCTGCTACTAACAAACGGCCTTCATTCTGTAGTTGAGCAAGGCGCTCTAGATGTTTTTCACGAACACTTAAACGACGTTCTAAGCTGTTTTCAACATCTTGAGAAAAAATCACATACCACATAATAGAGTCCTTTAATTAAATATCATCATTGATCTCTTCATCATAAAAAAAGCCCCAGTCATAAACCAGAGCTTTTTGAAAAATAATGAAAATTATTCCAAATACTACGCATTTTTCGGAATTGGACGAGGTTTTCCGCTAGCATCAATAGCAACATAGTTAAAAGTGGCTTCACAAACTTGAAAGCGGTCACCAATCCCATCTTCTTTTACAGGTTTAACCCATACTTCAAGGTTGATACTCATTGAGGTTCGGCCAATCTTAACGCATTCACCATAACAGCAAACAACATCACCTACTTTAACTGGCTTTTTAAAGGTAATACTTGATACTGAAACCGTAACAATTCGGCCACCAGAAATCTCTTTTGCTAAAATACCACCAGCTAAATCAAGCTGTGACATAATCCAACCACCAAAAATATCACCATTAGCGTTAGTGTCAGCAGGCATAGAGAGAGTTCGAAGAAGTAGTTGGCCTTTAGGGGCTTGTCCAAGGTTATTTGGGCTTGTCAAAGTTGGGTTCCAATACAACAAAAAATAGAATTGAGCTGAGTTTACCACATAAAAAAGCCGTGTTGTATACACGGCTTAATCATTATCTTTTTGGCTATTCTTGTTCTTCTTTTTTCTCTTTTGGCATATGTTTATAAACGTACATACCAGTGAATAGAGTATATAAGAAAGTTAATCCTAATAAACCAAAGACTTTGAAGTTGACCCATACATCCAATGGCATTTCAAAAGCAACATAAAGGTTAGCAATAGCACAAACAGTAAAGAATAATACCCATGCGTGGTTGATTTTAGCCCATTTATCATCAGGCAATGTGACTTCTTTACCAAGCATGCCTTTAATTACAGGTTTACCCAGAATATGCGCAATAATTAAACCAGCAGCAAAAACGCAGTAAACAATGGTTACTTTCCATTTAATGAAGTTATCGTCATGTAGAAATATGGTCATGCCACCAAATACGGTTACCATAATAAAGGTGATTAGCTGCATTTTTTCTACTTTCTTGTATAGCGCGTAGGTCACAACAAGTTGAATGGCTGTTGCAATAATTAATGCTCCTGTAGCGGTATAGATGTCGTACATCTTATATAGAGCAAAAAAGATAATCAGTGGGATAAAGTCTAGAATTTGTTTCATTTTTTATGTTGAGCCAATAATAAATTATGTTGTGAGTGTAACGAAAATTGAAGGCGTAGGGAATCGCTAAAAATTGCTTGTTACATTTTATGTACGATGACCAAAAAAAGGCCAATTTGAAATAATTGGCCTTACTTATTTAAATTGGCTTATTAGATTAACTTTTTCTAAGCACTTTTATTTTCTGTTCTTACTGTTTCTTTGTTTTCTTCTTCAACCATTGCATCAACGATTACTGCACACGCTGCGTCACCTGTGATGTTTAAGGCTGTACGGATCATATCGAAGATGCGATCTAGTGCGAATAACAGTGGTAAACCTTCGATAGGGATGCCTGCCGCTAATAAAACTGCGACCACTAAGAAAGAAGGTCCAGGAACGCCAGCTTGGCCAACAGCACCTAGAGTTGAAGTCACAATGATAGCGATGTAGGCGCCAATGGATAAGTCGATATTGAACAGTTGAGCAAAGAAGATAGCAACTAGGCCGTAGTAAATTGCGTTACCTGACATGTTAATGGTTGCGCCAAGTGGCAAGACAAAAGAGGCAGTAGAGTTGCGAACGCCTAAATCTTTCTCAACTGTTTCCATCGTAACTGGCAGTGTTGCCATTGATGATGCAGTTGAAAGAGCCACAGCTTGTGGTTTTTTCATTGCAACAAGGAATTGCTTTGCAGAGGTTTTAGTAAATAACCCAACCATTAGTGGGTAGGCTACAAAGCCAAAGATAACAATAGCAGCAACGTAGACAATGAATAGCTTAAATACCACCATTAGTGCACCAAAGCCAAACGTACCAACGGCTTCTGCCATTAAACCAAATACGCCGATAGGAGCAATGATCATTACTTTGTTGATCATCCAAACCATAACATCAACAATTGCGTTAACCGCATTAAGCATTGGCTCACGACGTGTTTTTTCTAATTTAGATAAGCCGATACCAAAGAATAGACAGAAAACAAGTATTTGTAGAATATTGGCTTCATTTAAGGATTGGAAAACGTTGGTTGGGATCATGCCTGTAATGGTTGCCCAAAAAGTAGGTAGTTCTCCTTTAGATGCATAGGCAGAAGAGAACATTCCTTCTACACCTGAAACATCAATTCCTTTTCCTGGTTCAAAGATTTCACCCATAAATAGCGCTAAGGCAACGGCTAGTGCCGATGTTATACCAAAATAACCTAGTGTACTTAAACCAACTTTTCCTGCATTACTGCTGTTGCCTAAGCCTGCAGCTCCCGAAATAAGAGCAACAGCAACTAATGGTATAACTAACATTTTAATTAGATTAATAAAAATGGTTCCAAGAGGCGCAAACATGGACGCTGATTCGCCCATTGTTGCCCCAACCATGGTACCTATAATCATGGCTATAACGACTTGAACCCCAATGTTGTTCATAAATCCTTTTTTGTTTAACACTTTGTCTACCTCTATGTTGTGTTCTTACGAAAATTTAGTGAATAGTTCTTATTTATTATGTTTATTGTTATTAAAAATTCGGGTGTCGTTTTACACGTAAAATTAACATATAGCAATGCATTTATTAACTTTTGTATGTTTAATTGTGTATTTATTGTTTTGTGTCGTTGTGTGGTGATTTGTTTTATTAACAATTTAAAGGGGGGGAGAATTTAGGTTGGTATATATCGAGGAAAAAAAAGAGGCTTAATTTAGCCTCTTTGATCATGATTAATTAGATGTGTTATTTTTGTGTTGCTGCTTTCATTGACGATGTGAAATCAGTAAGTGCTTTTAATAATGCTTCTGGGTTAGCTTGATGTTGTTCAATCAATTTGACCGTTGCAGAACCTGAAATCGCACCAGCAGCTCCAGCTTTTACGGCTTCTTCCACTTGAGTCGGCTCTGAGATACCAAAACCAAGAATAGCAGGTGGTGCATCGTATTGATTAAGACGCTCTAGTAATTGAGCAACAGGCATACCCGCTTTGGTTTCAGCTCCGGTTACACCTGCACGAGAAAGAAGGTAAGTGTAGCCACCGCCTAATTTAGCAACCGTTTCTAGCGTTTCAGGCGATGCTGATGGTGGTGCAATGAAAATAGGGTGAATACCATGTTCTATTGCACTTTCTCTGAATTCTTGGGATTCATTCGTCGGTACATCGGCGATCAATACCGAGTCTACCCCTGCTTGTTGGCATTTTGCGTAGAAGTCATCAATACCGTTAGCGAAAACAAGGTTCGCATAAACCAAAAGACCGATTGGTGTATCAGGGTATTTAGAGCGAATTTTTGCAATGAGTTCAAAACAAATAGCTGGCGTTGTTTTGCTATCTAATGCTCGAATGTTTGCGCCTTGAATAGTAGGACCATCAGCAAGAGGGTCTGAAAAAGGGATACCTAATTCTAATGCATCCGCACCAGCTTCAATCAGAGTTTCCATGATGTTATAAGACAGCTCTGGGTTTGGATCGCCGATAGTTACGAATGGAACAAAGGCACCTTGATTTTTTTTCTCTAACTGAGCAAATAGGGCTTGATAACGATCCATTAGATTTCTCCCTTTTCTTTTAAAATGTCATGTACTGTGAAGATGTCTTTATCACCACGGCCAGATAGGTTTACAACTAATAGCTGTTCTTTCTCTGGCTCTGCTTGTGCAAGTTGTAATGCATAAGCTAAAGCATGAGAAGATTCTAGCGCTGGAATAATACCTTCCCCTTTTGCTAAAGTTTGAAATGCTTCTAAGGCTTCATCGTCTGTTACTGCACCATATTCAGCACGACCAATAGCATTTAGGTGGGCGTGTTGTGGGCCAACGGATGGGAAGTCTAAACCTGCAGAAACCGAGTACGACTCTTCAATCTGCCCGTGTTCATCTTGCATTAATGGGGCTTTCATTCCAAAGAAAATACCTGTTTTACCGTGCTTAAGTGGTGCGCCGTGTTGGTCGGTATCAATACCTTTACCTGCGGGCTCAACACCAATTAACTTCACGCTTTCTTCTTCAATGAAGTCTGCAAACATACCGATGGCATTTGAACCCCCCCCCACACAAGCAATAACCGCATCAGGTAAACGACCTTCACGCGCTAAGATTTGCATTTTCGTTTCTTCACCAATCATACGTTGGAATTCACGAACGATGGTTGGGAATGGGTGAGGGCCCGCTGCTGTTCCTAATAAATAGTGTGCAGTTTCATAGGTTGCAGACCAGTCACGTAGTGCTTCATTACACGCATCTTTTAGCGTCGCAGATCCTGAATGTACAGGAATGACTTCTGCACCCATTAGTTTCATACGGAATACGTTTGGACTTTGACGCTCTACGTCTTTAGCACCCATATAAACTCGGCATTTTAATCCTAGTAATGCACAAGCTAGCGCTGTGGCAACACCGTGTTGGCCTGCGCCTGTTTCAGCAATGATCTCATCTTTACCCATACGCTTTGCAAGTAGTGCTTGGCCAAGTACTTGGTTGGTTTTGTGTGCTCCACCATGAAGTAGATCTTCACGTTTAAGGTATAGCTTTGTTTTTGTGCCTTTGGTTAAATTGCGGCATAACGTCAAGGCGGTTGGACGACCCGCATATTCTTGTAAAAGCGTCATGAACTCAGAACGAAAGTCTGGGTCTTCTTGTGCATCAATAAAGGCTTGTTCTAGTTGCTCTAAAGCTGGAACTAAAATCTGTGGAACGTATTGACCACCGTATTCGCCGAAGTAGGCATCTAATTTTGCCATGATATTTTCCTTAATAGTCTCGTAATGCGCTAAATACGGCGCTTAATTTTTTATGATCTTTTTTACCCGGAGTACTTTCTACTCCTGAGTTGAAATCTAATCCGTAGCAGCCGAGTTGTGCTGCTTGTTTGGTATTATTTAATTCAAGTCCACCGGCAAGCATGATGTTGTGGTGAGGCAGTTTATTCCAATCAAAACTAACGCCAGTACCTCCCACCTGCGAACCGACTTTACAGTCAACTAACACCTTATCAGCTTGAGTTTGTGGAAGTGAAATGCGTTGAGCATCATCTGACACAGAAATGACATTCCAAATTTGAGTATGAGTCGGTAATAAAGAGGCTAACTCAGTAATATACGCTTCGGTTTCATTTCCATGCAGTTGAACCACAGATAGAGAAAGGTCAGTGGCGTACTGAGCAACACGCTGAGCATCCTCATTTTGAAAAACGCCCACATAATGTAATGCCGTTGCTTGGGTTATTTTCTTTGCGGTTTCAAGAGGAACAAAACGTGGCGATTTTTCTACGAAAATAAGTCCACCGTAGACAGCTCCAGAGTCATAAACGGCTTTCGCATCTTGCTCTGAAGTTAATCCACAGACTTTGTTTTCACCTAAAATAACTTTTCTTGCTGCAAGCTCTAGGTTTTTTTCTGCCATTAGTGAGCTACCAATCAGAAATCCTGAAGCGTGCTGAGCCAGTTCTTTCACTTGTTGATGAGTATAAATACCCGACTCAGAAATAATGGTGGTTCCTTTAGGTAGTAGAGGAGCAAGTTCTTTTGTTCTATTTAAATCCGTTGATAAGTCACGTAGGTTACGGTTGTTAATTCCAATGACTTTTGCGTTTAATGCCACAGCACGATGCAATTCTTCTTCATTGCTGACTTCCGTTAAAATACCCATGTTTAATGAATGTGCTATGTCTGCAAGTGCTTTGTATTGCGCATCATCTAAAACAGAAAGCATTAATAAAATGGCATCAGCAGAGTAATGACGAGCAAGATACACTTGATAAGCATCTATCATGAAATCTTTACATAAAATAGGCTGTGACACTTGATTTCGAATGATAGGTAAGAAATCAAAGCTACCTTGGAAATACTTTTCATCGGTTAGTACAGAAATGGCACTCGCGTGATTATTGTAGATAGAAGCAATGTAATCGAGATCGAAATCATCTCGAATTAACCCTTTTGATGGTGATGCTTTTTTACATTCAAGGATAAATTCGGTTTTGCCTGTTTTTAATGCGTCGTAAAAGCTACGGTCAGATAGACTTAATGACGATTGAAAATCATCTAGAGGTTGTTGTTTCTTACGCTCTTCGACCCAAATGGCTTTGTCTTTTACTATTTTTACAAGTACTTCAGCCATTTCTGTATTTTCTACTGAGATGTGTTCAGACAATTGCTGTGTCATTCATTTATCCTCTTGCAGCCAGTTGTTGTACCAATTCGAAGGCTTTACCTGAATTCATGGCATTGATGGCTTTTTGTGCATTAGCTTTTAGATCTTCATGGCCAAACAAGCGCATTAATAGGGCAACGTTAACAGCGATAGCACCTAATTGAGCGTCTGTCCCTTTACCCGTTAAAATATCCGTAATAATGGCTTTATTCTCTTCTGGCTCTCCGCCTTTAATCGAATCAAGTGGATGAGTATTCAGTCCAAAATCTTCTGGCGTTAATGTGTATTCTTTAATTTCACCATCAATAATTTCTGCCACCGTTGTTGGACCATGAATGGCAACTTCATCTAAACCAGAGCCAAAAACAACCGCAGCACGTTTCATTCCCATGTTTACCATGGTTTCCGCAATAGGACGAACCAGTGATTCATCGTAAACGCCCATAAGCTCAATATTGGGACGTGCAGGGTTAATTAGAGGTCCAAGTATATTAAAGATGGTGCGTGTTTTCATGGTTTGACGAATTGGCATCGCATGGCGAACACCACCGTGATATTGTGGCGCAAATAAGAAAGCAACGCCTAAGTCATCGACGGCTTTTCTTGTGTCTTCTGCAGACATGGCTAAATCAATGCCAAAGGAATCAAGAAGATCAGAAGAGCCAGATTTACTTGAAACGCCACGGTTACCATGTTTCGCAATTTTTAATCCACATGCTGCGGCAACAAATGCGGCCGTGGTGGAAATATTGATGGTATTTGAACCGTCACCACCGGTGCCAACAATGTCCGCAAAATCATAATCAGGTTGAGGGAATGGATTTGCGTTTTCTAATAATGCTTTGGCAGCCCCTGCAATCTCATCCGGTGTTTCACCTTTCAATTTTAAACAGGTGAGTGCTGATGTCAGTAGTATAGGATCTAATTCGCCTTTAATAATGGCATCAAAAAGAACTTGGCTTTCTGATTCTGAAAGAGAAACTTGATCGTATAGCTTGTTAAAAATGGTTTCTATTTGAGTCATGAGAATATCCTTATTCTTTATTGTCTTTTGCTGTTAGATCTAATGCCCAATTCAAGGTATTAATGAGTAGTTGTGCCCCTTGAGTCGTCAAAATGGATTCAGGGTGAAATTGGAAGCCACACACCTTATCTTCTTCTTGAATTACGGCCATTACAAGGTCATCTACTGTGGCTGTAATGGTTAATTCATCCGTTACTTTTGTTGCCACTAATGAGTGGTAACGAGCAATAGATAGTGGATTTGGTAAGTCATTAAAAATAGGGTGTTGGTTATGGCTCATCATTGCTGATTTACCATGAACAATTTCACCTGCTCCGGCAACCGTTCCGTTATAGGCCTCAACAATTGCTTGGTGGCCAAGACAAATACCTATCATGGGGATTTTGCCTTTTAGGCGCTGAATGACTTCCGGCATACAACCCGCTTCTGATGGTGCTCCAGGACCAGGAGATAAAACGACAACTGGATTGTCTAGCTTATTTACGGCTTCTTCAAAAGCGGCTGCGCTTAAGCTATTACGGTAAATCGTCACTGGGTAACCAAGTGAGCGAAATTGATCAACCAAGTTATAAGTGAAGGAATCAAAGTTATCGAGTAATACAATGTGAGCCATTATTTTGTCTCCTTAACTTGTTGAGTGGCTGCCGATAAGTGTGCTTTTTGAATGGCTGAGATCACCGCTTGCGCTTTGCCTCGTGTTTCATCAGCTTCGGCCTGAGGATCTGAGTCATATACTACGCCGGCACCAGCTTGAACTTGAGCGACACCATTTTCGACATAAGCTGAACGGATCACAATACAGGTATCCATGCTGCCATCGCCAGTTAAATAACCCACAGCGCCACCATAAGCACCACGGCGAGTTTTTTCTACATCACGGATAAGTTGCATTGCTCGAATTTTAGGAGCACCAGTGAGGGTTCCCATGTTCATGCATGCTTGATAAGCGTGAAGAGCATCGAGTTCGGTTCTGAGTTGCCCAACCACTCGTGACACTAAATGCATAACATGACTATAGCGATCCACTTTAAGCAAATCAGCAACGTGACGAGTGCCAGCTTGCGAAATTCGAGCTACATCGTTTCGTGCTAAATCAACCAGCATCATGTGTTCTGCATTTTCTTTTGTGTCACAGCGTAATTCCAATTCGATACGACTATCTAAATCGTGGTTGATGGAACCATCTGCATTTTTACCACGTTTACGAGTACCTGCTATTGGATAAATTTCAACTTGATTGCTGACTTTGCAATATTTAAGAGCTGATTCAGGAGAGGCTCCAAACAGTGTGAAATCACGATCTTGCAGATAGAACATATAAGGACTTGGGTTACCGATCTTCAGTTCGCGGTAAGCGGAAAGTGGAGCAGGGCAAGGCAGAGTAAAACGACGAGAAGGAACAACTTGGAACACATCACCTTTGATGACAAATTCTTTTAAATTTAAAACCGTTTGGCAAAAATCATCATCAGAGACACTTGGAACTGCATCACATTCAGTTAAGACTGGCGCTAATGGAACATCATGAGATTCAGAGCAGAATGTTTTTATGGAAGACAAACGTTTTGATACTTGTTGCTTTATTTCTTCATTTTGGGAAAAAAGCGTACCTTGTAACGTGGACTTTTGAGTTTGATGGTCAATAACCAGCAGTGTCTCTGCAATATAAAAAAGGTAATCCGGGCACTTATTTGTTGAATCGGCATTACCTAGATTTTCAAAATTGGCAACTAAGTCATAAGCAAATAAACCGCCAAGGAATAATGCATTTGAAGGTAAGCCTGATAAATCGAATTGATGTTGAATAAAGCGTAATGCATCAAATGATGACAGTTCTCGAAGACGGCTGTCTTCATCTAGATCTTGATTAGCATCAGGGAAATGAAGTATTAACAGATTATTTGAAACTGATTGAATCAATGTCGATGGTAAGCATTGAGCAAGTTGAGCTAATAATAGTTCACCATTTGTTGTCATTGCTTCTAAAGTTACGTCTTTGCCAAAGCAATGAATTCTAACAGCAGCGTCAATTAGCATTAGACTTTTTAGGTCTTCTTTTGAATCTACTTCTGCAGATTCAAGTAATAAACTCATTGCGCCGTCAGCACACAATGTGGAATACAGCTCCGTTGGATCTGAAACGTATGGGACATCAAGGCAAAGTAGTTCAAGTTTACTATCTTGTGAATGTGATGAACGCATTATAGCCTCCCTGCTAATTCGTTGATCTTGTGTTAAATTATATTGTATTGGCATAGTCGCATATTTCACAGTTGTTGCCACTCTTTTGTTAAAACTTATGAGGGCTAAAAGGCGGTTTGTATATTATTTCATCGTTATTTCTCAATTGTGCTTTTGTACTATCTATCACATCATCGATGTGTATTTCAGACATAAAAAAACCCGCTTAGTTGCGGGTAGTGGATTTATGTCAAAAATAAATTAGCACAAAACACTACCCAAGGTAGTGCCACCATCGTGAGCTTACCACTGATGTTTTTAAGATTGCTTGTTGTCTGTTAAGCTGTGACATAAAGTACCTATTGTTGACCAATTTCAATTTGGTGAGAAAGTGTTTAACTGTGTACTAGTAAACTAGTGCGCAAGAAGAAAGTCAAGAATAATTATGAAAATAGACCTACATAGTCACACAACTGCGTCAGATGGACGCTTATCACCCACAGAATTAGTTGAAAGAGCGGTTAGTTTTGATGTGAAGGTGCTTGCTATTACTGATCATGACTCTGTTGCGGGTCTTGATGAAGCTCATGCGGCGATTAAAGAGCAAAACTTACCTTTGCAATTGATTGATGGAATTGAAATATCGACGTTATGGAGCAATAAAGACATTCATGTTGTTGGTTTAAATTTAGATATTCACCATCCTGATTTAGTTGAGCTAATTAAAAATCAAGAAGCTCGAAGAGATGCTCGTGCAATTAAAATGGCAGAACGTTTGGAGAAAGCTGGGTACGAAGGAGCATTAGAGGGAGCAAGAGCCTTAGCTGGAGACGGTACGTTAACTCGTGCTCACTTTGGTAAGTGGTTAGTTGATGAAGGTCACGCTAAAACAATGCAAGCGGTATTTAAAAAATTCTTAACTCGCAATAACATAGGTTATGTACCGCCAGACTGGTGTTCAATTGAAGAAGCCGTTAATGTAATCCATAAAGCAGGGGGCGTAGCGGTACTTGCTCATCCTGGTCGTTATAAGTTAACAGCAAAATGGATAAAACGTTTATTAGCTGCGTTTGTTGAGGCAAAAGGCGATGCGATGGAAGTTGCATTACCGCAGCAAGGGGTGCAAGAGCGTCGGGTTCTTGCTGATTATGCAATTCAATTTGAATTAGAAGCTTCCCAAGGCTCTGATTTTCATTACTCATCGCCTTGGACGGAGTTAGGGCGAAATTTATGGTTGCCAGAAGGAGTCGTTCCTGTTTGGCAAAAATGGGATATACCAAGCTGAAAGAGAAAATGGATTTAGTATAAAACTAAAATAAAAACCAAATATCACTATGACCTGCTAAGCAGGAGGGACCATGAGTCAATTTTTTTACGTACACCCAGAAAACCCACAAGCACGCTTAATTAGTCAAGCTGTGGCGATTATTCGCGATGGTGGGGTAGTGATTTACCCAACAGATTCAGGTTATGCACTAGGATGCCAACTTGAGAATAAACAAGCACTAGAGCGAATCTGTCAGATCCGTCGTTTAGATGACAAACATAATTTTACGTTACTGTGTCGTGATTTATCTGAGTTATCTATTTATGCTCGTGTTGATAACAGTATTTTCCGTTTACTTAAAAATAATACACCAGGTGCATATACCTTTATTTTTAAAGGTACGAAAGAAGTACCGCGTCGTTTAATGAACCCAAAACGTAAGACTATTGGTATGCGTGTACCTGATAATAAGATCGCTTTGGATTTGTTGGAAGCGTTAGGCGAACCACTGATGTCAACGACCTTGATTTTGCCAGGAAATGAAATGGCAGAATCTGATCCTGAAGCGATTCGTGATCAGTTAGAACATGCTGTTGATTTAATTATGAATGGTGGTTATTTAGGTGAACAACCAACAACGGTTATCGACTTCAGTGATGATGATATTAAGATTGCTCGAGTAGGGGCTGGTGATCCAACTCCATTTGAATAACTGAATAATAAATGTTTGAAATAGCCAGACAGTCGTTCTGGCTATTTTTTTATTTCAACTATAGCCATTTATCTACAACTTGCTGCAATTGTGCTTTAGACACTGGCTTTGTTAGATAGCCATCCATAACTTGTGTTATAGCGCTGATTTCTTCATGACTGGATTCGCCAGTTAACGCGATAATCGGTAAATTAGGATAGATTATCTTAATTTTTTTAGCCGCATCAATTCCATTCATTACTGGCATACGAGAATCCATAAAGATAAGATCAAGCTTGTTATTTGTGGCTATTTCTACGGCTTCTTCACCATTTTCTGCTTGTAAAAGTGTTAAATTATCTTTGTTAATAAAAGTATGAATTAACATACGTTGTACTTTTTTATCATCAACAATTAATACTGTTTTAAGCGAATTATCTTTCTTATTAATTAACGGTGGAGTATTTGGTTTGTGGGAGTTTAATGCGTTAATGTCTCCTTCTATATGAGGGAAACTAAGTACAAATTCAGTGAATTCTCCTTTGGTGGAATAACATGCGATGTTTCCTTCAAAAGCATGCATAACACGCAAACAATAAGATAAACCTAATCCACTGCCGCCTTCTTTATTATGAGTAAAAAAGTCATCAAAAATATTAGGGAGGATATGTGAATCAATTCCAGGTCCTGTATCTCTAAATATTAATTTATTGGTAGCAAACCCTTTAACTAAACGAATTGATATGGAGCTGTTGTATTCATCAAAGTAATAAGTTGCATTTCTCAATAAATTAAACAGTATGAATCCATACAGAGTATCATTGATATTTACGATGAAATCATCTTCAAGATCTAGAGTGATTTTTTGCTTCATTTCTTCTGAATCAAATACATATTCATCAATAATTTGTTGAGTTAATAATGAAATAGAATGGTGATGAAATAGGTCATCACTGATCGCGGTATTTTTAGCTTCACTCAAAATAATATCAATTAATTGCGCACCTTTTTGAATCGCTAAACACCCTTGGTTTAATTCATTTTTTATTAGATCTTCTTGTTTTTCATGTTCAGTATTTTTTTGATAGTGATGTTTGATTTTTTCAAAATGATACTGAAGTTGTGATAGAGGGTTGCGCATTTCGTGTGCGATAGAGTTAGCAAGGGCCTGTGATTGACGAACTTTTCGTTCACTCTCAATGTAGCCTTGAACTTTAGTTAGTACCCATTGAATAGCTGAAATCTCTTCATTTGAAAATGTCGTATTATCGTGTTTATTTGCCGAAATTAAAAAATGCGATATTAGCTTGTTTTCACCAAAAATAGGTAAGATCAATGCCGTCTTACTTTCACTCATTTTCTCTTGTACTTGATGAAGTTCAGCGTTAGCAGTTTTAGGGGAGTAATGAATTTGGTAATCAAGTTCATCTTTCACCAAAGCAGAGTGGCTTTGGTTTAAATGTGGAATAAAAATATTATAATTAGTGTTTTTACCAATCAATAATAATTCTTCTTTTGGCGTGTTTAAAATTGATGCTAATTTAATAATTGCATTACTACTTGAATATTTAAATTCCTCTGCAATTTTATATATTTTCTCAACTGGTGTCTGCTTGTCTTTATATATAATAATAGAAGCGATTTTTTTTGTCTTTTTAAGGGTTTTATCCCAAAATAATCCAGTAAAGACTATTGCAATGATACAAATATATAATAAATCAGAGGTGGCTGTTAAATCGTAAATTATAATAATAGGGATTAGATATAAAATGAGATTTATAGAATATGATAATGACCAAAAAAGCAAATATTTGAAGCTATATAATCTATGGTAAAGTAATGTATATCCAATTAATAAAGCTTCAGTAACAGATAATGCAGGCGGTACCCATGTGTATGAGAAATCAGCCCATATGACTGGTATAATTATTTGAGATGCAATGGTTGAGATCATGTAAATAAATATCCCAATCATTAAATAAATGGATTTTTCTTTATTGAGTTTTATATTACTTTTTCTAAGCTTAAAGAAATTAATGCTCGTCAGAATTACGAATAGAAATGCGTTTAAGAAAAACAAAGGAGCAAAGGGACCAAATTCAATGGTGAATACGCTAGGAGCTTGGATTGTTACTCCTATAACCGTTAAGTTAGGGATAACATTAATAATTAATGCGACAAGCGTTGTAATGCTCGTTAAACGAAACTGCCATTTAGATAGTCGTTTATCTGGGTGTTTTGAAGCAAGGCGACACGAAAATAGAAAAGCAAAAGCAAAAGCTAAGTATGAGGTCATATTAGCAAATAGCGCCATAAAAATAGCGGTTGATTCATCAAAGTATGTGAGTAATGGAGACTGAAAGTAAGCATTACTCAGTATCCATAAGATAATAAATAATGCATAGAGAATGTATGATGAATAAATGTAAGGGTTTACCTTTGTCCGCTCTTTATATAGAGAGCGGACAAAATACCCTACCCAAAGCAAGATGATTGCTGAGGTTGTCAGTAGTAAATAAACTTTAGGTAAAGTAGTTAACATTTATATAAAACTCACTGATTTCGAAGTTTTTTTCTTAGGCTTATAATATTAGCATTGTATGCCTTAAAACTATATTGATTGAAAGCAGATGATGCATTTTTTAAAAGCCAGATCCCTTTATAAGTAATTATTCCCGTTTTATTTACATCTTGCTCACTTGTGAAAACATAGGGAGATTGCGTAGGCGCTAGTAAATTCATTGCTTTATAAAATAGAACCATTGCTGGTTTCTCTATTATTGTAAAAACAGCATCTCTTCCACTTTCTTTTAAAGCCATCGCTAATCCTTTTTGAGCCAAATATAGGTGGTAGTTTGCTTTAGACTTTGAACCGCTAATAGTTAAACGAATTGCTTCGCATACCTTTGTTTTATCTAAGATAGAATAAAAAAGGTCATTTTCTATTTCATCGCTAGTTTTATCGATAAATTGTGATCTTGTTAACGGAGTCATAGATGTTGCTTTGGTGAGAGATAACAGGCCATCGCTTTCAAGATTCGGCTTCCATTTCGTATTTTGAAAAAAACCGTCAAAGAAGAGCCATTCGTGTTTATTTGATGTAGTTTGAATTAATGCTGATGAGATGATCGTTGGATAAAGATTGTTTTCAGTATATTGGTATAGGATGAAGTGTTCACCTTTAGAGGAGATATCTAAATGGTTAAGCATTTCATACCATTTATGTTCTTTGACGAAAGTGGCGATATTAATAAGTACAATAGCATCAGAAAGAGGGAGAGGTTGATCACTAAACTCAGTATGAAAGAATCGTTCGTCTTCTGAAATATCCGGCACTAGCTCGTAGTGATATTTTTCATCAATAATGGTTGATGTGGTATTTTTTGAGACTGTTTCTGAATCGTGGTTAAGTAACACATTTGGTTTATGGATGAGTTTGAAAATTTCAAATTCAGTACTGCATTTTAGAAGACAACCAAAAAATTTGATGGCCAATTGTTCAATATGAAAATATATCTTAGGTAAAGAAGAGCAAGGTTGTTTTCCTAAAATGTTTGCTGCTTCTGATGTTGAAAATAAGTATTCCAAATTTCCAATAGTTCCGCCTTCAAATTGACTCAAAATAATTCTTTCCCTTGTACTAATTAGTTGCTGGAGTAAATTTAAGTTTTGAGTTTGTATGCAATAATCATATAACTCTTTTATAAATTCATACTGCAGGTTTTTTTTCGACAATCTCATTATGAGAGATAGATGGAAGTGGGCTTAAAAGAAGTGTGAAGTTTTTCATAATACTACCTTATTGATTGATAACTCATTAAAATTACTAAGAAAATTACCGTCTCAGCATACTCAGTATAGTAAAAATAGGTAGTGGTGGTATGAGCACTTTGCGTGTCTTACGACAAAAATTAAAATTAAATTTTGATTAAATTCTTACCGCTTATTAGTCACAATATTGTATAATCAGTTTTCATCGAATTTGATTGTGATTAAGAGTGAGTGGTAATGCATTCATCCTCTTGATTAATAATAAGTTAATTGACGCCTGTGAAGGCGACATAAAAAGGTAAAGAATGAGCGAAAAATTACAGAAAGTATTAGCACGAGCAGGTCTTGGTTCTCGTCGTGAGCTAGAAACCATGATTCAAGCTGGTCGTGTTAGTGTTGATGGTCAGAGAGCAAAATTAGGCGATCGCCTAGAAAACGTTGATGCAAAAATTCGTATTGATGGCCATGTCGTATCAGTTAAAGAATCTACTGATGTGATCTGTCGAGTACTTGCCTACCATAAACCTGAAGGTGAGTTATGTACACGTCATGACCCAGAAGGTCGCCGTACTGTATTTGATCGCCTACCAAAAATTCGTGATTCTCGTTGGGTTTCAGTTGGTCGTTTGGATGCCAACACTGCAGGTTTACTACTGTTCACAACAGATGGTGAATTAGCAAACCGTTTGATGCACCCAAGTCGTAAAGTTGAACGTGAATACATGTGTCGTGTATTTGGTGAAATTAACGAAAAAATGATCCGTAATTTAGTTTCTGGTGTGAAACTAGAAGATGGTGAAGCGCGTTTTGAAGATGTAATGTACGCTGGCGGCGAAGGTATGAACCATACTTTCTACGTTGTAATCAATGAAGGCCGTAATCGTGAAGTACGTCGTTTATGGGATTCACAGGGTGTAACTGTGAGTCGTCTAAAACGTGTTCGTTACGGTGATATCTTCCTTGAAAAAGCATTACCACGTGGTGGTTGGATGGAACTTGAACTTAAGGAAGTTAACTACCTACGTGAGATGGTTGAATTACCAGCTGAGAAAGAAAGTCTTCTTGATGTAGATAAAGAATCTCGTAAGCGTGCTAAATCAAAAACTCAAAAGATCCGTCGTGCAGTTAAGCGTTACGATGAGCGTTCAACAGAAGAGCGTAATACTCCTGCTGGTCGTCGTGGTCGTAGTAATAAGAAACCTGTTGGTAGCTCACTACCTTCAGCAAAACGTGGTTCTAACAATGGTGAAAGCCAATCTTCTGGTAAGCCTCAATCTAAAGGGAAAAAACCAGCTGCTGGTCAAAAGCCAGTAAGAAGTAAGTTCTCACCAAATGGTAAAGCGCCAAAGTCTAAACCTAGACAACGCTAATTACGTCGCTTAAAAGACGTAATAAAGATTAATTAAAAAGGGTTGCACCGTAAGGTAGCAACCCTTTTTGTTAGATTTTTTAAGAATTTATTTTGGCTGAGCGTCAATGCACTGGCTGTGTTCGTTAATGCCTTCTGGAGCCATTAAATATACATAAAGAGGCATAATGTCTTTTGGCGTTTTAAGTAAACTAATGTCTTCAGCAGGGAAGGCTTGAGCACGCATACGAGTATGAGTACCTCCAGGGTTAATAGCATTCACTTTTACCTTGGTGCCTTCCATTTCATGCGCTAATGTCTGCATCATACCTTCTGTTGCAAATTTTGAGATGGCGTAGGCACCCCAAAATGCTCGCCCTTGGTGCCCAACGGTTGAAGTGGTAAAGACAATTCGAGCATCATCAGATTGTTGTAGAACAGGAAGTAGGGCTTGTGTCATCAAAAATTGAGCTTTGACATTGATCTGCATTACTTCATCAAAAATGGTCTCTTCGAATTGTTCGAAGGGACTAAGCATACCTAATAAACCAGCGTTATGAAGAAGACCGTCTAGTTTTCCAAATTGACTTTGGATGGTTTCAGCCATGTCAATGTAGTGCTGTTTGGTGGCGCCTTTCAAATCTAAAGGAACAATGGCAGGTGTTGGGTATCCTGCGGCTTCAATCTCATCGTAAACTGCCTCTAATTTAGCAACTGTACGACCTAATAAAATAACGGTAGCACCATGTTGTGCATAATGTAGTGCGGCTTGTTTACCAATACCATCACCAGCACCAGTAACTAAAATAACTTTATTTTTTAATGCGTCAGAAGAAACCTGATAATCCACTCTGTAATCCTTGTATTTCAACGTTCACCTTAAGAAAACTTACAAATTAGTCTTGTAAGTTGATGTAAAAATGCGCGTTTAGTGCGATTTATTATCATAATGTGAACTAACTTCGAGTTAAGTCGAGTACAATACACGAAACATACTTAAGAGGGTATTACATTGGAATTTTTGTTTGATTACGGTCTCTTTTTAGCAAAGATCGCAACCGTTGTTGTTTCTATTATTGCCATTCTAATTGCAGCTAAAGCGGTAGGTGGAAAATCTGCTGGTGCAAAAGGTGAATTAGAAGTAACTAATTTAACTGAACAGTATAAGGATACTGTCGTTGAATTAGAGCATCACTTATTTGATGACGCAGAATTAAAAGCTCGCACAAAGGCTGAAAAGAAAGCAGACAAAGAAGCGGAAAAAGCAAAACAGAAAGAAATCAAGCAAGCTGCAAAATCGGGTGAACTTGAGTTAAAGCGTGATGCTCGTTTATTCGTTTTAGACTTTAATGGCAGTATTGATGCAAAAGAAGTTGCTGCTCTACGTGAAGAAGTATCAGCTATCTTAGCGGTTGCTATTGAAGGTGATGAAGTACTTTTACGCCTTGAAAGCGGTGGCGGTATGGTTCATGGTTATGGTCTGGCTTCATCTCAGCTTGACCGTCTACGTGATGCAAACATTAAATTAACGATCTCTGTAGATAAAGTTGCAGCTTCTGGTGGCTATATGATGGCATGTATTGGTGAGAAGATCATTGCTGCACCATTTGCAATTGTTGGTTCGATTGGTGTTGTTGCTCAGTTACCAAATTTCAATAAATTATTAAAGAAAAATGATATTGAATTTGAGCAATTAACCGCTGGTGAATACAAACGTACCCTAACAATGTTTGGCGAAAATAGCGATAAAGCACGTGAAAAATTCCAATTAGAGTTGGAAGAAACTCATGTTTTATTTAAAGATTTTATTCGTGAGCATCGTTCAGAACTTGATCTTGAAAAAGTAGCAACAGGCGAGCATTGGTTCGGAAAACAAGCGTTAGAATTAGGTCTAATTGATGAGATTCAAACATCGGATGATTATTTAACAAAAGCGTGTAAAAATCGTGAAGTTTTAGCGATTCATTACGTACAAAAGAAAAAGTTAAGCGATAAAATTGCAGGGATTGCAGGCCAGTCTGCTGAGAACGTATTTATGCGTTTAATTAGCAAAGGTCAGCGACCGATTGTTTAATTTTTAATGTAAGAAAGTGCATTAATTTAGACCATATCTGTTCAGTTATTTACAGGGTAGATATGACAAAAAAGGCTGAGATTTCAGCTTTTATCATTAAGTTAAGATGATGATTTATAAGTTAATTATAAATTTTATCGCCACAAATTGACCACATACCGTTAGATATTAATACGAAAGCCACACATCATTTTAGATGTGTGGCTTTTATTTTTTGTAATTACGATATTTATAAGTATCATGTTTTCACATGTATCTGGACTCGCTAATAGGATCAAAAATGTTTACGGATGAAGAATTAGCTATTGAGGAGCGAGCGATTCAGTTCGCTAAAAAAAATAGAACAAAGATATGTCGTGAAATTACAAATAAAGAGGTATATCGACCAGAGCAATTTCCTGTATCGGTTTTTATGTCGGGTTCTCCTGGAGCGGGTAAAACTGAAATATCAAAAGCAATGATTGCTCAGTTGGAGAAAAATAAGACAAAGATATTAAGACTAGATCCTGATGATTTACGTGAACGCTTTCCTGAATATAGCGGTGGAAATTCATATTTATTTCAACGAGCTGTTTCCTTACTGGTTGAACGTGCCTTAGATTATATTCATAAAAATAACCAAAGTGTTTTATTAGATGGTACGTTGGCTAGCTATCCTGTAGCTCGAAAGAATATCAAAAGAAGCTTAGACAAAGATAGGTTAGTTTTGATACTATTTGTTCATCAACGTGCGGATTTGGCTTGGAAATTTGTTGAAGCTAGAGAAAGAGTTGAAGGTAGGCGTATACAACCGGAGCATTTTGTTACTCAATACTTTGGAGCGCAAGAGGTTATTGAGAAACTTAAGCTTGAATTTGGGAAAAACATTAAGATTGATGTTTTACTTAAAGATAATGATGGTAAAACGAAAAATCATTATTCAAATGTTGATTCTGTAATCCCTTACCTTAAACCTAGAATGCACAGAGATGATGTTGAAAATATGATTGGATTAAGGTGAATACATGCTTGATGATAAAAAACATACAAAATCATCTGGATTATCTGATTTTGTTAGAAATAGCTCGTCTCGTGATAAGAAAAAGATTTATGGGACAGCTATAAAAGATGCAATTGCTTCTCAGCAGAAAGTTATAGAGAAATCTAGAAGCGCAGCATAATTTTTTAAAAGGAAGCTTATTAATGGCTTCTTTTTTTATGTAAGGAAGAAAAAATTCTAAAGTGTGAATGCTTAGTTTTTAAGGCGTCAAAATGAAGAATTTTAATCAAGTTACATCAACAGCATTAGAGTTATTTTCAATGGCGAGCTTTGCTGGTCATATATCGACAGATGAAGAATACACTCAAGCATTAGCATTAATGGAAGAGCTTATTGAAGAATATGATGCTTACAAACCTTTAATTAAGGTTCTTGAAATATCAATTGAACGCTGGGAAGATAATGCCGATGAGTTTGTTGAGTTTAATGCTCGTATTGATAATCTAAATAGTGGTGTAGCCACACTTAAAACTTAGGACGCTTATTGAACAATACGAGTTTAAAGCTGATGATCTTAAGTGTATAAAAGCTTAGTTTTAATACTTCTTAATAGCCCTCACAGGTTAACAAAAGAACATATTCAAGCTATCTCATCTACATTTAATGTTAGTCCTGCTTTGTTTTTTTGATTGTTAATCTTAAGGTTTATATACCTAGTACTAATAAAAAATATTTGAGTCGCCTGATTCTGTTAAAAATACCTCGTATCAAGGTAAGAAAAAGATTAATGACGCAACTATAAAAAATGTAACTGTCTCTCAATAAAAAGTTTAGAAGAGAAGTGCAGCATAATTTCCAAAAAGAGACCTACAAAAGACCGAAATTAAATAGTATTAATTTCGGTCTTTTTATATTTATAGAAATAATTAATGTATTAAATTATTTAACTAAAGATAGATTTGCTTTATAAGGTTGTCCATTAACTAATTGAGTATGGCTTACTATAGATAAGCTAAATAATGGATTATTAAATGTTAAGCTTGATAACTCATCCAATGGAAGAGTAATTTCATTGCATATATCAATTCGACTATACCCTCGTCCTTTAAGTGACATAAAAACTTTTTCAAGTAAAAGAGATTTTTCGCGCTGCTCTAAACCTTCAGGTTCACGTGAACGATAACCTTCTTTTGTTGCACTTATTGTAAGTTGTCGATATTGCCATTCCGTTAAGCAATCTAAATCATAAAGACGTCTAATCATCGCCATAGCCGATACATTCCAACTCTTTTTAAGAGTAAGAATATCTTTAAGCGTAGCATTAGCATTAGGTCGCACTTTAGCTAGTACACTGCCTTTGGGCATTAAAAATGCGGAAGCAAATCGATCTGCCTCTAGTTCAGCCTCTCTTCCTTTGTTTTGGCAACCGTGCTTATGCAGTATAAGGTGTGCAAGTTCATGGGCCGCATCAAAACGACTTCTTTCAGGGGTTTTGAATTGATTTAGAACAACAAATGGTTTGTTTCCTTTCCAAAATGAAAAAGCATCAACATCTTTGCAATCTTCAGATAATGAAAAAACTCGAACCCCTTTTGATTCTAATAAATGAATCATATTTTTAACAGAAAGTTCACCTAACGCCCACACATCACGAAGCTCTGTTGCCGCAATTTCTGGATCGTTACGATTATCATGAGAATAATCAGGTAATTGAACTTTAGGTAAATTTTTAAATTTACTATCTATCCATTCGGACAACTCCAATGCATTTATACTAGCAGCTTCAGTCGCTAGCTTTAACCGACTAGATAATTTTGTAATAGCTCTAAAGCTAATTGATTCCGAGTCAACGGTTTCCGTAACAGCTTTATAGAAGAAGTCTACAGGATAGCCTAAAGCTATAGCAAACTTGTGTATCATTTCGTCTTGAAGCTCAAATTGAGGTTGATCGCTTTCATAAGTAGAGACTGTTTTAGAGCTGATGCCAATTAAGTCTGCAAGCGCTTTTTTTGTAAGTTTACGACGCTCACGAGCTTGCTTTAATCTAGTTGAGATAAACATTTTTAGTTCATTAATATATCTAAATCGATATCATCAGAGAATCCATCATTGGTATCTTCATCTGTATCGATAATGATTCCCGAATTGAAGTCGAACATATCTACCATGAATCGTTTACTATATCCATTAACAAAGCCTTTTTGTGAACAAAAGACTGGCTTGGATAACTCTGCTTTAATTTCGATTCCTCCTTCTTTTTTCTGAGCATTAAGCAATAAAAACCACACATCGAAAGGACAATTGGCGGATGAATAGTTAGGAAGAGTTCCGGGGAACATATCAATTTGGTTAATATCAGATGTTATTAACCCGAAGTACGCTTGAGACCTTGGTCCTTTTTCTCTTAACGTTGAGGGATAACCTGTAGGTACACCTGCTTGTTCATCCCCTCTACAAATATGAATCGCGAACTTATTGTCAGAGTTTGCTGTTAATTCTATATTGTGTTGAGATTCTTTTTTGAATCCTAAAGGTTTTAAGCTTTGGCGTAACGCAAGTGTAGCCTTAGCAGTAATAGTGTGCCCCCTGTAGCCAGCTGGTTCGTCTGAGGTTGTATTATTAAACGCAATGATTGCTTGGCTTATCGCGTACTTAATATGTTGTACTGATACCCCTTTTTCTTGAAGGAAATCATCAAGATTATTCGGATCATTACTAATTATTTGATTGTTATTTATCTTATTCATTTTAGTCCCAATACATAGTCACTTCCTTTATTTTAACCTCATTTGAGGTTGAAATAAAGGAAGTGACTTGTTTTTTTATAAATAATTTAACAACCAAGTGTTAAGTAATGATTCAAATTTGTGTGTAGGAAGTTCATCCCTTATATGTTGCGTATTCATATGAAAGACAAAAGCCCGCACTAAAAGAACGGGCTTTTGTCGCTTGGACCGCAGAATTAATTTTTAAAATATGTGAGACTGAATGGCATATTTAAGCATTAAGTGGTGAATTGGAGGTTCGTGTGATTGTGTTTGAAGAAGAGTACAGACTTTTATCACAAGAGGGGCACTTAACTAAATCAAGCTTACTTTCGGGTTTGGATGCAATTCGAAGAGCAAATATCGACGATCAAGGAAGAGGGTTATTTTATTCTGGTTTATTTGAGTTATCTATTGGCTTTGAGCGACTTATGAAGATAGTGGTTGTTCTGCAGCATAAACTTGAAAATAATAATCATAACCCTACAAATAAAGAACTTAGAAATTATGGTCATAATATAATAGATCTTTATAATGTTTCTTGCTCGATTGCAGGTAAATACAATATTGCAATGAAATGTAATGATGAGCAACAACAGATTTTAAAAGTATTGTCTTCATTTGGAACAGGTTCTAGATACTATAATTTAGATGAGATTACTGAGTCAGCAAAAAATGAGGATCCATTAAAAATGTGGTCACATGTTATCAATAGTCACATTTGGGGGTTGAAATATCATATTAGAGAAAAACTAGAGCAAAATGCACTTAACTATGTAGAAGAGATGGGAATGGCGTCATGTTGGTATCAAGGACGAGGTATTGATGGTGAACTAATGATGATATCTGAATATCATTACTTATTTCACGCAACGGAGAAAGCTAATTTTCATATAGTATGGTCACTTATTTCCATTATGCGTCCCTTTCACTCACTATTAAGACTGTTATCACATAAGCTTCATAATTTAGCTGAGTCATTAGGTATAAAACAAGCTGTACCTTATATGTATGAATTTTTTTCTTTCTTTTTAACACCAAAGAACAGCGCATTAAGAAAGAAGAGATGGGTGTGATATTCATTATATAAATGTATTAATGTGATTTGCAAAATTCATGCTGTAAGTACTTTTTGGCTTAAAATCTCAATTCCAAATACACTTACACAACAATGATATGTTGTGTAAGCGTTGTGGTTAATAGATATAATTAAATAATTCTAAGGAGTGAATAATGAACATTATTTCGGTAATAAATTATAAAGGTGGGGTCGGTAAAACAACGGTAACAGCTAATCTAGCAGGTGAGTTAGCATATAGAGGTTACAAAGTTTTATTGCTAGATATGGATGCACAAGCAAGTTTGACATTTTCTTTAATGTCGCCTGATTTTTGGGATAAAACCATTAAGGAAAGTCATACAATTAAAAGTTGGTTTGATTGCATTAGTCAAAGTGAAAAAGTGATGCCATTGTCTGAATTGGTTTATAGGCCAGAGAAAGTTAATGAGTATTTAACTAAAGATTTGAAGTCTGATGGTTGTATTGATTTGATTTCATCTCATTTAGGCCTTATTAATGTTGATCTTGAATTGGCGACTCTGCTAGGTGGTGCTAATCTAAAACAATCAAAAATTAACTATTTAAAGGTGCATGGTAAGTTAAAAGGTGAATTAAAAAAAATTGCTAAATCTAATGACTATGACATTGTATTAATTGATTGCCCTCCTAATTTTAATATAGTGACAAAAAATGCAATTATCGCTTCTGACCAAATATTGATACCAGCGAAGCCTGACTATCTCTCTACATTAGGTATTGATTACTTGCAACGTAGCGTTAAAGAATTAATTAATGAATACAATGATTATGCGAAGTTAGATTCTGATTGTGACATTATCGATCCTAATTTTTTAGGGGTAGTGTTTACTATGATTCAAATCAGAAATCAAGAACCAATAAGAGCCCAAAAACAATTCATTTCACAAACTAAAAGAAATAAATTTGGTATTTCTGTTTTTCATGAATATTTCAGAGAAAATAAAACAATATTTGCAGATGCACCCCAAGAGGGAATTCCTGTTGTATTAAATGGTTATTCAAATGGAACTCATAGTGATATTGTAACCGAAATAAGTGATTTTGTTGATGAGTTTATTGACTATGCAGGAGTCTAATATGGATATGTCAAAAGTATTATCTAATATTTTTAGCGAGCTTGTTATCAAAACAGATAAGTTATCTTATGAAGATTTCGAAAGCATTAAGAAAGGTGATTTTAAAATAGATATTAAAATAATTAAACCTAAAAGAATACGCAAATCAGCTCCTATACTATCTAATGAAGAAGTTAAGCTTATGGTTGATGAAATCTCAACTCTTAATAGTCGAGAAGAAGTGTATCAACTACTTGATAGTAAAACAAAGCGTGAACTGGAATATATTGCTGATAGTTTAGATATTGCTTGTTTAAAAAGTGATAAAGTTGAAACTATACGTAATAAAATAGTAGAGTCCACCATTGGAGCAATACTTAGTTCACAGGCGATTCAGGGATCGTAAATATACGAAGGCATCAATATAATTTGCTACACTCGGCACTCAATTTTGCCGAGTGTTTTTTACTTCAAAGATTAATCGTTGAATTTATCCACAACAGCCTTGTAAGTATTTTTCTCCATCTCAATCCCCACAAACTTTCTATTTAGTTTTAAACACGCTTTTCCTGTTGAACCAGATCCCATAAACGCATCAAGTACCACTGCACCTTCTCGACTACTACTTGTAATAATATGCTCGAGTAAATCTGCAGGTTTTTCACAAGGGTGTTTGCCTGGATAATATTGAACTGGTGCAAATGTCCATACGTCGGTATAAGGCACTTCGGCTGTGACATAAAAAGGTCTTCTTAGATTTTCATATTCCGCTTTTAATTCATCGTATTCCTTGATCAGGTTTCCGTATTCACTGTGCAGTGCCTGGTATTCAGTTGTAAGGTCAAAATGAGATTTGGGTAGTTGGCCACTTTTTGATGCAAACAAGGCTTGCAGTTGTTGGTATTGTTTTTCTGTTGGCAGTTTCCACTGACTCGATGAAAACCAGTGCGAGCACATTTGCGTGCCGGTGGCCTCATTGATTTCTTTTGCTGAGATATTAAGGGCGTCCTTCGCGTTCTTGAAATAATCCATCAGTGGTTTAAAGGTGGTTTTCTTTAATTCGTTGCATTTAGTTGCGTACTGGCTACATCCTTTCGCATATCCTTCAGAGTCATAATGCCCCGCAAAGATAATGCGTTCAGTCGCAGGAAAGAACGCGCGCAGGTGCGGTTTGTGCGCGCGTTTCCACACCCCAGAGGGTTTTGCCCAAACAATGTGATTAAACACGTTAAATCGCGCACGAATAAGTAATTCAGTATCCGCCGCTAACTTTGAGCCGCAAAATAGATATAAGTTACCAGAGGGCTTTAGCACTCGCCAAAATTCAACAAGCACTTCATCAAGCCATGCCAGGAAGGTTTCTACATCGGACCATTGATTATCCCAGGCGTTCTTCTTTACTTGAAAATAAGGTGGGTCGGTCAGTATTAAGTCGATAGAGTTGTTTGGTAGGGTTTTTAAGTAATCGAGACAATCTGCGTTGATAAGTTGCAGCTGTCCGTTATGTAAGGTGGTTGTTTGCATTTGATACTCCATTAAATAGAGCCTTGAATACAACAAAGAGGGCTCAGCCACATAATGTGGCTGAGTGGGTTGTTATGCTTCCTCTCCAAATGGGTATTTGGGTCTCAGGTACTCAAGGCATAAAAACAGAGGTATTTTATCAAAATAAACCATAGCTGTATATATATACAGTCATGGTAGTGGCGAGTGTGTAAATGTACCAATTGAATGAGGAGGGTTTACCAGTAGAGCATGAAATACGGTTGTTGCGCATCTAACGTTACCAGCTAGATGCGCTACTTTTACCAGTTAGGCTCGAATATATTCACCATTTTCTAATTGGCGAAGGTGACCAAAAAAAGCGAGTTGCTCAAAGATAAGGGCGATGTGGTTGTGACTTTGATTGGGAAGGCGTATGTTTTCAGGCGTTATTGGGTAGCGAGAGGCGGCTAGCATTATGTGTTCAACAATTGCTTCTTGACCTTGTTTAATGGGTAACATATTAAGCCTCTTTATTATAAATATTATCAAGACCAACAAGGCGGCCATATAGTTCGGTTGCTGCGTGAATATTTGGGGTAACCATTTCACTAAGTAGTGCTTCTTCGGTTGTTGATAGTCTTTCTTTTTCTTTGTTGCTCATTTCTTTACAAGCGGCGTGGTTTATTGCTGCGATGGCTTGGCGCAGTTGATTGGCAAGCTCGGTTGCGCGGGCGATGTTTTCTTTTATGGTTTGGGTTGTCATGGCTTTTTGTCTTTGTTAATTGGTATGCAAGAACAGTAACTCTGTACCCAAGAGGCAGCGAGTGGTGTGTTACCAAGACGCGCTCTTGAGCGCACTCTTGGTAATTTGGCAAAATAAGACTCGCTTTGAGGCATGAGTAGAGTTAATAGCTCATGCTCATATTGCCCATGTTAAGACTTAAATCCGTCCCTTTTTCGCTGCTGGCTTTATCAACGATAACTGGCTTATCCGATTTAATGGTGAGCGCCACTTCTGCTTGACTCTTTAGAGTTTGATTGGTGAGTGGGGCGGTTTGCTGGATGGGTGTAATACCACCAGGTGCACTCCATTGATGAGGCGTGGTTGTGTTTTGATTTGTCTTGTTCGTGGTTTCTGTTGTGATACCTAACTTGGTGTTTTTATCTTTCAGCTTATTGAGTTTACTACTGAGATTATCGACCTCTTTTCCCGCTTCTTCTGCAGAGGTTTTCCAGCCATCAGGAATAAGTGCATCGGGTAGCATGTTAATCATGGCTTTTATACCATCCCACACCCAACCAATGGCTTCACCAACCGCTTTGAGTATCACATCAAACCCAATGAATTTATCAATGAGATAACCAATCGCAATGACGGCTGCTGAAATGGCGGCAACCATCAATCCAATGGGGTTGGCCATAATGACGGCATTAATGGCAATCATGCTAACCTTGAAAAGAAGCAGAGTCGCTATAGCGCCTTTAAAGTTTTTTGCGACAAATAGAACGATTTGCCCCAAGAATTTAAACCCTTCATAAAGCCCTTTTATTGTGTCAGTTACTTTTTTAATGGTTTCTTCGCGCCACTTGGCGTTCTTAAACTTATTCGAAAATTCAGTAAATACAGCCGTCAGCTTTTCCATGATGGGAGTCAGGGCCGCGAACTTGATGGAGCGAATACTTTCTTGCACTTTTTGCAGGGCATCATTATAGGCTTCGGCTTTTGCGGCATCGTCTGATTTAACTCCGCCACCGGTTTCATTGAACTCTTTTCGCGCAGCTGTGAGCCCTTCGGTTCCTTGGCGTAACATGATGAGCATTTTGCGGCCATCTTGTCCAAAGGCGGCATCCGCGAACGCCATTTGCTCTTGGTTGGTTTTTAGCTTTGAGAAAGAGTTCAGCAATTGGCCATAGGCTTGCTCGGTATCTTTGGCTGTTTTCAGGCTGCGATAGAGTGGGTTCTTTCCTTTTTTCAAAAAGGAGCCCATTGCCCCTTTGCCTGTGGTTTGCAGTACACCAAGGCGTTTGGTAAAGCGCCCCATGGCGGCACTCATGGTGTCCGAACTAACTCCAGCATGCTCAGCTTGTGATTGCATGGCTTGCAGCTCTTCAACTGGCATGTTCAGGTTTTGCGCCGCCTTTGAGAGTTTATCCATTTCAGAGGCGCTGCCGTTGATTTGTTGAATGAGCCCGCCAAGACTTAACCCACCTAATATCGCAGCCCCCTTATTCATTACTGCCCCACGGATATTAGGCATTTTAATGGCGCGGCTCAGTTTGTTGATGGGCGCCATGGCTTTTTGCAGTCGTTTGTATTTTTGGCTGGCTCTCTCAACTTGTTTGGTGTTTTCTGCTTGGCTTTTTGACAATCGGTCGAACTCGCTATCAAGACGTGTTGTGTTAACACCGACTTTTTTCATTTGTGTGCCGGTGTTTTTTAAGCTGCGCTTAAGCGTGTCGTTTTTATTGGCAAGTTTTGCAACCTTCTCCTCTTGCTTTGCCAGTTTATTAATAAGCGCCGCGCTGGGCTCTGTTGTTGCTTCCATTTGCTTTTTTAGCTTGAGCAACTTCTCTGTGGCCTCATTGGTTTCAAGTGCATTCTTATCCATCTCTTTTTGGATTTTCTGATAAGAGGCAATCATGGTGAGGGCGCAGGCGTCATTGGCTTGCGCGGCCTGTATCTGTTTAATTTTTTTTGCGTAGTGGTCTGATTCACTGGTCATACTTTTTAATGGGGCGCTGACTTTATCTTTAATCCCCATAACCACAGAGAGATTCATTTTCATGCAATGTGCCTTCTTGTTTTTTTTGATATAAAAAAAGAGCGCTAAGCACTCTCTGATTGGTGACGCAATCGCGCCTCTTCTCGAAACAGCAGTAAGTCATCCAAGCTGAAGGTATCTATTTCACTGGGGGGCCAATGAAACACTAACGCAATGTCAGCGTAGTAGGATTCCACTCTATCAATTACTGTTTCATATCGACGAAAAAAGAGGCGATTTCCGTCATGAGCGGCGCTAAGTTTTCCACTTCCATATTAAGTAAATCGCGCTCATTTAAGATGGAAATTCGAGGAAGCAGAGTGCAGGCTGCATCAAATTGCATCTCACACACGCCAATCAAACTTAACCCACGTAAGTTGCCTGCGTTGGGTTTTCGAAGTTCAATCTCTGTGATGGTTTTATCACCCTTCTCAAATGGTGTTGGCAAGGTTACTGTTACGGTTTGATTATTCATGGCCAAGCGCCTCTTTTAGTTCTTTAATTTTGGTAATGCGACCGCCTTTTTTTGGATCAATTGCCATGACCATTTCAAATAAAGCCAGGGCGTCTTCACTCTTTCCTGCATCAAGTTGCACGTCGCCTGCAAGGCGAAACAGCTTCACCTTTAGTGGCGCATTGGTAGCCAGTTTGCCATTAATGATATCTTGCACCGCTTCCATGAGATATTGGGTATTAAATGGCGTGTCTGCCTTATAGGCGGCGTCTGAGTATTTTCGGATGATATCCAGATACGCCGTATGACCATTGGAGCTCCATCCCTTTGGTGAGTCCAACCCATTAAGCACGCAGTGCTTAAAGGTGTCATGAATATCGGTGAGCGCGCCGCAATCTATTTGCCATTGGAAATACCACCAAACCACATCTAAGCCTTCGAAGTGCTCTCGAGTATCAAGAAGGTGTTTTACGGTGGATGTGTATTTTTTAATGAGCTCTTGCTTAAATGGCACTTTCTCTTCTGAGCCTGCCAGAGTGCGTGCGTATTCCAAGTCCATTTTTAGTGCGTGTTGCACCTCATCCCAAGGTTTACCATCAAGCATCGAGCGAGGCGGTGGTGTATCATTTTCTTTGTCATCACTTAGAGAGCCGCTTTCTAACTCTGGAATACTCACAAGAGCCGCGCGCTCCTCAATCGCCGCTTTTGCCGCCGCTCGCGCTTTTCGTTTTTTTAATAAGGTCAACATAATGACGTCCTAATTTATTGGCTTATTGAGGGATTAACTCGGTACCTAAAAACAGCACCTCAAGTTGACCATCTTTAATGGCAAGCTCTAAAGGATCGCTTGTCCAGGCATTCATTAAGGTGTAGGTTTTTCCGCTGTTGGTATTGAGCGTGATGTTCTCACCTGTAAAATTTTTAATGGCAGTTTCATCGGTTGTGGCTGCATGAACGATGGTTGCTTTAATGCTTGGCGCACCATCGTATACTTCGGTGTAACCCAGAACGCCATCATCTCCCACAACCGCTTCACGCTTAAGGCCGCCCATGTTAACCGTCGCGCCTTCTTTGGTTGGCAGGCGTCCTAGTGAGCCTGCATCCAAAAAGCCGCGACTGGTGATTGTTGTACTCATACTGACTCCCAAATACTTAAGATATTGAGTTATTTTCTAAATTGAATTTTGCCTGCGGTGATGATTAATCCATTCACGAACTGCGGACTGTCACGGTAGTTGATGCGGGTTTTATTACTCTCATCCAACTCAACCATTAAGGATTGTTTGTATCCATCAAAATCCTGAACAATGCCGTTGTACTCCAACGTTTTATAGAGAGTGAGCAATTCACCTTTAATGATGCTTGGTGTGACAATCGCCTGTCCTGGTGCAAAGCGAGTTCCATCTTTCGCAAGCTTGTGACGACCAAATTTACTTTGGATGAGTGAGCGTTGTTTTTCTCGAAAGTACATCGCGGTTGCCGGTGTCATGACATCCAAATAGCTGTCATCTTCAACACCAGCCGCGTTTTCGGTGTAGGCGGTAACAGGGCGCTCAACTTGCACCTCTCCTGTTGCGGTGACGGTGTAGGTTCCCATCCCCTCATGCAGCAATAAGTTGCGCTCAGTCCAATCAAAATCATCCGATGCAATGGAGTAGACCCCTGCCAATTTTAGTGTTTGCAGCGGTCGGCATGGATCATTCGCTAGTGAAGGGGCTATTTGCCCAGCCCAAGCGGCCACAGCTTCGGCTTCTGTTAAGGGTTCATTTTTTGAATCCACTAAGGCATTAATTGACATAAAACTAATTAATGGACAGTTGGTTGTTGCACCAAAGGTCACCAGCTCAGCATGCGTGCCTTGTTTTGGCAGGTAGGCAATACCAGGTATCATCTCAAGCGCCTTATAGCGTGCATCCAAAAATTCACCTAAATCACGAATGGTGGTGTCATCATTGAGTGAGCAGATGATGTGGTTGTATTGCGTATCCCCAAGAGCGGCAAGTGCGCTCATGGTATCGGCACTTTCTACGCTGATAGCGTAAACGGGCATGCTCTCATTTTGCTTGGTAAAGTACTTCACCATCGCCGCGATATCTGACTCTCCAAATTGCTCACGTGCTGACTCTTCATCCAGACAAAGCACCACAGTATTAGGCGTCACTTTTGCACCTGTAACCGCGTTACCAATAACAAGGGCAATTTGCTGCGCCTCTGCGCTGTTAGCTAAGCTGTTGTCGATTTCAATATAGACACCAGGGACGCGAGCGTTACTTGGTACTTCTGAGAAACTGATACTCATGCGGTTTTCTCCTTAGTATTATTTTCTTGTTTACTCACCGACTTAGTTAATTCAACGACCGACTCATCCTTAATTCGACGAAGCCAGTAGGCATTTCGAGGTTTTATTTCTCCCTTTTCACTTAAGGGAGTGCGAGTGATTGGATCGCGAACCAGCAATCCTTTTTGAGGCTTTATCTTCATTTCACGCATTTATGTCGTTTCCTCTTTTAAGAAATAAGTGGCCACCATGGCAAGCAGTTCACGCTCAAGGGTCGGTGTCCAACCAATAAAGGTTCGTTTGGGCATTTGATAGTTGCCTTTGACTTTTGTACCGCCTTCCCATTGATTGGTTTTGCTGTTGTAAAAGCCTCTCATGCGAGTGGTAAAGGAGAGGGTTTGCCCCTCGTTATGTTGGCGACCAATTCGACCAAGAACGCCTGTCACTCCCACCTCAAAGTCCTCTTTACTGACGGACGTTTTCAGTGCTCGAGACAACCCCATGAGCATGTTTTTGTTGTTTTGGGTGACCTTTATTTCTTCCTTATCACCGGCTTTGTATCGAGTACTGATTTTTCGACGCGTCCTGGATTGATAAGGATTGCCATCAATGTCACGTTGCTTGCGAATTTGCCCTCGAAAGTACTGACGAGTTTTATTGGCTAAGAGACGATTAAGCTCAATTTTCTTATCATCATTCATCACCAAACTATTGATGGCAGCTGTGAGTTGCTCTGGGTTAGTCATTTGCATGTGGCATATCCATCTCTTGGCCACCAATGAACTCTAAAGGTGGGAGCTCACTTTCAATGGCCGCTTTTTCAAACCCGCTGACACAGTCGTATCGCACTTCATCTTGCAGCCAACTTCCTTTTTCATTTTCACTGAGGTGGTAATGCTCTTGGATGTCGATTTTCAGTTTGATATCACACAAGCCTTTATCCAGCATTTGCGTAGCAAATGAGGGAGGAGGCAATCCTTTTTCTGAGCGGTCGACATCGTATTGATTCAACCAAGAGACGATATGCATCATCAATGTGTGCGGCTTTACATCGACTGCGCTCAGGTTGATGTTGACGGTATAAGCAATATCAAACCCATCAACCAGTGCGCCTTGTGTGCATACCAGCTCTCCGTCTTCAGCCCAGACCTCAAGGTTGGCGGTATCTGTCACATGGTAGGCAAAAAGCTCGGTAAGGCTTTGAAGTGCTTTCATCTAAATAACCTCAATGCGATAAGTTTCATGAGCGTTAATCAATAAATCGATAGCACGTCGATACTGCACTGAGCAATGCTCTGCCTTTTGTGTCAGAGCCTCTTGGCGCTCAGCCGCATCTTTGGTGGTATCTGTGCTCAACTGGTTGCTAATAATGAAGTCGGCCGCTAAAGAAAATACCGCTTGTTTGTAGAGCGTCGTGCCAGTGTCAATGTCCCCAAACTGTGCCTGGGATAATTCATCCAATGACTCAAAAGAGGACATCGTGGCCAATAGCTCTCGATGAGTCATAATTCGAGCTACTCTAACTTGTTGCAAAAGACTCTCTTCGGTTTCATTACTTAAAAAATGAAATAAAGATTGAAACTCAGACAGTGCCAGCTCTGGGTAATATTCGGTTGCAGGAAGGATTGAGTCATAGACCTTATCCTTATCCCCCATAAATTCCATTCCCATACGGACTCCTTAGAGAATGCAGGCAGCACGACAGACACGATAAAAAGAAATGAGTTTTCTTTTACTGTGGCTATCTTGAGCCTGCATGGGGTGTGTTTGTTTAGTGCCACTCACCATTAAGCCATAACTTCACATTATCAAACTCAATGGCCGCGGCTTTTTCTAAATGCTCGATGACATAGGCCATGTTCATGGATTCAAAGTTGTCAATTTGGTCCATCTCATCGTTTTTCTTCGCAACCGAGCGACGAATAGAGCCTTCTTGAATGTACAGTGACAAGTTCTTAAAGCTGGTGACCAAGATGCCTGTTGCAGGGAATCCTGGTACGGCGAAGGCAGATAAACCACCATAAGTACCAATAACTTGCTTATCTTCAATGTGCGCTTTCTCGCTCGGCGTGTTGCCATGCTCAGCATAGAATTTGGCTTTATCATAAGACAATAAGTCAGTACCAATAATCGCGACTAAATCCGCATCGTTAGCACAAACATCAGCAATCATGCCTTTTACATTCATCACGGCTAAGTCTAAGTTGATAAAATCACCCAAACCGTTGGTTTCATCGCCTTCACCAATGCGAATTTCATCCGCAGTCGCGCCTTCACTGAGCATGGCATCCGGGTTGTTATCACGAATACCTTGGAACCAACCTTTATTGACATCTTCGCCATTTGGATTGGCAGCAGCGTCAGTATCGAGCTCACATGAGGTACCATAAAATCCAATGGTGATTTTGTTGGCATCAATCTGCTCACGGGTTTGATTGGAGATGATGGCGTTAAAGCCTTTTAAGTGCGCGAACGCATCCAATTGGTCGTAGCGAATATGTGAGTCGAAGTTGGTTTGCTCACACATGTAGGGCATCGCATTCATGTTGAATACGGATTTTGTTTTACGTTTTTTGCCCGCTTTCGTGTTGGTTCGAGAGGCAATCATGCCCGTCACACCAAGTCCTAACGCTTCGCCTTTTTGGTTGGTTACCGTGACGATATTGATTTTCTTTAAGAACCAATTGCTTTCTCGCATTTGTGCGATGATTTTTTGTGTGGCAGCTGGGGTAACCGAGAACTTCTCGGTCGCATCCTCAACGCCATTTTGTTTTGCTACCGTTGCCGCGTAGGCCGCAACGACTTTTTTCGTAACTTCTTTCATACGGTTTGCCTAATAAAATAAAACAATCAAATGAGGGGGGAGTGAAGGGTTATAGATATTGCTCTTCACCACTCAAACCTGCCAACTCGCGCGCTTCTTCATCGGTGACGTTGCTGAGCTTTTCAACCAGGCCATCTAATTTGGTGGACAGCTCATCCACTTTTTCAGATAACGCGGTATTCTCTTCAGTATCGGGCTCTTCAACTTCAGGCGCTTCATCAGTTGCACTTAATGCTTCAACCACTGAGGTTAATTTAGTTAACCCAGTACTTAAGGCCGTAATTTGTGTTGCTTGCGCCGTCAATAGTGTTTTGATTTCTTCATCCATTTGAGGGTTCTCTTTTGATTTGGAAAAGGAAGCGGCTTCAGTGTTTGTACTGAGCAGCTGTTTAATTTTTTTCAACAGTCCAATGTCATCCGATTTATCTGGTACTTGATGTTCAATGAGCTCTTTGCCTACCGTAGCCCCAGAGCTAAAGAAGGCGATCCCCTTTTCTTGAGAGTCGACAGATAAATGGATCTCAGTGGTGCCTAGCGAAGCAGGATCATCCGTTAACGCCAGTCCTGATAAATAGCTCTTACCGGTATCAGCAAAGTTTGGGGTGATTTCGACTGAGCTATGTAACAGTTGACCTTTCTCAACAGAAGCAAGCAGTGCAGAGTTGGGCTTTAGGATTGCCCATAGTGTGTTGTCTCGCTTTTCAACAGAAAGTACCGAGCCGTATTTCGGCCCCCATGACCAATGCTCTTCATTGATGCGTGCGTTATATACTTTTGGATCGTAAGTTTCGGCCATGTCATCGATGACTTGTTGCTCGATAAAGCGCCCATCAATGGTGGGACCTGCGGTTAATATACAAATTGGCTCTGATTGAAACATTCGGCTCATCTCCTGTAATTGCTGAGCCTAATTTAGCGAACCCATTTGTCTTTTTGTATTGATGTCATTTCTAAAATGGCGATATAGAAAAGGGGGAAGCTGAGAGCTGCATCCAGTTGCGGCACACTGCACTGATGAAGATGACAACCCCAAGCCAACCTGAAAAACCGATATACACCCAAGAGCAAACATGTGCCCTTGGGTATTATCTGCGTCAGTACAAAACCGAAGAGATTGCCAAAGCGCTGGATATTAACCCTCGCACCGTTCAGCAATGGATATCCAAGTTTGGTTGGAAAAAGATGCGTGATGATTCCCCTGTTGAGCTCATGCTTCGTCAGCGTATTGCCTACTTGTTGTGGATTGATAATAAGCACTCAGCTCAACTCAAAGAGCTGGAGATGCTGCTTGAGCAAAAGCATAAACGCGATGCGAAAGCGCAGCGTCAAAAACACACGCCACAAGACGGCGGCTCTGGTAGAAAACGCGGTCGACCAAGCAATAAAGTCAAAAACGACATCTCAGGTATTACCAAAGAGATGCTGCGTGAGTTTTATGAGAAGAAATACTTTCAGTATCAAAAAGAGATCCACGCTCATAAAGAAAACGATGAGATTAATGAAACGCGTTTTTATCTTAAATCGCGCCAAATTGGGTTAAGTGATTACTTCTCTTTTGAAGCGTTTGAAGATGCGGTAATTAATGGTGAAAACCAGATCTTCATTTCAGCCTCGCGCAAACAAGCCGAGATATTCAAAAACTACATTCGAAAGTTTGCACTGCAAATTGGCGATGTGGATTTAAAAGGCAAAGACAGCATCATGTTAAGTAATGGTGCCGAGCTTCACTTCATGTCAACCAACGTATTTACTAGCCAAGGCTTTAATGGCCACATGTATTACGATGAAGTGTTTTGGATCCCAGGCTTTCAAAAATTGGATGATTATGCCGGTGGCATGTCTATCCAATCGCAGTATCGCACCACGTATCTCTCTACTGCCTCAAGTACGGCGCATGAAGCGTATCCAAAATGGTCTGGTGCCAAAGAGCTCAACATTGATATCAGTCATAAGGGACTTAAGAATGGGGCGTTAGGTGCTGATGGTATTTTCCGTCAAATGATCACCGTGGACGATGCGATAGAGCGTGGGGCAACGTTCTTTAATATGGACAAGTTGCACCGTAAATACCCAGATAAAGCGGTGTTTGATAACTTGCTTCGTTGTGTCTTTTTGGATGATAAGTTTTCGTTCTTTAATATTAAGGCGTTGCTTGCCTGTAAGACGGATACCTCTGCATGGAAGGATGTGAATAGCGATGCACTGCATCCAGTAGGACAGCAAGAAGTGCTGGTTGGATACGATCCTCGAGGCGGTGGTCAAGGTGAGAACGCGGATGATGCTGGATTGATTGTGTCATTAAAACCCAAGCGAAAAGGGGGCGTATTTCGATTTATTGAGCGAGTGCGATTAAAAGGCTCCAGTTATGAAGCCCAGGCGAAAGTCATTGAGGACATCACTAAAAAATACAACGTGGTGCATTTGGAGATGGACATCAGTGGTGTGGGCACCGCTACCGCTGAATTAGTACGAAAGTTTTACCCAAGCCTGACTGAAGTTAATTACTCTCCTGAGATGAAGCGGGTAATGGCGTATAAAGCGCGAGAAATCATCAATGCGGGTCGTCTTCAGTTTGATGATGAGTGGGATGATTTGGTGCACTCTTTCTTGATGATACGCCAACAAACCACCGCGAAAAGTAACCAAATCACCTTTATTTCTGCACGCAGTAAAGTCGGCTCTCATGCCGACTTAGCGTGGGCAGCCATGCATGTATTGCATTGGGAGCCCATTGATATTTTGCGTGACGATACAACGACAGTTTCATTCTCATAAGAGAGGTCATTTTGATAGAGTTTTCTACCCCTGAAAGTGTCATGAGCTGCGATATTCTCAGCTATATGGAAGTTGCCCTAGTGGATGGGTTGTATGAGCCACCCATCCCTTTGGATACACTGGCCAAAGCGGTGCGCGCCAATCCCGTGCATGGCTCTGCGTTGTATGTAAAAAGTAATATGGCATCGAGCTCAAGCATCTTATCTGCCCTTATTAAACGACGTGACTATAAGCGTTTTTTGAGTGACTTTTTAACCTTTGGTAATGGGTACTTACGCATTATTCGCAATCGCCTTGGAGAGGTAACGGCGATTAAGCACTTACCTGCTCTGTATATGCGAAGACAAGAAAACATACACGCCTATACCTACAAACCAAGAGCGTTTAGTGATGAGGGACGAATTGATTATAAGCCAGGGCAAGTCTTTCATCTTGGTGAATACGATGTGTGCCAGGAAGTGTATGGCATGCCGCAATACATTGGGGCATTGAGCTCTATCTGGCTGAATGAAGACGCGACCTTATTTCGTCGTCGCTACTATATCAATGGCTCTCATGCTGGCTACTTGCTGTATATGAACGACTCAAATCTAACCATTGAGCAAGAGGATGAAATTAAGGCAACCTTAAAAAAAGCAGGAGGGCTTGGCGCATTTAAAAATCTATTTATCAATGGAAAGGGCAAAGATGCCAAAGCGCCAGAATTAACCCCTATTGGACAGGTGGAAGCCAAGGATGGGTTTAAGAACGTAAAAAGCATGACGACCAATGATGTATTGGCCAGTCATCGAATTCCATTGGAGTTGATGAGTATTGTTCGAGAAGGATTTACTTCAAGTGCGGATTTAAACAAAGTGGACAGAGTGTTTTATAAAACAGAACTGGTGCCACTTTTAGAATCCGTGTGTGAGCTTAATGAGTTTGTTGGGATGGACATTGTTACCATTGAGGAGTACACAAGCCTAGAGCCTGCTGAATAGAAATCAATGACATTTTTACTTAATTTCATACATAGTCTCCTGAGACTATGTATGAATTTAGGTAAAAATGAGATCACCGAAATTTGCTGGGTATTAATCCACCCGTTAAATATAACCCCACAGCGCCAAGTACAGGATATTGAAAGGCATCGTTAATGATTGGTGTGATATTTTTGAAATCATACCCATAAAGCTCGCCGATAATGACAATGGAATAAAAGAGTACATAAGGCACGCAAAACAGAAGCACCAAAAAACGCTGAATAAGCTTAAATGGCTCATACGCTTTAAGCAGCTCTATTTTTTGTTTTGACTTCTCTTCATCGGTAAACACGAGTGCATCTCCAGTATTGGCAATTAAATCCATTCCCGATTTTATGGCAGAGTCACTGCCAAAAATTTTACTAAATAACCCCATGAGAGACTCCTTACTCATCCGCTAATTCAAAATGCATTAAGTCATCAAAACCGTTGTCTTTGAGCTCATTATCTCTATCCCAGTCTCCGCCCCAACGAATGGCGATACCCATTGATGCACCGATACCAATGACGAGTCCTGCAAAGTAGCTAAAGCGCTCTCTGTCGTCTTCATCATATGGATAAGGGGTCGCATCAACCGCTTTACTGGGTATTGAGTTATGTTTGCTATTAGGAAAGCGAACTTGGGTATTCGTACTTGGTAGGGCATTTTGCTCTTGCTCAGTTCTATGGCCACAAAGAATAGAGCAATCACATACCTCCAATACTTTAGTGAATACCGCCTGCAGTTGTGGGTGGCAACTTGCTAAACGAGTTGCGCTGATTGGGCTGAATTTATTCATATTACATTACCTTAATTGCAGCAAACGCTATCGCGATGATTGAGCCAAAAATAAGTCGAATCAACCAGGTCTTATCTGACTCAAGTTTATCGATGCGTTTTGAGTCCGCCAGTTGAATGGTTTGGGTTTTGGTGAGGGTCACCAGAATTTTATTTAACGCACTGTTTTGCTCTCGCATTAATTTGGTTAAATCATTAATAGAGACATCAATACGTGCGATTTCTTTTTCAGACATACGAAACTTAAATGATGGATTTGATTGCAGTGTATCGCGCGTAAAAAAGAGAGGGCAACGGTGTGTTTTCTACATTGGATATATAGAAAACCTAATTATATTCTCAATAAGGAAAATATATAATTTATTTGTAATTACCGTTCATATAAAATACATGTATCACCCATATTAAAAGTAAATAAATGAGCGCAAATAAATTCAGGAAAGATATTAATGCATTGCGAATGTTTGCTGTAATATCTGTCGTAATATATCATTTTAAACCAGGCTTATTAAATGGTGGTTTTATTGGGGTAGATATCTTTTTTGTTATATCTGGCTTTCTAATGACTTCAATTATTCTTGGAGGTATGAGTAATAATACCTTTTCAATTGGTAACTTTTACTCATCAAGATTAACTAGAATAGTCCCTCCTTTAGCTATCTTATGTCTTGTTCTTATTATCTTTGGATGGTTTTACTTAGTTCCTTTTGATTATGAGCAATTAGGAAAGCATATTAGGGATAGTATAACATTTATCTCTAATATAACTTATAATAGAGAGTCTGGATATTTTGATTCAGAATCAAAATCAAAATGGCTGTTACATACATGGTCGTTATCAGTAGAGTTCCAGTTTTATCTTCTATACCCTGCTTTGTTGTTATCAATAATAAAATTGAAACTTGAAAAGCAAATTAAAGAAATAATATTGGCACTGATCGTTTTAGGTTTTTCATTATCTGTTTATATGGCGTTAAAGATACCCAACTCTGCATATTACACTTTACCGAGCAGAACTTGGGAGTTGTTAATAGGGTCATTAGCATATTTTTATAAAGATAAGAGGTTTAATTTCTTAAACTCCATTGGTTGGGGGTTGTTGATTTTATCAGTCTTATATGTGAATGACACTATGTATTGGCCAAGCTATTTTGCGATATTACCAACAGTTGGCACGTTATTTATTCTTTTATCTAACAAACAAAGCATTGTATATGATAATATTTTCATTAAGAATATAGGTCTTTGGTCGTACTCTATTTACTTATGGCATTGGCCAATTGTTGTTTATCTCTATAATGAAGGTTTAAATGGTTATCTTAATATAATCTTAGGGATATTTGCATCAATAATTATGGGGGCTATATCATATTTTGCTATTGAAAAAGTAAAAATTAATAGAAGATTAATTGTAACGATAACTTTAATTATTATCGTGTATTTTTTATCTGTATATATAAAAAGCAGTAATGGCCTCATTAATGTTCGGTACCCTGAAAAAGTCTCATTAATTGAAAGAATGAAAGAAGCAGTTGATGGAAATCATGTATTCCCTCACGACAATTATTCAATTGATACTGAAACTAATTTAGTCATGGTTAATCACAACTCTAGTGAGACAGTTTTATTTATTGGCGATAGTTTTATTCAGCAATATTATCCAACAGCAATTGTTCATAATGAAGTTAATTCATTATTTTACACTGAAGGGGGATGCATGCCTATCCTTGGCGTTAGTGATACTAAGAACAAATGCAAAAAAATGAATGATATTGAAACCGTTTTAAATGATAGGCAATTTTCTAAAATAATAATCGGAGGTAATTGGCCTTCATATCTTAATAAATATAATGTAAACGTTGATGGTAATGTATACCCCTTGGAAAGTGATATTGGTAGAAAAATTATCACAGATAAAATAAATGTTTTATTAACGCAATTAAAGAACAATACAGATGATGTCTATTTTATTCTACCACATCCTACGAATTATAAGTTTTCTCCAAACTATATTGAAACTATAATCATTAATGGAGAGGGCAATGAACAATATGTTAGCAAGGATACGATAGAGAATAGTAATGAATGGTATTATAACTTAATTAATCCAATCCTAGCATCGAATGAAATTAATAAAATAAACCCGTTAAATTATTTATGTTCAGATGGGAAGTGTAAGACTATAAGTAATGATTATTTACCTTATTATTCTGATTGTTGTCATATGAATAGTTGGTACTCAAAAAAGATTAAATATATATTTTAAAAAAAGCGTGGTTATTGTCTAAATAACCACGCTTTTTTAATTGAATTGAGGGTAGGGATTATCGAGTTGAATTTGCTCTCTTGCTGCCAGAGCTTGCCCTTCTATGTCTATTGCTTCTTGCTCGCATCCCAGCATCCGCTTTACACGAGCCTCAGCAAAAAGAGGATCACAAACTCGGCTGTATAAATCACGTCTTGTTTCATCCACTTGATTAAAATCACCAATGTATTTATTGCTTTGGTTAGTCACCCATTGATTATCAATCCATTCATCAAAAAGTGTTGATGGCTCACTAAGAGTAAAACCTTCTTTTATCTCGCCAACTTTTTCGACTTCTTCATATTGAGTACAATCATTGCAATCAAAGATTAACTGACCTCGATGATCTTCTATTTGGCACCACTTTTCATCAACTAATTGAACCACAAATCCTTTATTCGCCTCTGGTGGCTCAATTAAAGAATAGCTTTCAGGTAACTCTTGAGGATAAGAGTGAATACAATGTAATTGCGCTTTTTTATCCCAATAAAATCGGCCAATAAACAATGAAGTGACAACCCAAGCACCATCAATAAAATAGCAACGCTCAAGCGCTTTATTGTGTTTTGGTAAGGCGATTTCTGTACTTTGAGCAGGCAGCCCCATATGGGCTCGAATTGTCATTGAACCATCATGAGTAAACTCACCACTCTCATCAAAGTGGTATAAATGAGCGATTCTGTCTTTGTTTGAAAAATTCATTATGCTGCCCTCGTTATGTACAACCATCGAACCGAATTAGGGTTAGTTTCATCACCAGTGCCAGTAATAATACCGTCTGGTGTCCCAGCTGATACAGGTGATGTTTTCTGAGTTTGTGACCACTGTTGTTGATATGACATATAGAAACCACTACTTCCCCCACTAGCAACATTACCCCCTTTAAATGTTGCTGAATGTTGGTGAGTATCCATTTCTTTACCTTCGAAACCCAACGCTTGAACGGATTGCTCTTTAATGGATAAAGGCGTTTCTCCTTCCCCTAAACCTCGAATGTAATTTTTTCGCATATCAGGCATTACGCCACTTGGGAAACGCTCCGCCAATTTAGTGAATACGGTTTTATCAAAAGACTGGCCGATATAGGCGATAAATTTAGGCGGCGCTTCTGCTGCTGGGTATGGGATAGGACAGCCAACCGGATAAATAAGCTCTGCTAATGGGAGCCATAATTTGTCTAAAACAAACTTTTGTATTCCACGCCAGAGTTGCGGTAATTGAATGAACTTAGACTCATGTGATTCAGTATCAATATCGTCATCTGTTGCGGTGTTATTTTTCAGCTTTTTAGGGGTGACAATGGTTTCATCATCATCACTGTTCATTTTATCTATTGTCGTGATTTTTGCGATACCGGCTAATTCTTCAGTGGCATAGGGAGCACCCATTAGCTCAACCGTAATATTTTTAATGCTTGAGCCTGCAAGGTTAAGCTCAAACGCTTCAGTAATAATGGTATTACTTCGCTTTAAAGACATGATTTCACCATCACGGCTATCAACCGCAAAGAGAGTTCCATCTTCTAAGAAGTAACCAATTTCTTTACCATCAAAAGAAGTGTTTCCTGAAAACACCGCTTCAAAATGCAACTGACCAAGCGCAGGAACTGAGCCGCGGCTCAGTGCTTCTCGCGCCACTTCATTTTTTAATTGCGTTTGCTCTGGCGTTGGTACATACCCATCAAGACCAATCCCTATATGCGTAATTTTATAATTGACACCAAGTGCTTCGGCTTCAATTGAGGCAGCAATGCCTGCATCTGTAATTAATAAACTCATTGAGTGACCTCATGTTGATAAAGAGTTCGAGTGTGTCTTGCGTTAGCGACTTGAGTGTAAACATTAATAGTGCAGTTATATATCCACTGAATTTCAGTATGAGGAAGACGCACTTTTTCAAATTCAAACCACGCTTTTTCACACCGATCATTCGAGGCAAGTGATACATAAATCAAGTTGGGTTTAGTTCGTGTATCACTCACTACACCTTGCCCACCTGAGCTAATCAGCAATGCTTGATAATCGCTGAGCTTCCAACCAAATAAGCTTTCATTAAAATCCGTTAACAGTGCCAATTGAATTTCATCACTGGTCACTTTAAAGTCAGCGGCCATCCCTAAAATGGTGTTAGTGAGTTCGGCATTATCCGCTTCTTGCCAGTAATCCCCTTGGGGCAATAGGCTGCGGATAGCATCAGCAAAATCGGCTTCACTGTGATCCACAATTAAGTCAGAGGTGTCCATGTCACCTCCCCTAAAACATGAATTTCACTATCACTAATAAATTGCTCTTCGGTTGGCTGCTTAACGATGTAATTACTGGTAATCGGTGCAATGGCCAGCACAATTTCAGTAGGGGTAATCGATACTTGTTTTGGTGGATTTACCGACTCATCACGTTGCCCCATTTTGTCTTTAAATAAATCCTGGAGTGCAACGATAATGTCCGCTCGAATTTGTTCGTCTTGAACATTTTGAATTTCAACATCGATGGCTTTATGAGTGGGTAAGCCAACAATGGGATGACAACCCGCTAATCGCTCTTTATCTATGAATGTTTGTACGATGTTGACGATGTCAAAAGAAAGGGTCGGATCATTTTCTCTTGCACCAATATAGACTTGAACCATGCCACGCTCAGGTGTGTTATCAAGTGCCCATGCAAAATCCACATCAGAGTGAGCGGAGAGGGCCCAGTTTTCATAATCTTCTCGTCGACCCACTTCTTGGCTTTGATTAAAGGCGGTGCAGATGCGCTGACGCCAGTGTTCAATATCCTCGATGTTGCTCCCACCAGTAAAACCCAGACACAACACATTATCTGGGTTAATACCGCTTATCCCTTTAGATAGGGTTAAGATTGCACCATTGGGTAAATTCCCAGATACGCCAGAGACTAATGCGATGACTTCCACCGCTTCATTGCTGTATTGAGTTTCAATGGTTTGGTATTGATTACCTGTGGCATCCACCAATAAGGTGCCTTTGATTATCTCAACGACACCGTCTAATTGTTCAAATTGCACAGGACCGCGAGCAAATGCAGGCAGCAGACGGGGTACATCATGGCGCTCAGCATGCAGATACAACCAAGGCTCAGAGGCGGTTTCAGGGTTTAATTCTCGAAAGAGTTGATCTTGATAGCCGTACTGACCATAACTGACCCCAGCAATGGCGCATGCGATAGCATCAATGGCAGGGTTATGTTGGCCTGTTTTTGCGATTAACGTGGCCGTTGCTCTATCAATCAGAGATTGCAAACTTCGTTGAGTACTCATGTCATCACCCTTAGTGTTGTTCCATCATTAAGCGTAAGAATGACGCGACGCCCTAACTTTTTAGGAGACACGATAAAGACATCAACGTTGATAGCCTTAACGTGTGACTCATCAACAAGCCAGGCGAGAGCGTCTTCATAAAATTGCTTCGCGCGAAGGCGAGTTTGCTCCGTTACCTTCTCACGTTTAAGTGTCCAATCACGAGAGCCGACGCCATGAACAAATTCATCACTCCAACAACCACCAAGCTCCTCACTTTGCATGCGTGCACGATCATTTTGAGTGGACTTCGCATGATTTAGTACACTTTGAAGCACGGCATGAATTAATCCTTCAATATCCGTCATTGGGGCGGTTAGGGCATTCAAATTAAAATAACTCATGACACGCTATAACTCCCTGCAGAGCTTCCTTTATCAATTACGACCTGGGCATTGGAGGTGATTTCATCAACCACCGCATTGGCGATGGCTTCCGCTAAATCGGCCGCTTTGGCAAATTCCCCCTCGGTAACCATGCCTTTTCCGTTCATTTCTTTAATGAGTTTTGTTTTCAGTGAGCTGTTACTTATTGGCATTATTCTTTACCTGCAAAGACGGTTTTTGAACCATCAACATGAGGCCCTCCTGTAAATGAACAGATACTTTCACACGTCACCACACCGGCACCGTTATTGAGTTTGATTTGAGCGCCTTCAGCGAGCACATTACCCCCAGCGGTTACCTTGACATCGTTGGCCGCATTAATTTCAACCGCACCAGGCGAGGTGATAGATATACCATTTTTAGTGAAGTGAACTAGATTACCTTTATCGTCCATCATGGCCACTTCGCCCTCTGCGAGTTCCATCTCAAAGCGCTCATCTTCAACACAGACAGCAACGCCGCGACTAAGAACGCCACCTAGAAACAGCACATAACTGCGCGCGCCTACGATAGGCCGACTCATAAAACCATAGTTGTGCAATCGCTTAATGCGATCATTCGTTTTGCCTGTTGAGGTTTTTATCTGCAGCATTTTCGTGTCACTGCCCGTCACTCCACCAATAACGATCATGTTTTTAATTCGACTCATCAGCCGGTTAAACCCGAGCATCATGTCTTCTCCTTAAATGGACGAAATAAATCTATTTTCGTATCCGCCTTACTTTCACTGACTGATAAACTAAGAGACTTAACGAGCATCATCTCATTGAATCCCTGCGTTTCATCAATCACACGAAGCGTGCGATTAATGGCGTTTCCTGTAAGCTCTAAAAATACATCAGAGAGGGAGGTGGAAACGGATAATCCTTTTGCTATGGCCAAGTTGCGCTCATATTCAGCGCGAGTCTGACAAGACTCTGCGGTTTGTAATTGGTCAGAGATAATGACTTTACGGCGCTGCGTGTTAGCGGGAGCGTACGTCACCACCGCGTGCGCATCATCTAACTGACCTTGCACTTCAATGTGATAAAAGAGCTCGGCAAAATTCTTATCAATGGTTAACTCTTCAATGTTTTTTCCGATTTCAAGAACAACACCATTCATCGCGGCATGCGCAGGATTTTCAATGACCAGGACACCATCTCGCTCAACCAATATAAACCCTTGCTCTTTGATAAGTTGAGCAAGATTATCAACAGGGGATTCCGCATTAATTTGAAACTCAGGCACCACTTTAATTGAAGAAGCCGCAACATCACTTTTTACACTGAGTCCAAATTCTTTCGCCACAGCGCGAAGTAATACATCGAGTGGTTGGTCATATTCGGCATCCATCGTGATGGATGAATCAATCATGTTGGCTGAGAGGGAGCGACCTGAAATTGCCATTGAGTATTGAGTGCTTGTAGTTGATGTTCCCACCGTATCGATGCTGCCAATAAAAATACGCTTACCATCAAGTTTAAATTCAACCGGCAATGGCTCTTCTATCGTCATTGGTTTAATACTGCAGTTAAATTGGTGTGCTAGCTGCTCAATAGAGAAAGTGATATCAGCACTAAAAAAGACCACAGGTTTATTGTCAATAAATAGCGTCAGCTTTTTCATTTAGGTATTCACTTATAAGGCAATTAAAATAAATGCAAATAGATAAGTAATATGATGAGGGCAATTATCATCATGATGAGTAGCCACTCTGATGTGATAAACATAGTCAATGCACCTTATTGATAACGGGATTAAGCTCTATGTGAGCCGTTGTTCTTTGGCACACTAAGAGTGCATGTTCATTTCCAGCATAGCGCTCAATCCCTCGAGCAGACGTCGACATCAGCAACTCAAGCACATTAGAGAGCTCTTTAGCTGAAGTGCAACCTGCGTATTGAACAAGCTCTACAATAAGTTTTTCTGCTTTAGGAAAGAGCTCTGTGGGTGTCTTCATCTTATTTCTCTCATGGCAATTGTTCCTGATAAAAAAAGTGGATGCTGTAGAGGATTTAACGCTTCAATGAGGGCGGCAGAATTTCCTTTTTGTTGGGCAAGCGTGAGTGCTGGAATAGAGCGAGGATGTTCGATATAACGCTGTGGTCTGGCGCCTTTCTCAACTTTACTGTATTGAGTACCCACGCTTTTTCTAAGCTCAATCAAAACATCAAACAAGGCAACACTCTCGAGCGTAGAGATACTGGTTACCTCATTAGTGCGTGCATCTATCTCAGTCGTCAAACTCTCCAAGTCATGTAAGGTTACAGAAGATGGCTTTGACCAAGTCAGTACATCAAACGATGAGGTTTGCTCTAGGCGCTCTATGTCCTTATTCATCTTTAATGCTGCTGTGACAAGCTGGATGTTGTAATGTGCACTTGGACTGTTTACGTCGATAAGCGCCAGCATTGAGGATTGCGCCGCTCTTGAGTTATCTACCGCAGGGTTCACTGAGTCAGACTCTGAGCGCACAGCACTCGCTACACTATCGACAGTGATACTTAATTGCTCCGCAAATTGTGAGGGGGCGTTAGCGATGCTTGATATCGCCATTAAGGCGCGATTAATTTCTTGATTAATCGCGGTGAGCATTTGACTTGGAATACTTAATCTACTGGCAATGCCGGTGAGCTCACCAATGAGATGAGTAAAATCAGACTGCAGCGTGTTGGTTTCTGCAATACTCATATTCTCAACATCTGAAGCAAACTCCACAGAAGACACCGCCTCAACCACATCAGCTTGCTCAAGTGAGCTTGTTGATGCGTTATCTGTAATGGAAAGCGTTGGCTTTTTTGCATCACGAACGAACTTAAGCGAAAGGGTAACTAGCCCTCGTTTTGTGCTGATTTTTTGCGAGTATGCATCAAAGGCCAGAGAAAGCTCACCAAGCCAGGGATGCTCTAACTCCCCTCTAGGAGAGGTGTTCAGGTTATCGAGTAGAGCGTTAGCCTCAACAAGGGAGGTGCTCCCAACCAGAACAATTTCTATTTCAACGTTGTTTGCCTTACTTCCCATGACTTTAATATCAGGAAGGTCAGCGTAGGGGATATCGCTTACTTGTAAGCGCTTTCCGCCATCAAGCGAGGTCGAGAGTATGTTCAGCGCAAGACCGTTCCAACGTCCTTGCTCGTATTGTTTTTCCCACACGATATTACTTCCTCACCATAAGAGATGATAACTCTCTGCTATTTCGCAAATACTCACTCCAAGAGGCACGCTTTGCGCTTGCGTCGGCTCACCCCCCCCTCCACACGAAAATTGCACCCAGTAAAAAAACGAAAATGAGAGGACACAAGCTAAGAGAAAACACAAGCCTATAAAGCGTTGATAATAAAGACGAAAAGCGTCCGTTTGAGCTATATCCCAAGCAAAGGCCATTTTCGCAAAATATGTATTTTTCATTATTTTAATTTTCATCAAAAATATCCATTTGCTCAGCGTCCTTGCACAACTCAGGTTGCAGCTCTGGATCGGGTTTCTTTCCAGTGGGTTCTATTGCGTGTGAATAGGAGATGTGCGACACAAAGACTTTTCCGCAGTTCAAATTCAGGCACTGACAATAGAGCTCTCGTGTTTTTGAGGTGATTGCTTTGGATGTTGCAATGCGAGTTTTACTTAAACAATCTGGGCATATGATCAGCACGCTTTGCCACCTTCATAACTTTCATTCACACCCTGTATTTTTGCTATAAAAATACAGGGGTAATGTAATGGTTAACACTATGAATTCTAAGCTTTTATTATACCATTTTGAGAGCGGGAATGCTGCATTTTTCAACAAAAAACAGCAATAAGAAGAGCTTTTTTAAGAGAGGGATTGTATGTATTTCAGTGCCTTATCTAACTCGGATGTTCCATACATGGCCAGCGCTATCAGCTCACATTTTTTAGGTTCGTATCTTCCGTTTCGTCTGTCCTGGACAGACGCTTCACTGATGCCAAGGTACTCTGCGCAGGCGAAGTTGGAGAGTGAGGTGGATTTCTGTAATTCAACAAATACATGCTTCATTTTATAACCTTTATATTTCTAGGGGATCCCTAGGAATAATATCAAGATTATTTATTGAGCGCAGTATCTCCAGAGCCTTAAATTTCGACTTTTTCTTTCTGCCAGAATCATCGCGTAGCGATAAAGCTACCTCGCGACCATCAGAGTGTGACTTTCTTTCCTGTCGAATGACAAAAAGCACTATCAGCGCAGCCAGCAAGTACCCACAAAAAGACTGTGTTATCCACGATACTTAATGCTGGCTGGGGGCCCGTTAATTTTTCCCACGAAAACCTCTTGTGTATTCCTAACTTAATTAAAAATTAAGGGGAAGAACTTATATCAACAATTCATTGTTGGAAGTAAATAAATTTTGAAGCAAATAGAAAAAGAATATTAGCAGGACTGAGAAAGGGGCTAGGCCTTACTCACTTTGGGGCTATTCCGACCTCTGTGTATAAGTACCTAAACACGATCGAAAAAGGATCTCCATTTCAGATAAAAGGATCGCTTTTAGTGGATGGGTTGCGCATTATTTAACCAGTAAAATACAAGGGTTGCAGTGGTCCCTACTCAGTGCTGAGTATGGTAAGTTGACTAAGTTTAAGAGGTTGTGGGTGAGAGGGTACTTTGTTTAACGGAGAGGCCCATGCGGCTTAATAGGTTGTTGGCCATCTTGGTGATGTTGGCAACATCTGTGCTGACTTCCCAGTCTTTGGCCTTGATGCGTTGTACTAATTTACGGGAGATGTAACTTAGACGTGCGACGGGCTCCATGTCTGCGATCTTGATTGTGTAGCTTGAGTTGGTTTGAGCGTGCCTGTGCTCCCACACGCGCAGGATGTTGCTTTGACAGTATGTCTTTAAGGCAATCTCTGCATCGTATTGCTCGTAGCGTTTGGCGGCCTCTGCTTGGCGACGTTGGGTTTCAAATGCGCGTAGGCGTTCGAGTTCATCTTCGCCGATACCTAATAATTCATAATACAGCGGTGTGGCACATAGCGTTCTTGGCAGACGGCCATCATGAAGTATGTCCTGAATAGCATGACTGCTGTGTTTTGGTTCATATAAGATCCCCATAACCACAAGCTCTTTCATGATCACCGAAATGGTTGAACTGGATACATTGATCTCTTTGCCGATTTCGATGCATAAACGAGTCACGTTAATACACCCAGTTACGGCGTCTGAGTGATAAGCAATCCAGCGCAGGGTGTTCTCGATGTTCTGTTTATGATCACTTCGAAATGCCAGGTTCTGTTTACGCATACCCGCTTCAATGAGTTTGTGTACCAGGCATGGCCACTTTGCATTGACCCATGCACCGTGCTTCTCAATGGTATTAAAGAGTTTACGGTTGAGTGTGGGAATGGCTTTGAGTTTACGCTCTTGGTAAGGGATAACTTCTTGGTTTTTATTGTACGACTCAGCAGGGTGCCAAGTTGGAGCAATGGCCCATCGACGTGAATGATTGGCTTTTAGCTCTGGTGTTGGGGCTATGGCGTGATTTTTTGAGCACGCACGACTAAGCGCAGTAAGCGGTGGCTCACTGCGTTTGTTGTTGTCGTTAACATGCGTCACATTACTCACGTTGTGTTATCTACTTATTGAGCAAATAAGATCAAGATCATCATCAGTGCAAATAGCTACTTGTTTTGCTTTTTGTCGCTTTTCGTATTTGTAAGCAGTCAGTCGTATATTCAAGTTACCGTAAGGATATATTTCTCTATTTCGTCGGCAATGTACTCTTTCTGCTTTAAAGGAAAGATCGAGAGCGTAGGTTAGGCCGCACTCATCAATAGCACTTTGAAATGCTTTGTGTACCCCATACATCCCACCCGAACGAATTGCCGAGTAGAGAGCTTTGTATAGCTGTTGGGTTGTTTTCATTTAACCACCTTGAATACCATTTAACGTTGAAAATGAAGCCCTTAACGGGGGCCAGGCGTTCTGTTATAGTCAAGCTTCGAAACACAACTACCAACAAAAAAGGAAACTCTTATGAGTGAAATAACAATCAATAATTTTGATAACTGTTCAATGGATAAACTTATGGAAACAGCAATGAAAGATAAAGCCAGCACAACGAACGCAATGATCATTGCACTTAAACTTATTAATGCCGATTTAAGCTCTGCGTCACATGACACCAACAGATTGGAAAAGCACTTAAAGAAACTGCCTTCCTACATCGAACAAATAAAAAAAGCACATGAATAAACCTTAATATTTAAAGCCCTACTTAGGGCTTTGCTCTTCAAGTAGTCGGATTAATATATTCAATCGCTCTAACTCAAACTTATTTGTAGGCGCAATGTCATCATCACAAAGGCTTATTGCTTTATCGCGCGCTAGGTTATCCGCCATTGTTTTCGCCTGCGCTTCAATCGCTCGCCAAATGTGATGTGAAAAATCTCGTTTTTTCATCATTATTTCCTTTTGCTTATCCAGTACTTATGAATTAAACACCGTCCAAGGCGTATCCGGCTTATGACCGCGTCTAAATCCAGCTTTGTATAACTTCAATCGAGTCTCCAGTGGCCAATGCATTTTTAAAGTGCGCTTCAGTTTATGCACCTCTTCAACACGCCCAGCAATTGCATACGCTTCTCGAAAACCACGATCGTCAATAGCAAAGCGCATTGCTTGGTAAATTTGAATCACATCACCATGACGCTTTGCAGAGAGAATCGTGTTGTAGTGCCACTTCACGCTGCATAATTTAAGAGGAGATCTATTCATTAGTATTACCTCGCAGGTCTCGATAAATAATGGTGATACAGCTCAGTCCAACCTTGTAGTTGTGACTCAGCAGGTGCGCAATGATGATTTTGTGTATAAGCGATCACCATTTTTATTAAGAAAGCTTCTAAACTCATCATTGACTTATCCTTAGCGAGCTGCGCCCGCTTCACCTGTTATCGCTCCCCATAGTGCAGACCAATCACCTAAATGCCCACTTGATGGTAAGCATCCATGGTGTTCCATATAAGCAATGGCCATCTTTGCGATAAATTCTTGTCGTTGCATCATTATGTTGTCCTCAATCGATAGCCATTGTTATTCCATGGCTCTAAAATTTGCTGCTCATGCAGCGCGCTTAATACCTGTTTGCTCTTTTCTTGAGATAACCCAAAAGCGGCTTTTAATCCTCGATAGCTGGGCTTAACTGTGCCAGTTAAAATGGCGTCTTTGATTTCATCGAGCACACTTGCTACAAAGTGCGCCTCAAGTGTTTTATCTTTACTGACACTTGGTAATACACGTTGAGTTGACTGGTTTACACTTGGTGGTTCAACCCTTGTACTTATTGGGCTTGGTACACTTCTTACACTTATCTCAAGTGTATTAAGTGCATGCAAAGTGAAAGCCATTACGACAGAAACCACCTCAATGGCGATAGCAATCAGTAAGGTAATTTTTGAGTCGTATTGGCTTAATAAGGAGGTGTCTTTTGTGGTTGATTGCACCTGATAGAGCGTATTTAATTCATCAGTTACGCGTGATACATCGTGCGCCGTTTTATCCGCTTTAGTGATCTGGTTTGCGCTCAATTGTGTTTTTGAAAGTAACTGTAAGTTAGTTAACTCCAGTTTTTTGAATTTGATTTGCTCGGTTAGTGCGACGTTCTGCTTGGTTGTTATCGTCATTTGGTTCGCGCCTTTCTCAATAGCAGAAATAGAGGCGATGGTGCTTATTGCCATTAATGCAACGGTCAAACTAATAAGTAGTAAGGCAATGAATGAATTCTGTCTTGCAACCGTAGGGATAAAAGTAGGAGAGACAGTTTTTACTAAATCGAGAGTGATCCCAATTAGTGCAAAAATGAATGCGATCCCCATAGAGGATCCCAAATCATACATAAAAGAGTATGTGAGGTAGGCCGACGTAATGGCGCATGAAAGTAATATTAGTGTGCAGAACACTTTGGATAAGGTGATATTCATAAGTCCAGCCATCAACTTAAAGAGGCTCAGGTGTGACCGCGTCACTACCGAACTCAGTAGCCACAGATAGAAACGTAGATGCCAACTCATGATCACCAAGATCGTAAGCCATTTGAGATAGAGAGCCGATCTGATTGGTTAGGTTTTCACGCATTTTTTCAGAGCGGAAATGAAAGGAACTGTCAGGCATGCCATTCTCTTTCATTGCTTCGATTTGAAATTGGTAACCTTGAAGTAATCCGTTATAGAGAACGGTCAGTGCTGTTATGCTCGTCATGATCCTACTTCCTCTAATCTTTAAGCTACGTATACATCTTTCGGTATTTTTACATCCCAACCAGCGGCTTCTAACGAGCTCATGATCATTTGAGCTTGATTGATATAAATAGTTGATCCCTTACCTATCTGAAGACTTGGTATTGAACCGCGATGAACCTGAGCTCGAACCGCTTCAAGCGTCATTCCGTGTCGTTGTGCGTATTCTCTTAATGTGATTGGTGCCATATCTGGCTGAATGATCACTACAGGACGCTCACTATTTTTTTCCATTTGCTGTATCCTCTGAAAGTTTTACTCGCGTTATCTGGTGCAACAGATAGCAATACCACGAAATCACGTGGATTAAACCACGAAATGCAGAGGATCTCAAATGGTTTTTAAAAAAAGGTTGAAGGCCGTTATAAAAGAGGAACGATTTACCCAGAAAGAATTTGCTACGGAAATGGATATTCCTTTACGAACAATTGAGGAATATGTAGCTGGCAGAAGTAAGCCTTCTGGAGATTTATTTATGAAGTTAGGCGCTCATCAAAGATTTAGGAAATACACTATGTGGTTATTAACTGGTAGTGTCGAACCTAATTCCGGACAAATTTGCCCGGCTTTCTCAACTCAAGAGAAGTGCGGCTTAACTGCTGGCGAAGAAGATACACTCAAGAAGGGCTAATAGTTTTAGCTATTGCTTTTTATCGTTGGGGAGGATATTTAAATGTCTATTAAATCCATTCCTAACGGTTATGAGGTCGATTGTCGCCCACAAGGGCGAAGTGGTACACGGTATAGAAAGAGATTCAAAACTAGAGCTGAAGCTGTTCAATATGAGCGTTGGTTAATTTCCACCAAGAATCAAAAAGATTGGTTAGATAAGCCTAAAGATAAAAGACCATTGAGTGTTTTAATTGATTTATGGTACCAACAACATGGGCAGCAACTTAAAACAGGTGAGAAGGAACTTAGGCACCTTATTAAATTAGATAAAGAACTCGGACAACCAAAAGCTTATCAGGTTACAAAGAGTTTATTTTCAGATTATCGAGCAACGATGCTAAGCAAAGGAAGAAAGGCAACAACTATTAATAGAAATCACTGGAGATTAAGTGGTGTATTTAAAGTATTAATAAGATCAGGAGAAGTAATCGGAGAAAATCCATTAAAAGGTTTAGCGCAACTGAAAGAACCTTGTAGAGAAATGGGCTTTCTTACTCTTGATGAAGTTAGACTTTTACTTAATTCTTTGAGTGGTGATTCATTAAAGGTTGCCAAATTAAGTTTAGCAACAGGTGCGAGGTGGAGCGAAGCTGCAAATGTTAAAAGCTCTAATTTAATCTCTGGTAAAGTTATATTCCTTAATACTAAGAATGGGAAAAATAGAACGGTTCCAATAAGTCCTGCTCTTTTTAGTGAGATATTCACTGGCAAGAGTGGGAAGCTATTTAAGCCGTGCTATAAAGAATTCTATCAAGTATTAAAGAGTCTTAATTTTGAACTCCCAAAAGGGCAGGCTGCGCATGTATTAAGGCATACGTTCGCAAGTCACTTTATTATGAATGGAGGGAATATTCTGACTCTAAAGAAAATCTTGGGGCACACGTCAGTATTGCAAACAATGACATATGCTCATTTAGCTCCAGATTATTTGGCAGAAGCTGTGGAATATAACCCATTGTCCACATTATGACCCAATAGGTGTTGTAATATGTAATAGCATGTTACGTTTTTAATTGATAACTGATTGATTTGAAACGTAACTGCTTGATTGCTAAAGCAATAAAAAGGCTGAGATTTCAGCCTTTTTTATTGTCTACATTGTACCAAAAAAAGTCGCAGTTATTTAACCGTAAACTCTTTTGATAAATGGTGCGCAAGGTATTTAAACATATTGAAAACAGCGGTTGTTTTTTCAGTAGGAAGACCTTGGTCTGATAAGAAGTATTCTCCTTTAAACACAAGAACTTCATCTTTCTCTTCTACGCTAGTCGCACGCATACCTTCAAGGTAGTTTTCGTGATCTTGAATGATTTGATTGGCAATTAACAGTAAATCAGCCTCAGAAATGGATTTTTTATCGCTCATAAGTCACTCATTTTTTGCTATATAAAAGAGGGATTCTAAGCTCAAAAAATGAAAATCACAACGAATGTGGCATATCAATTCAAAATAATAGTTTACTTGTATTCACTTTTTCTTACCAAAGTCATTGAAAGATAAGTAGAGTCACAAAAAGGCATTTTATTGTGAGCAGGTGCAAGATATTAAACTAAGCTTTTGAGCTTAAACTCAGTAAATGCTAATAGATGCGCACTGTTATGGATTTGCTAGTTGAATAATCACATTTGATTAACAACTGTCCAAAGCGCGACCATTCAGCACTGTTTGTAAAAAAAGTGGTTGACGTGATGCCATACACCCTCAATAGTAATATATAGATAAACATTAGATTTTAGCTGTGGATTAAACGAAAGTCGGCAGTTAAGTAAATTTCAACACGAGGACGTTAGTGAGACATTATGGGTAAATCTCTAGTTATCGTGGAGTCACCAGCCAAAGCGAAAACCATCAATAAATACCTTGGCAAAGACTTCATCGTAAAATCCAGTGTAGGTCACGTACGTGATTTGCCTATGGGTTCGACAAGCACTGGCAAAAAGGCAGCAGCGTCGACCAAAGGGTTAAGTGTTGAAGAAAAAGCACGAATTAAAAAAGAAAGAGATAAAAAGAACCTAATTAATAAAATGGGTATTGACCCATACAATGATTGGGCAGCTAACTACCAAATCCTTCCGGGTAAAGAAAAAGTAGTAGCAGAACTACAAAAATTAGCAGAAAGCGCAGATACCGTTTATCTCGCAACCGATTTGGACCGTGAAGGGGAAGCTATTGCGTGGCACCTTCGCGAGATCATCGGTGGTGATGATTCACGCTTCAAACGTGTGGTTTTTAACGAAATCACGAAAAATGCGATTCAACAGGCATTCGAAACTCCAGGTGAACTAAGTATGCCTGGCGTAAATGCACAACAAGCTCGTCGTTTCTTAGACCGTGTTGTTGGCTTTATGGCATCTCCGTTATTGTGGAAGAAAGTGGCTCGTGGTTTATCTGCTGGCCGTGTGCAATCGGTAGCAGTGAAAGTATTGGTAGAGCGTGAGCGTGAAATCAATGCCTTTATTCCTGAAGAATTTTGGGATATTCACGCAGACACATTAACAGCAGATAAAGAAAACTTCCGTCTGCAAGTCGCACAACGTAACGGTTCAGCATTCAAACCGCTTAATCAAGCAGATACAGAAGCGGCTGTTAGCATTCTTCAAAATGCAGAATACGAAGTGTGTAAACGTGAAGATCGCCCAACGAAAAGTAAGCCATCTGCACCATTTATTACATCAACACTGCAACAGGCGGCAAGTACACGTCTAGGTTACGGTGTTAAAAAGACGATGATGTTAGCTCAGCGCCTCTATGAGGGCGGTTACATCACTTATATGCGTACTGACTCAACTAACTTAAGTAAAGAAGCTGTAGAGGCGTTACGTGAGTTTATTGGTTCTGAGTATGGCGATAGTTATTTACCATCAGCTCCTATTGTTTATGGTAGCAAAGAAGGTGCTCAAGAAGCCCACGAAGCGATTCGTCCTTCAAGCGTAGAAGTAAAAGCTGACGACCTACAAGGTATGGAAGCTGATGCGCATAAACTGTACAACTTAATTTGGAATCAATTCGTAGCCTGTCAAATGACACCTGCGCAATATGATTCAACAACATTGAGCGTAAAAGCAGACGAATTCACACTAAAAGCTAAAGGACGTATCCTGAAGTTTGATGGTTGGACTCGTGTACAGCGCCCAATGGGTAAAAATGAAGATCAACTGCTTCCTGCTGTGCAACTTGGCGATAAGCTAAAGTTAGAAAAACTGGATCCTAAGCAGCACTTTACTAAGCCACCCGCTCGTTTCACAGAAGCGGCATTAGTTAAAGAACTTGAGAAAAAAGGCATTGGTCGTCCATCGACTTACGCATCGATTATCTCAACGATTCAAGATCGTGGTTATGTTCGTATTGATAGCCGTCGCTTTTACGCTGAAAAAATGGGTGAAATCGTAACGGATCGTCTAAATCAATCATTTGATGATTTAATGGATTACGACTTTACTGCTCGTATGGAAGGCAATTTAGATAGAATTGCAGAAGGCGAAAAAGATTGGAAAGATGTGCTTAATACATTCTTCCAAGATTTTACTGCAGATATTGCAAAAGCAGAGCTGGATGAATCTGAAGGCGGTATGTCACCAAATAACATCGTTGAGACAGACATTAAATGTCCAACATGTGGTCGCAATATGGGTATCCGTACTGCATCTACAGGTGTTTTCCTTGGTTGTTCAGGTTATGCATTACCACCAAAAGAGCGTTGTAAAACAACCATTAACTTAGGAAGTGAAGAGGGCATTGTAAATGTTCTTGAAGAAGACGTAGAAACTGCAGCATTACGTGCGAAGAAACGTTGTCCTAAGTGTGAAACGGCGATGGATCCTTATCTAATTGACCAAGAACGTAAGATTCATGTTTGTGGTAATAACCCGAACTGTGAAGGTTATGTGGTTGAAAAGGGTGAATTCCAGCTTAAAGGATACGATGGTCCTGTTGTTGAATGTGACAAGTGTGGTTCTGATATGGAACTGAAAAACGGTCGATTTGGCAAATACATGGACTGTACGAGTGAAACATGTAAAAACACTCGTAAGATCTTAAAGAATGGTGAAGTTGCTCCACCAAAAGAAGATCCTGTACATCTACCAGAATTAGTATGTGAAAAATCAGATGCTTATTTTGTATTACGTGATGGTGCGTCAGGTCTATTCTTAGCTGCGAGCACTTTCCCTAAATCACGTGAAACACGTGCACCATTAGTGGAAGAGTTAGTTCGATTTAAGGATCGTTTGTCGCCTAAGTTCTTATACTTAACAGAAGCGCCAACACATGACCCTGATGGTAAACCTGCGGTAGTTCGTTTTAGTCGTAAAACAAAAGAGAACTATGTTCGTTCAGAAGTGGATGGCAAACCAACAGGTTGGACTGGTTTATATATTGATGGAAAGTGGGCTATTACCGATAAGCGTAAGAAGCCAAAAGCTGAAAAATAATCAATAATAAAATATCAAATGAAAGAGCTGCAGAAATGCGGCTCTTTTTTTACGTAATATTTGTCACAAATAGTCATATTTTTAATTATTTCAAAATAATCTTTGATCTAACACGTTATACCGAATAGCAGTAAAAGTAGATAATCGATGTAATTCAACATTTATTGTTCTATGGAAGTCGGAAACGTTATGCGTCAATACATGAAGTATTTAATCCCAACAATTATTCCTCTCATCATTTTATTGATGCCATTGTCAGCTTTTCCATTTGAAGGCATGACCATAATCCAACAGCGTGTTATTGCTATATTTTTATTAGCAGCATTATGTTGGGTATTTGAACCGATCCCAATTTATGCCACTTCGGTTGTGATCATCGTTTTAGAATTATTAATGGTATCAAATAAAGGTTTTTTCTTATTTAAGATGAACCAAGATTCACCTCAATTTGGTGAGTTGTTGAATTACAGCGATATCATGGCGACGTTTGCTAGCCCAATCATTATGCTGTTTTTAGGTGGCTTCTTTCTCGCAATGGCGGCAACGAAATATCGTTTAGACGTTAACTTAGCGCGTGTATTATTAAAGCCGTTTGGCAGTGATCCTAAATTCGTAATGTTAGGTTTAATGCTGATCACTGGTATTTTCTCAATGTTCATGTCAAATACGGCGACAACGGCGATGATGCTATCTATCTTAACGCCTGTTATTGCTGTATTTGGTCCTAAAGATCCAGGACGTGTTGCTTTTGCTTTGTGTATTCCTATTGCAGCAAACATTGGTGGTATTGGTACACCAATTGGTACTCCTCCTAATGCAATCGCACTTAAATATTTAGTAGGTGATAATTTAATTACGTTTGGTGAATGGATGGTCTTTGGTGTGCCATTTGTTATTGTGATGATGGCGTTAGCATGGTTTTTAATTAACTATTTGTATCCTGCTAAACAAACATCCATGAACTTAAATATTAAGGGTAAATTCTTAAAAACGCCGAAAGCCATTACGGTTTATATCACGTTTGCAGGGACGATTTTATTATGGTTGATGGGATCAAGCCATGGTATGAATTCGTATACAGTTGCTTTAATTCCTGTAGCCATATTTTCTATTACAGGGATCATAAACAAAGAAGATCTTAAGAAGATCTCATGGGATGTGTTATGGCTAGTTTCTGGTGGTATCGCTCTAGGGCTTGCATTAGATAAAACGGGTTTAGCTAAACTGGTTGTTCATAGTATTCCTTTTGACTCTTATTCTCCTTATGTTGTGTTATTTGGTGCTGCGTTCTTGTGTTTATTAATGGCAAACTTTATGTCGCACACTGCAACAGCAAACTTATTAATGCCAATTATGGCAGCTCTTGGTACTTCAATGAGCTCGTTAACTCCGCTGGGTGGCGAACTTACGCTAATCTTAATTGTAACTTTTGCTGCATCTTTAGGTATGTCTTTGCCTATCAGTACGCCACCTAATGCGTTAGCACACGCAACAGGAAATGTAGAAAGCAGCCAAATGGCGAAAACCGGCGTTATTCTAGGGATTGTTGGGGTTTTATTAAGTTTTGTTATGGTGTGGGTTCTTCATTCAGTAGGTCATATTGGATAGTTTATGAATCAAGAAAAATTACAGCGATTAATTGGAGCGTATTTTTCTCAACCTGAGCGTCGGGTGACGCTTCCTGCAGGTGAAACACTACTTGAGCAAGGAGAAGATAATGATCGTTTGTATTATGTCTGCTCTGGTGAACTTGAAGGGTTTTATCAAGAAGAAAATAGCGAAGCGCAAGTCAAAGTATTCAGTGCAGGAGAAGGGGCATTCATTGGCGTTCACAGCTTTTTCTCTGAAACCTTAATTGCGTCGTCGACGGTCATTACTAAAACAGAAACTGAATTAGGGTGGATTGACTCTAAAACAACGGCCATTGATTTGGATAGATATGGTCCTTTAACGGCGCAATTTACTCCAATTATTGTTAATGAGCTTTCACGTCGCCAGCGACGAGCAATGCATGAATCTATAGAAAAAGAGAAAGCGTTACAAAAGTTATATACCGCAGAGCAAATGACAACGTTAGGGCAACTTGCCGCAGGTATTGCTCATGAGTTGAATAATGCTGTTGGGGTGTTGAGTAGTAAAACAGAAAGACTTCAAAGTATTATTTTAGAGCTACTTGAAGAGATTCATCCGGAAGCGAGCAGTTTTGTTGACCAAGGTTTAATGTTTGGACAAAACATCAGTTCAGCGGAGGTGAGAAAGCGTGGACGTGAGTTGGAAGTGACTTATGGTATAGAACGAGATACAGCAAGAGAACTCGCTCGTGCGGTTCCTGAAGGAGAGCTTTCAAAGTATTGGTTAAAAAGCCCAGAGCAAGCGGTGCGGTATTGGAATATAGGACGAGACCTTCACGATATGCGTCTTGCTGCAAGACACTCTGTTGGTATTGTTCGTTCAGTGAAACAACTAGGACGCACTGATATTGATACCGATGAAGTCTTAGACGTTAACGACAGCATAAATAAAGCTCTTGTGTTATTGCAAAGTGATTTACGACGAGTGTCGGTTCATTTAAGTCCTGCAGCAATGCCTATGGTAAGAGCATCGGCTACTGAACTCGTTCAAATTTGGGCAAACATAATTAAGAATGCCAGTGATGCTATGAAGCATACACAGGAGCCGGAAATTGAAATATCAACTCGGGTATCGAATCGATTTGTTTTGGTTACGATTGCTAATAATGGCCCAGAGATTGATGAAGCGACAAGAAGAAAAATTTTCAGACCAAACTTTACCACTAAAAAAGGTGGGCTTTCGTTTGGCTTAGGGCTTGGTTTGGCTATAGTTAAACGAATTATCAGTGGATATGGTGGTTCGATAGCGGTGAAAAGTAACCAAGAGAAAACCATTTTTAGAATTAAACTACCTGTCGAGGACAGTCATGGAAAAACTTAATCTGATTTGCGTGGACGACCAAAGAGAAGTTCTGAGTGCCGTTTTACAAGATTTGGCACCACTTAAAAGCTGGGTGAATATTGAAGAGTGCGAATCTGCGGATGAAGCATTAGATCTATTAGATGAATTAGATAGTGAAGGTGGTTACATCGCTCTTGTGATTTCTGATCACGTCATGCCGGGTAAAAATGGTGTTGAGTTATTAACGGATGTATCTCATGACTATCGTTTTTTGAGAACCAAAAAAGTACTGCTAACCGGCCAAGCGACTCATCAAGATACCATTACCGCGATTAATCGTGCACGTATTGAAAGTTATATTGAAAAACCGTGGAATGCGAGTGAATTGCTGGCACTAGCTACAAGGCTTATCACTGAATACATTTTTGATAAAGGATTGGAATATACGGATTATCAAGAACATTTAGATCAACAAGTCGTACTAGATAGATTACGATAGTTAGGTGAGTAAGTAATTTAAGCATCTCACTACAGTGAGTAGGAGATGCTTAAGTCAGTTAATTGGAAATGAGTTCATTACCCGATGTTTCGTCTTTTAAGAAAGCATCAATATTTCCTAGTGTTGTTGACGCAATATTGTCTAGTGCTTCTTCAGTTAGAAATGCTTGATGTCCCGTAAACAGTACGTTGTGGCAAGCAGATAAGCGACGGAAAACATCATCTTTAATAATGTCATTTGATTTGTCTTGGAAGAAAAGCTCTTTTTCGTGATCGTAAACATCCAAACCAAGTGAGCCAATTTTTCCTGCTTTTAATGCCTCAATTGCACTGGCTGAATTAAGTAACCCACCACGGCTTGTGTTAATAATCATTACCCCATCTTTCATTTTAAAAAATGAATCTGTATCTAGAAGATGGGTATTCTCAGGTGTTAATGGACAGTGCAAAGTGATTACATCTGATTGAGAAAATATTTCGTCAAGAGTTGTGTATTTCACTCCCATATCAATGGCGACTTGGCTTGGGTATGGGTCAAAGCACAATATATTCATTCCCAATCCTTTTAGAATACGCATGGTTGCTAGGCCAATTTTACCTGAGCCAATCACTCCAACTGTTTTACCGAAAAAGTTAAATCCAGTAAGGCCTTCAAGAGAAAAATTTGCATCACGAGTACGTTGATACGCCTTGTGGAAGCGACGGTTTAAACACATCATCATACCAACGGCATGCTCAGCAATGGCTTCTGGAGAATAGGCTGGAACACGAACCACTTCCATTCCTAACTTTTTAGCAGCTTCAAGATCCACACGATCGAACCCCGCACATCGCATAGCGATAAGTTTTGTTCCTTGCTTTGCTAGTATTTCTAATACTGGTGCAGATAAGTCGTCATTCACAAAAGCACAAACAACATCTGCTCCATTGGCAATAGGAGCTGTGCTTTCAGTTAACTGAAAATTGAAAAACTGACATTCAAACTGATAGTTTTGATTGATACTATTGAAAGATGTTTCATCATAAGATTTGGTGCTGAACATTGCGATTTTCATATAATATCCTTACAAATAAACAGGTTATATTTAATTTCACTGTTTCCACTCTACCATTTAGAGTTAAGAATTCTCAAGACAGAATGGGATAAAAAAGGTTTTTAATTAAACTTAATATAAAGATACGTATAAACGCTATAATTTGTTCAGTACTGGTTTTTATGAGAGTTTAGCGATTGCGTTCTAGTAATTGATAATGTTTATCATTTAGAATCAATAGAAAGATAATGCTTAAGAGGTTGATATTATGATGCAAAAAGTAACAGAGTGGCTTATGCGAGATCCTGATCCTAAAACTCGTGAAGAGCTTCAGTGTTTGGTTGATAGTCATAATACACAAGAACTAGAAGAGCGTTTTCATTCACGTTTACAATTTGGTACGGCTGGGCTACGAGGTAAAGTCGGCGCTGGGCCAAATAGAATGAATCGTTTAGTCATTCAAGAAACCGCAACTGGGTTGGGACATTACCTTATTGAGCAAGTTAAAGATGCCAAGCAGCGTGGTGTGGTGATTGGCTACGATGGTAGAAATGATTCAAAGCATTTTGCACATGATACCGCGAGTGTTTTAACCGCGCTTGGTATTAAGGTATTTTTAACATCAAAAGTGGCAGCAACACCGATCGTTGCTTTTGGTATTAAACATTTCAATGCGGCTGGTGCTGTGGTTGTTACAGCAAGTCATAACCCTCCAGAATACAATGGCTTTAAAGTGTACTGGGAAAATGGGGCGCAGATTATTCCGCCGCACGATTCTGGTATTGCACAAGTTATCGATATTGCTGCAACAAAATCGATTGAAATGATGTCGTTAGCAGAAGCTGAAGAAAAAGGGCAGCTGGTTTGGTTAAAAGATGATTACTACCAAACGTATCGAAATACGATGAACAGCAATAAATTGCTTTCTAATCATACCGATCCATCAAGTATTACTATCGCTTATACCGCGATGCATGGTGTCGGGGCTGATATGGCCGAAACGCTATTACGTGATGCTGGTTTTAACCATGTATTTAGTGTGGCAGAGCAAAGAGAACCTGATGGTAATTTCCCAACGGTAAACTTCCCAAACCCTGAGGAAGCTGGCGCAATGGACATGGTGGAAGCATTAGCGGCTTCTGTTAATGCTGATATTGCTTGTGCCAATGACCCTGATGCAGACCGATTTGCACTCGCTGCGAGACAACCTGATGGTGGTTATAAAATGCTAACTGGTGACCAAGTTGGTACTTTATTTGGACATTATTTATTAACGCATACAGAAGCAAGCGGAAAACTGGTCGGCAATACGATAGTTTCATCAACGTTACTTAAAAAAATTGCAGAGTCGATGGGAGCTGAATACTTCCAAACATTAACGGGTTTTAAGTGGTTAACGAATGTCGCTATGCAAAAAGAGACGAATGAAAAACAATTTTTATTCGCTTACGAAGAAGCGCTTGGTTATACCATTGGTAGTCAAGTTTGGGATAAAGATGGTTTATCTGCTTTAGTTGCCTTTGCACAATTAACGGCGGAATTGGCAACACAAGGTAAGTGTGTATGGGATCAATTAGAAAGCATTTATCGTCAGCACGGCATTCATATTAATGCACAACGAAGTATTGCTCTTAAGCCTGACTCTCCAGCAATAGGTGAACACTTGCGTGCAAATCCACCAACACACATTGCAGGTGTGAAGATAGGTGTTGTCGAAGATTTAAAAGCATCGTTACGTTACTTACCTGATGGGGCAACTGAATCGATCGATTTACCTGCGAGTGATGTACTTATTTATCATCTTGAGAATGGAGCTCGAATTATCGTGCGTCCATCAGGAACAGAGCCTAAGTTGAAGTGTTATTACGAAGTAGTGGCAGATATTTCTGAAGATGAGGATTATTTTGACAAACAAGTGCAAGCTCAAGCCGCGATGGATAATCTTATCGCTGAGCATCAAAAAAGCTTAACATTTTAACGTGATATGAAATAAAAACGGCGAGGATAGAACCTCGCCGTTTTTTTATGCGGTTACAAAAGAACTTAACATCCATACGGCTAGAATGATGAATATTCCGCCCATAAACTTATGTTGGTACGTTCTAAATTTAACGTTATTAAGTAATGATTTACCAAGAGTTCCAACCAATGCAACAAGCAGTAAATTAAACAGTAAACCAAGCACATTTAATAATAGGCCAAGAGCGAGCATCTGCTCTCCAGACGTTGCTGTAATGTTTGTTGAAACAAATTGAGGTAAAAACATTACAAAGAAAACAAGTGCTTTTGGGTTTAATAGATTACTTACTAATGCTCGTTGATAAAATGTGGTCGCCATTTTAGAACCATCAGTTAATTCAGGCGCTTTATCTGCTTCTGCTCGGATGCAATCCCATCCCATTTTTAGTAAGTACATACCACCAAGAAGATGTAATGCCTTTAATGCAAGAGGACTCATTGCGATAAGAGCTGATACACCAAGAGCCGCTAATAGCGTCAAAATAATACCTGACGTTGCATTCCCTAAGCTTGCAAATAATCCTACTTTTCGTCCATAGCTCATGCTTGAACTTGCAATAAGTAGCATATCTGGACCTGGAAGTAATAAGAGGGCAATAACAGCAGTCAAATAAACTGGAAGAATAGTAATATCAATCATTATTTTATTTTGAATTATAAATAAGAGGGCGGATTTTATAGTAGTGAAGAGGTAAGATCCATGATTAAAAAGTCGTCTGGTGATATAAAGGCGACATATTAAAAAATATAGATGTTATTGTTAATAGGATTGAAAAATAACAATGCGCAATTTTGTACAAAAGAAATGAGAGGGCTTACTATATACTATTAGTAAATAGGATAAATGTGTTTATGATGAATGATGGCTAATGAGAAAGTAAAAAAGGAAATAGCGCACTACCAAGTAGCAGAAGAGCTTGGGGGGCTTGAAATATTAAATGCTGATTATGAAAAGCAGACTTTCTCACGTCACAGTCATGAAGGATATACGATTGGAGTGATTGAACGTGGTGCGCAAAATTTTTATCGCACTGGGGGGAATCACACAGCACCGCAAGACAGTATTATCTTAGTTAATGCTGATGATATACACAGTGGGCATTCTGCAACGGATGGTGGTTGGGGATATAAAGCGATGTATCCACTGCCTGAACAATTAGAAAACATTAGTAAAGAGCTAAGCCGTGGGCAGTTTGGTGCCCCATATTTTGCAGAACCAGTAGTTTATGATCCAGAGCTAGCGAACCAACTTAGATTAGTATTTACCATGTTAGAGCAGTCAGATAACCGTTTATTAAGGGAAACCTTAGTCTATGGTGTTTTGGTTAAACTTATGTGTAAACATAGCTGTACACGCTACATTGAGACTGCAATATCTAAAGCTCAAAGGTCTCTTTATTTAGTGAAAGAGTTTTTAGACGATTTTCCTCAAGCTGACGTGTCATTAGATGATTTATCACGCTTAAGTGAATTGAGTCCTTATCATCTAGTTAGATCATTTCAAAAAGCGTTTGGTCTTCCTCCCCATAGTTATCAAATTCAATCTCGCTTGCGAATGGCCAGAAAGCTTCTTAAACAAGGGCATAGCTTATCTGATACGGCACAGGAAGCAGGCTTTCACGATCAAAGTCATTTGCATCGCCATTTTAAAAAAGCGATGGGTATAACCCCTGGACAATACCTCAAATTATTTTAGCAAGTTTGTACAATCTTAAGTAAAGGAATGCAGCTCTAATATAGGCTGAATTGATTTAATAAAGAGTAGGTTATGAATATAAATACCGACATACAGCCTTGTTCCAATTCTCGTCTTTTTTGGCAAGGGACATTAGCTATGATCCCATTGTGTATTGCAGTATTACCATGGGGATTATTAGCAGGTTCATTTGCGGTTGATGTTGGTCTTACTCCTTTTGAAGGTCAGGCACTTTCTGCGATTTTATTTGCAGGTTCAGCACAGTTAGTCGCAATGGGGATGATTAAAACAGGCGCAGGATTAGCGACTATGCTACTGACTACGTTTTTTATTACCTCGCGTCATTTTTTATATAGTGTATCGATGAGAGATAAAATTAGTCCTTTACCGCTTCGTTGGCGCTTAACTCTTGGTTTTTTATTAACCGATGAATTGTTTGCTGTATGTGGACACCAATCAAAGAAACAATTTAATCGTTGGTACGCATTAGGTGCAGGATTCAGTTTTTATTTCTTTTGGAATGCAGCAACCTTAGCCGGAATTGTTGCGGGTAGTTATATTCCCTCATTGAATGAGTTCGGGCTAGAGTTTGCGGTAGCGGCGACTTTTATTGCCATTGTTGTACCTACTATTAAAAATAGCCCAGTATTGGTATCAGTTATTAGTGCTTTACTCTTATCTGTCACACTGACGTATTTTTCAGTTGGAGGCAGTTTAATGATAGCGAGTATTGGCGGTATGGTTGCAGGGTATTTAACAGAGACATTAAGAGGGAAAAGAGGATGATTTTTATATCAATTTTGGCAATGACGGCATTGGTGTTTTTAAGTCGTTACTTGTTTTTAGAACCCAAATTACCTCTTAGATTAAACGCTCAAACTCAGAGATTATTAAGTTATTCAAGCCCTGCAGTTTTAACCGCGATTTGGGCTCCGATTGTATTTATGCCTGACAATGAATTATCGCTTTCTGGGTCGAACCCATATTTGTGGGCGGCATTAATTGCAGCATTTATTGCATGGAAAACAAAGAATGTATTACTGACAACGATTATCAGCATGATCGTATTCTTAGTGCTTAACTTATGGGTATTTTCAGCATAGGGTTAAAAAGTGGGAGGCTATTATCTTGCAACCCACTCAGCTTCAATCAGTGTCTTACCATCTAATTTTAATCGAGCAAGAAAGATATCCCCCATATGTATTTCGCCAACACCTTGTGGGGTGCCTGTCATAACGACATCACCATCACATAATTGGGTATAACTTTTTAAATCATTTAAAATCGTTTCAGGAGAATAAATCATTTGGCTTACGTTGCCACATTGAACTCGCATACTATTAATAAATAATTCGATTTGGAGTGCATCGATATTAAGGTTATCAATAGGTATAAAACGGCTGAAGATAGCAGAACCATTAAATGCTTTTGCTCGCTCCCAAGGTAATCCTTTACTTTTCAGTTCAGCTTGTAAGTCACGTTTGGTTAAATCGAGCCCAATGGCCACTGCATTTAATTGTTCATCTTTAATTAGGAAACAAATCTCAGCTTCATAATGCAAACGCTCTTGATGAAATGAAGATAACGTTGAGGTAATGCATGAATTAGGTTTATTAAATACCACCATTTGATCGGGAATCGAATTATTAAGTTCATTAATATGATCAATATAATTACGACCGATACACAGCAACTTAGTTGGGGTGATCAGCTGTTCTCCAAAACGAATGGTATTCATTGCTTTTCCTTAGCACAAAAATAATTCGAAATTGTATCGTGAAATTATTTCAATTACGTTTAATTTTATCAGTATTTATTAAAAATTCGACATTTAGCTAAAAATTAGAAAATACTGTCATGCAACGGTCATTATCATTTAAATAATAAAAATAACTGAAGTAAAGTCACGAATCGTTATTTTATGTTGTCTTATTAGTGATAATAAATTAAATTTCCCTGTTATATTCCGATCAGTCGGTTACCGGCTAAATCTAATAATAAGTAAATAAGGGAATTTTATGAAACTAAATAGTCTGTGCATTGCTGTTATGCTTGCGACTTCTGCCTATGTAAATGCAGCTGAAATATATAACCAAGAGCAAAGCTACCAAGCTGGTAGCCAAGTATCATTTAATGGGGATATATATGAAGCTAAATGGTGGGCAAACCCGGGTCAAAGTCCTGCAGATGTTGCTGCAAACCCATGGGATACACCTTGGGAGCTTATCTCAGAAGGAGATGGTGTAACGCCTCCGCCACCGGTTGTTGATCCTGAAGAGCCTGAGGTTGAATTACCTGAAGGAGATTATCCTCAATATAAAGAGGGTGAAAAATACAAAGGTGGTGAGGTTGTTCAAAACGAAAATCAATTATACCGTTGTAAAACAGGTGTAACGGCTTCTTGGTGTTCAGGTGCGGCTTGGGCATATGCTCCGGGAACAGGTACTGCATGGGTAGATGCTTGGGAAAAAATTACCGAAGATGATCTTGTTCCACCAGTTGACCCAGAAATTCCACCCGTTGATCCTGAAGTTCCTCCTACGGGCGGAGACTATAAAGTAAATCAATCAACACTGGATGCTAAAGAAGCAGAATTAACAAATTTTGATGTAATGAATGATGTAAAAGCATCCATTGCAACATTAGATAATGAAGCCGTTGAACGTATTATTCCTGGTGCAGAATCAAACCCTGAAAACGTAAAACGTATTGAACAAATTGTTTCTGAAAATACATGGAACTTCTTATTCCCTAAACGTGCTCCTGAATACACATACCGTCATTTCTTACAGGCAACAGGAAAATTCCCTGCATTCTGTGGTACTTATGAAGATGGTCGTGATTCTGATGCTATTTGTAAGAAGTCACTGGCAACCATGTTTGCTCACTTTACTCAAGAGACCGGTGGACACACTGCTCATTGGGAAGTGCCTGAGTGGCGTCAAGGCTTAGTCCATGTTCGTGAGATGGGTTGGACTGAAGAAATGCGTGGTGGCTATAACGGTGAATGTAATCCTGACGTATGGCAGGGGCAAACATGGCCATGTGGTACGTTTGATAACGGCGAATTTAAGTCATATTTTGGCCGTGGAGCGAAGCAGTTAAGTTATAACTACAACTACGGACCATTTTCTGATGCGATGTTTGGTACCGTTCGAACTTTGTTAGATAACCCAGAAATGGTGGCAGATACGTGGTTAAATCTGTCTTCAGCGGTCTTTTTCTTTGTTTATCCGCAACCACCAAAACCAAGCATGTTGCATGTTATTGATGGAACATGGCAACCAAACCAAGCAGATTTAAATAATGGCCTAGTTCCTGGGTTTGGTGTAACGACTCAGATCATTAATGGTGGTGTTGAGTGTGGTGGTAGTGTTGAAGTAGCACAATCGTTAAATCGTATTAAATATTACAAAGAAATGGCAAATTACCTAGGTGTGCCAATTGAAGATACCGAAATACTTGGTTGTAAAGGCATGAAGCAGTTTGATGCTGCAGGCGCTGGAGCAGTTAATATTTACTGGGAGCAAGATTGGGGATGGTCAAGTGAAACGCCAGATGGTAAAGCTTACGCATGTCAGTTAGTAGGCTATCAAACACCTCATTCGGCATTTAAGTTCCGCGATTATACTAAATGTGTAGAAGCGAACTTCCCGAATATTGAAGTAATTAATGATGTAGATTAATTATTTAAATAAAGATAAACACCTTCCAGATGGTTTGGAAGGTGTTTTTTATTTTTGCAATATAAATAACCATTTTTATATTGTGGTTATTGAGAGAGTAGTCACTTAAATAAGATGGAGAGTTTGTAATATCGTTGTTTTATCAATCGTTTTGGATTAAAGCAATGAATGTAGTAGAACGTTTCTTAGGTTACACAAAGATTAATACGACAACAAACCAAGCTAATGGGGCGGCAGGCATTATGCCTTCAAGTGAAGGGCAATATGAATTGGCTTGTCTGGTTAAAAAAGAATTAGAAGCGCTAGGTTGTACAGATATTCTTCTTCGTGATACCGCTATTCTTACGGCAACTCTGCCATCTAATACCGAAAAAAAATTACCAACCGTTGCTTTCTTTGGGCACCTTGATACCAGCTCTGAACGTACAGAAGACACTCATGCAGAAGTGGTTCATTATGAAGGTGGCGATATTCCTCTCGCAACAGGACCTGTTTTATCTTTAGCTGAATATCCAGAACTAACTAATTATATTGGTCAAGACATCATTGTAAGTGACGGTCAATCATTATTAGGCGCAGATGATAAAGCAGCCATTGCCGCTATCTTAAATGCGTTACAGTTTTTCAAAGATAACCCAAATGTTGAACATGGTACGGTTAAGGTTGGTTTTGTTCCTGATGAAGAACAAGGTCTTTTAGGGGCGAATGCTTTTGATGTTGACGGTTTTGGAGCTGATTTTGCTTACACTTTGGATTGCTGCGGTATTGGTGAGTTTGTATGTGAAAACTGGAATGCAGGTAATGCGGTAGTTACGTTTACAGGACAATCTGCGCATCCGATGAACTCTAAAGGTAATTTGATTAACTCTTTGCTACTGGCTAATTCATTCATGTCACGTTTCCCTGAGAAAGAAACTCCTGAGCATACTGAGGGGAGGGAAGGCTATTACTGGATGAAGAAGTTGGCAGGAAATTCAGCCAAAACAGTGCTTAATATGGATATCCGTGATTTCACAGAATCGGGATATATGTACCGTAAAGCTTTTATTGTTGAACAAGTTCGAATGTTCAATGAAGAAAATAATAACCGTGCAACTCTTGAATTAAGTGATCGTTACAGTAATGTTCATAACTTCTTAAAAGGCTCTATGCTACCAGTTGATCTTGCAATGGAAGCATATAAGGAAAATGACATTGAACCTAAAGTTATACCGATGCGCGGCGGGTATGATGGGGCTGTTTTGTCTGAAAAAGGCTTACCATGTCCTAATATTTTTACCGGCGCACATAACTTTCACTCTATATTTGAATACCTTCCTGTTCCATCTTTAATTGCTGCAAGTAATGTCGTGAAAACGATCATTATTAACTTAACGAAACATGAAGAGGTGTAGTCATGGCTTCGTTATTACTTGTTCTTATCGTTGTTGTTATTGCGGCAAGGATGATTTTAAAGGGGTATAAAGCTGAACCTACTTTATTAATGTCAGGGATGATATTGATTTTTGCAACTGGGATTTTTGGTTGGGGACCAATGCTGCCTGCTTCGGTTACATCGACTAATTTTTCAGGATTCGAGCCGTTTAAATACATACAATTTTTAATGGGATATCGAGCGGGAGCGCTGGGGTTAATGATTATGGCTTTGGTCGGTTTTGCTGATTATATGAGTCATATTGGAGCTAACGATGTTGTCGTTCGTTTAGCCACTAAGCCACTAAGTCGTATTCAAAATAAAAATATTATGTTGTTTTTTGCTTACTGTATGGCAAGTATTTTACAACTGGCAATTCCTTCTGCTACTGGGCTTGGTGTGTTATTGATGGGAACACTTTATCCAGTGATGTTGGGATTAGGCATATCTCGTGGCAGTGCTGCGGCGGTTATTGCTAGTTCATTAGCCGTAAGTTTTACCCCAACAGGTGTCGATGCAATACGTGCAAGTGAAGCTTTAGGTATGGACTTGATGAGTTATGTTTCTCATTATCAAGCTCCAACTTCGGTAGCAACTATGGTGGTTATCGGCATCATGCATGTTATTTGGCAGACACAGGTTGATAAAAAGCATCCTGAACAGTTCGAACAAGCATCAATTGAACAGACACAAAAGGAAGAAGTGTTAGCACCTAGCTATTATGTCATTTTACCTTTGCTTCCCATTATTATGGCTGTTGTGTTTTCTAAATTAGTCATTTCAACGATCAATATGGATGTGACGACGATTGTATTTGTTTCAATGTTTGTTGCCATGCTGTGTGAATGCATAACGAAAAGAAGTTTAAAAACGGTTTTTGATGGTTTCAATGTGTTCTCAAAAGGAATGGGGAGTGCATTTAGCAGTGTGGTTGTATTATTAGTTGCTGCTGGTGTTTTTGCTTATGGAATTCAAGCGACAGGAGCGATTACCAACCTAATCATGATGGCTAAATCAGTGGGTTTACCAAGTGTAGCGATGACGTTTGTTTTTGCTGTAGTGACGTTAATGGCTGCGGTAATCATGGGGTCGGGGAATGCGCCATTCTTGGCGTTTGTTGAATTAATTCCTACTATAGCTTCCAGTATGGGAGCCAACGCAGCGGCAATGCTAATGCCAATGCAACAAGCCTCAGCAATAGGTCGAGCAATGTCGCCAGTTTCTGCTGTTGTTATTGCTTCAGCTACGGGGGCTAAGTTAAGTCCATTTGAAGTTGCAAAGCGAACATCAGTCCCTGTTTTAGTCGGTTTTGTGTTCCATTTTGTTATTGTTTACGCTTTTTATAGCTAAATAGTTAATCAAATAAGTACTGTCATTATAAAAGCCACACTACCTAAAATTCCCAAAATAGGTATGTGTGGCTTTATTATTTTGTTAGATTAACGGATGATCATTTGCTCACGCTCAGGACCAACAGATACCATGCTTACAGGCACTCCCATTAATTCTTCAATACGTAATACATACGCTTGAGCCGCTTTTGGTAGGCTTTCAAAAGTACGACAACCTGTAATGTCTTCTTCCCATGCTTCCATTTTTTCGTATACAGGACTTAGTGCTGATGTTTGAGGCCAAATAGGGTTCTCAGTATGTTCACCAGCATAAGATGTACAGATTCTAAGATCCGCCATGCCACTTAAGCAGTCGATTTTTGTTAATGCGATTTCAGTTGCTGCTTGCAGTTCAACACCGTTGCGTGTTGCTACTGCATCAAAGTAACCCATGTCACGTGGACGACCTGTTACTGCACCATATTCGTTAGCTGCTTCACGGAAGTTATCTTGCTCTTCCATTGCTGTAACTAATGTACCTGTACCAACTGAAGAACTGAATGATTTCGCAACAGCAACAACACGTTCAGGGCGTAATGCAGGTAAACCACTACCGATACCAGCGTAAGCCGCTGTAACATTTGAAGATGTTGTCCATGGGTATTCACCGTAAACTAAATCACGGCCTGCACCTAGTTGTGCTTCAAACAATAAATTTGCATCGTTTTTCTGCATCACTTTTAGCGGTTCAGTCACATTACAAATAAATTCACGCCAAGGTGCTGTTACTTCTAATAGCCATTCTGTCATTTCTTCAGCGGTTTGGCTGAAATCACAAGTCGGGTAAAGCGCTTTAAGTTGTGGCATTTTCCAATCAAGCATGAATTTAATACGTTCAAGAAGTACATCAGGTTGTTTTAGCCAACCAACAAGAATGCCTTTTTTCATAACACGGTCGCCGTATGCAGGAGCAATCCCCTGACGAGTTGAACCGTAAGCGCCATCACCTAAACGTAATTCTTCTAATGTATCTTCAAGTGCATGGATTGGAAGGCAAAGTGTTGCACGATCAGAAATGTGCATTTTAACTTCGATGCCTGCGGCTTTTACTTCAGCAATTTCTTCACTTAATGCAGCTGGACTAATAACCATGCCAGGGCCAAGAACCGCTGTACAGTTTGGGTTAAAAATACCGCTTGGAAGTTGGTGTAGTTTAAAGGTACCAAAGTCATTTACCACTGTATGACCGGCGTTATTACCACCTTGAAAACGAATACTTGCAGCCGCTTCAGCAGCAAGAAAATCAACGATGCGGCCTTTACCTTCATCGCCCCAATTAGCACCAACAACAACAATAGACGGCATAACACAAACTCCTTAATGATTAAGACACCATCCTAATATCAGATTTGTAATATGAGAAATTAATTATAATTATCGACTTGATAAGAAATCCATATATCATATTGAGTGAAATATATTCAAAAAGAGAGTATGAGCATGTTAGATCTTCATTGGCTGAAAACCTTCGTGACATTGGCTGAATTAAAACATTTTGGTAAAACAGCGGCAGCGTTACATATGACTCAGCCCAATGTTAGCTTGCATATTAAACAGTTAGAGTCGGCAACTCGCGTTAAATTGATAGAGCGAAATCCTTTTCATTTAACGGAAGCAGGTAATCGTTTATTAATGACGAGTCAAAATACGTTAATGGAGTTGCAAGTATGCCAAGCGGATTTGAATGCGATTAATGATTTGAGTCGAGGAACGTTAACCATAGCAGCAAGCGATATTATCTCGCGTTTATTATTGATAGGGCCATTTCAATTATTTAAGCAAGAATTTCCAGGAATTGATTTCTCATTGCTTAATACCACATCTTCACAGGCATCTGAGTTAGTAAAAAGTGCAGAGGCTGATTTGGGTTTTGTTATTGCTCAAAAAGAGAGCCAACCTCTGCATTTTACCGAATTGCAGCAAATAAAGTGGTGTGCATTAGGTAATCACCTTGAAGAGTGGCAACAAGCACATTTGGATCCTACAATTGTTTTGGATGAAGAACCCACTTTGATTTTGTTAGGGCACGACACTAGAACGAGAGACTTGTTAGACTTGGCATTACCTTCGTTGAAATTACCTAAATATCGAATCATGGAAGTAGGTAGTGTCGATGCTCAAATTGACTGGGCTGAAGCAGGGTTTGGTGTAGCGATTGTGCCTGAGTTTTCTATTCATCCAAAGCGAGATCTTAAAACAAAAGTAACGCCGTTACCTGAATTTCCAACAACAAGTTTAGGTTATATAGTTCGTCAAAATCAGATTTTATCTAAGGCAATTAAACAATTATTAAAGTGGGTGGACGACGAGATTATTCGCTCTCAAAAGTAGACATTATTTGTCTTTTTACATTGAATTTAAACTGTCTGGTTTGTCAGAAATAGTGTGGCATTTATGATACTAATTATCATTTTAAAGACAGTTATGCTCTAAAAAAGGCGGTGAAAGAACGTTGACAATGGTCATTAAAGGGTCTAGAAATGTAACTAAATATTAATGAGTAACTAATTGACAGTATTGTAAATTGCTCATTAATTAAGGCCGAATTTAGTTAATTCGACAGTTTGTATTCTTATTGTATGTTCAATTCAATGGAGCTAAAACGTATGCCTCTTCATTCCAAAAACGCAGTCAGAGATGATCTCCTTGATGATATTTATTCATCAGCTGACCTTTCGTTATCCATGCCAAAATATAAAATGCCTGAACAAGAACATGACCCACGTCATGCCTACCAAGTCATTCATGATGAGCTCATGATGGATGGTAATTCTCGACAGAACTTAGCAACGTTTTGCCAAACTTGGGTTGAAGATGAAGTCCATAAATTAATGGATGAATGTATCGATAAAAATATGATCGATAAAGATGAATATCCTCAAACTGCTGAATTAGAAGCTCGCTGTGTGCATATGCTAGCGGATTTATGGAATTCGCCAGACGCAGAAAATACACTGGGTTGTTCAACTACGGGTTCAAGTGAAGCCGCAATGCTTGGTGGTATGGCATTAAAATGGGCTTGGCGAGAAAAAATGAAAAAACTTGGCAAACCAACAGATAAGCCAAATATGATCTGTGGCCCTGTTCAAGTGTGCTGGCACAAATTTGCACGTTACTGGGATATTGAGTTACGTGAGATCCCAATGGAAGGCGACCGTTTGATTATGACGCCTGAAGAAGTGATTAAACGTTGTGATGAAAATACCATTGGTGTTGTTCCAACACTTGGTGTGACCTTTACTTGTCAATATGAACCCGTCAAAGCGGTACATGAAGCTCTTGATAAGTTACAAGAAGAGACGGGTTTAGATATTCCAATGCACATTGATGCGGCGAGTGGTGGTTTCCTAGCTCCATTCTGTGATCCTGATTTAGAATGGGACTTCCGTCTTCCTCGAGTTAAATCGATTAATGCCTCAGGCCATAAATTTGGTTTGAGTCCATTGGGTGTGGGTTGGGTAATATGGCGTGATGCGTCAGCCTTGCATGAAGATCTGATTTTTAATGTGAACTACTTAGGTGGCAATATGCCGACCTTTGCATTGAACTTCTCTCGTCCCGGAGGCCAAATTGTAGCGCAATACTACAATTTCCTACGTTTAGGTAAAGAAGGCTATCGTAAAATCCATCAAGCGTGTTACGACACTGCTGTCTATTTGTCATCTGAAATTGAAAAACTGGGTATGTTTGAGATTATCTATGATGGTAAAGGTGGCATTCCAGCAATGAGTTGGTCGTTGAAGGAAGGCGTCGAACCTGGTTTTAATTTGTTTGACCTATCGGATCGAATTCGTTCTCGTGGTTGGCAAATTGCGGCTTATGCAATGCCACCAAAACGCGAAGATTTAGTCATTATGCGTATTTTAGTACGTCATGGATTCAGTCGAGATCAAGCTGATTTATTGGTTGCGGACTTAAAACATTGCGTTGAGTTTTTTGCAAAACACCCGATCTCTCATAGCAGTGATAGCCATGAATCTTCAGGCTTTAATCACAGCTAATTTCTTACATTAATTCACGTTGTTTTTAGATCCTCTATTTAATAAATGGAGGATCTTTCTTTCCTAAAATATGGGAAATAATTATGAATATCGGTCAAATAGGTCGTCCATTTAATTGGATTCGCTCCAAAGGTTGGATTCAATTATTTACTTTGTTGTTTATTGCTTTATTCAGCCGATTAGCTTTGGCTGAAACTATCGAAAACCAAGCTGCTCATGATATGACTGGTGTTTTTGGTTTTCTATTCTCTTACATTGCTCACAATCCTTTTGTTTTTCTTTTCTTAAGTATCGCCATTGGCTATCCCTTAGGAAAAGTCACAATTAAAGGCGTTAATTTAGGCTCAACAGCAGGCACTCTAGTGGTTGGTGTCGCTATTGCCTTACTTGCGTTTTCTATTTATGGCTTACATATTAATGCGCCGGGATTAGTCTCAGACATATTCTTGATGATGTTCATGTATGCAATTGGTATGAAAGTGGGACCTCAATTCTTCTCTGGTTTGGCACGAGGTGGTTTAGATTTTGTTGTTATTGGACTTATTGTCGTTTTCAGTAATTTTCTTATCGTCTTCTTTGGTTCAAAATTATTAGATTTAGCACCGGGTTATGCTGCGGGGATCATTTCAGGAAGTTATACAGTAACTGCTGTTATGGGAGTGGCTCAATCTGCGATTAATTCAGGAGCCGTTAAAGCCCCAGCAGGTATGACACTTGATCAGATAAGTGCCAATATCGCCGCAGGTTATGCGATCAGTTATATTTTATCTAGTGTATTTATTATCCTACTTATTAAATATCTGCCAGCTATGTTTGGTGTTGATCCGGTTAAAGCTGGTAAAGACGCCGAAGCTGAATTTGGTGCCGGTGGGGACACCGAGGCGTTACCAAGTACCAATGGTTTCTCGAATTTAGGTGTGCTTCCTTTGGATATTCGAGCCTATCGTGTTGATCACCAAGAGTTGGTTGGTCAAAAGGTGGAAACGTTATTTCATCGTTACCCTCATGCTGCCATTCTTAAAGTCGTTCGTGGTGACGATGTCTTTGAAGCCTCTGATAATCCAACACTTCAACTTGGTGATGTTATTGGTATTCGTGGCGACTATCATGTTTTGATCGAAGGAGGAGAATCAACGGTTGGTGTTGAGATCGATGAACCAAGAGCACGTAATGTTGATATCGAAGTGGCGGATATTCATTTAGGTAAATCTGAATATACGGGTAAAACAATAGAAGAAATTAGCAAAGAAGTCGGTTTTGGTATTTATATGAAGGCCTTATTTAGACAAGGGCATCAACTTCCTATTTTACCTCAAACTGTCGTTGAAATTGGTGATGTCATTCGTGTTGCTGGATCAGACTGGTGTGTTAAACAAGCGGGTAAGAAACTGAACAGTAACCCAATTGTGGAGAGTACATTAACAGAGACCTTTTATTTGGCGCTTTCTCTATTGATTGGCTACGTATGTGGCCACTTTAGCGTTACGCTAGGAGGGATCCCATTTGCTTTAGGTACATCAGCAGGTTGTATGTTAACAGGGATCATATTCTCATTCTTACGTACTCGTAATCCTGCTTTTGGTGGACCTATGAGTGAAGGGGCTCGTAGCTTCTTACAAGATATCGGTTTGAGTCTTTTTGTTGCGGTATTGGCCGCGACCGTGGGCCCTAAGATATTAGCGTCTTTCCAAGGTATTGTTGTGATTAAGATTGCAGGTTTGGGGTTAGTTGCAGCTCTACTTCCACCATTATTGGCGTGGATTTATGGTTTATACGTTAGAAAAATGAACCCTGCAATTTTGGCTGGTGCATGTGCAGGTGGACGTAATAGCACACCTGCAATGAAAGGCGCTCAAGATGAATGCCAAAGCGATATGCCTGCAGTAGGCTACCCTGTTCCTTATGCATTAACATCAATGATTGTTCTTGTACTCGGTTATTTAGCGATGGTGCTGTATTAATTTAGCTTAATTATTTATCCCAGTAGGGCTCGTTACCAAAATATTCACTTAAAAAGTCGATTAACATTCGAACTTTTCGAGGCAGGTAGCGGGTCTCTGGATAAACGGCATAAGCCTTGATAGAGTTAAAGCGATAATCGGTCATTATTGGTATTAGGGAACCATTTGCTAACTCTTCCCAAACAATAAATTTGGGTGTGAATAATACACCATGCCCAGATACCGCCATTGTTTTTAGAAAGTCCCCATTATTTGCGATGCAAAAGCTTTCCATCGGAACGGTCATTGTTTTGTTTTTGTTATCTATTAATTCAACACCTGACAGCGGTTGCTGACTGTATCTTAATAATTTATGAGACTTTAGATCACTAGGTGTTGTGATATGACCATGTTTCGCTAGGTAATCTGGGCTTACACATAATACATGATGGATAGGGGCGAGTGGTTTTGCTCGCAAAGTAGAATTACTCAAAGAGCCAATTCGAATCGCTAAATCAACGCTATCTTCAACCAAATCTATTTTTTTATCTGAAAAATCGATATCTAATTTTAAATCTGGATGTAACTTTGCAAAATTGTCGAGGGCAGGGACGAGGTGCTTGAGTCCAAAAGTTAATGGAACAGCTAGCTTTAATACACCATTTAATTTGCTGTTAGTTGATGATATATGACAATGTAAATCGTCCACTTCATCTAAAATTAATTTACATTTATTCAAATAAACTTGGCCTGCTTCAGTCAAACTTGATGTTCGGGTTGTTCGATTAAGTAGTTTCACTCCGAGTTGTTGCTCTAACTCACTAAGACGTTTACTGATGGCTGATTTGGCAAGATTAAGACGTTCTGCTGCTCTGGTAATACTGCCAGTTTCAACGACTGTTATAAAAATTCGCATGCTTTCTAATTGTCCCATAACCATCCCCTTACCTAGTTATTGTTCTCTAAATGAGAACAGTGTTTCCTCAGTATTGCTATTTATTAACATTTCTTCAATGACTATTCTTTATATCAAGCGATGAGACATGAATGATTTATGTCTAATTTAATGTATGAAAAGGAAAAATCATGGACAAATTACAACAACTGGCAGCACCAACAGGGCGTTTCTTTTTATCTCTAATATTTGTTACATCGGGCTTAAGTAAAATTGCACAATATGAAGGGACGCAAGGTTATATGGAAGCGATGGGCGTACCCGGAGCGTTACTACCATTGGTTATTTTAACCGAAGTTGTTGGTGGTTTAGCGGTGATGTTAGGTTGGAAAACGAGATATGCAGCCTTTGCATTGGCAGGTTTTAGTGCATTATCTGCGTTACTTTTTCATGCTGATTTTTCTAATCAATCAGAAATGACCAGCTTTATGAAAAATATTGCCTTAGCGGGTGGTTTCTTAATGATATTTTCGCAAGGTGCGGGATCGTATGCGCTAGATAACCTTAAGAAAAGCGAGTCATAGGAGGTTTATATGTCTGAAGTAATGCAAAAAAACAGAACCGTTTTGCAAACCATTTCTGGAGTCGAAACATCAGATGGTGATGGTGTAAAACTCACACGAATTATTGGTACACAAGAGTTAGACGTGCTGGATCCTTTTTTATTGCTGGATTGTTTTGAAAGTCACGATGCTTCAGATTATCTCGGCGGTTTTCCAACGCATCCACACCGAGGGTTTGAAACTGTCAGCTATCTATTAAATGGTAAAATGCGTCATAAAGACAGTGCTGGGCATGAAGGCGTAGTTGAATCTGGTGGTGTGCAATGGATGACTGCTGGGAAAGGGGTGCTGCATTCAGAAATGCCCGAACAGGAAGAAGGCTTACTTAAGGGATTTCAATTGTGGGTGAATTTACCAAAAGCATCAAAAATGATTGAACCTGCTTATCAAGAGTTCCCACCAGAAACGACACCTTTAGAAAAGCGGGATAATGGTACTGAGATACGAGTTATTGCCGGTACGACAAATTTAGGTACTAAAGGTCCGGTGAATAATACTCATGTTTATCCTACGTATATGGATATCAATATGCCTAGAGGGCAAATGCTAGAACAAAGTCTACCGTTTGAGCACAATGCTTTTATTTATGTTATTGAAGGTAATGTGGGTATTAAGAGTGATGATAATCAAGTTCAAACTGTTGACATGCGGACACTCGCAGTACTTGGTAAAGGTCAGAAAGTTTCACTTGTTGCTGATGACTCTTCAGCTCGATTTTTACTTGTTGCAGGTAAGCCATTAAATGAACCTATTGCTCGAGGTGGTCCGTTTGTAATGAATACTCGTGCAGAAGTATTACAAGCATTTGATGATTTTAACCAAGGTCGGTTTCATTAAAATTGAAAAGCCATATTAAGATACACTCTACTACGGCTTTATTTTTTTCTTCGTTTTTTTAGGTCTTTTCTTGTTAAGAACTTTATTTAATAGTTGTATTTGTTTTTCAGAGAGAGGGTATTTATCCATCATTTGATTTTGAGCACTTAATAGCATTGTTTTTTCCCAAGGCTTAAATATATCAAACTCAAGTAGGATTGCGTCATTGATTTTTATGAAAAGCTCATAATCGTTCATAAGGCTCCTTATTGTTGAGAAGAACCATAACATAAGAAATGTATAGATGAACGTTTTATAGCAACCTAAATGAATAACGGCTCATTTTGTTGATAAAAAGCCTTCTAGTTTTAGTAACCAGAAGGCTATTATTTAAATAATTATTTTCTATTTCACTTCTTTAAAGTTTGCTTCAATTTTCATCAGCTACATTTTAACCGGGTGGAGAAATAGGGCTTGTTGTAGCGAGTAAAAACCGCAGGACTCCTTTAATTAAATGGTTAAAGGAGTGTACACAAGAAGCAGCAGCTGAGATTAAGTAATTTATTAAAACTTATAATTTAAGCCAGTAGAAATAATGTATTCAGAGTTATCGTAGAAAGTGATATTTGATTGTTCTGCACCATATCCAGCAAAAGCTACGAGCGACCAATCTTTCCAATCCATGATATTTTTGTATTCATAAGCAGCAAACAAACTGAGTTTATTATTTTCACGTGTTTTATTATAAATCGGATTTGTCGATTCATATTGACGCTGAGCATAACCGACAGTTAATACAATTTGATGTCTTTGCATTAATTTAAATACGCTGAGTTCTACACCATATTGGTCGTATGAATTTGCTTTGCCATCGGCAGAAGAGGATTGATAAATAATGGATGGCATAACAAGCATGGTTCTGCTTAGTGGTTGTCTATATTGTCCTTTTAAATAAATCGTATTAGCGTCGCGTTTGAGTTCATCGATAACCGTGTCGGTATCGACTTCCTTTGTTGCAAAGGCACTATCAAGGCTAAAGTTTGAACCTGCAATGTTCTTTAATTGAAAACGAAATGCATTGCCTGATTCATCTGTTTTTGTTCTAGATTGATTGACTAAATATGGGTTTTCCCACGTCTCACTTGACATAATAGTTGGAAGAATTGCGATATCCATGATCATTCTAGATTCAAATTGATATCTGTATCCTACCTCTAACACAACAATACCCGTTGCTACATCCTGACGGCTTGTACCTGTATATACTTGCTGATTTAGTGCATCACCAAAGGTGTAAGTGATGCTTCCAAGTGGGAAAGCAAGAAAACTATCTTCAGATGTTGGTTTCTGATTGCTAGACGAAATGGTATCACTACCTTCAGTATTGAAGTTAGAGGTCGATGAAGCAAAACCCGCGGTAATTGCTATTTCACCACTGACGCCTTCTTGATCTGCAAGTTGAGCCATTGCTGGAGATGCTGTTACACATAACATAAGTGATAACTTACGTAAATTCATGAATGGTCAATCCTAATGTTATTATTATTTAATTAACTATATTGAAACAGTAACGCAGAGATATATCAACAAAGAAGTCGCAGTAAAAATTATAAACTTTGTTTATATTGCTTTGGAGTAGCGGCAACAACACTTTTAAAATTGCGATGGAAGTGACTTTGATCGGTAAAACCAAGATCTGTCGCAATGGATGCAATGTTTTCCCCATTTTTTAATAAGGCTTTAGCTTTATTTATCCGCATTACAATTTGGTAAGCATGAGGTGTAATTCCGTATTGTTTTCTAAATGAATGAATAAGATAGAAGTCACTTAGCCCTGATACTTCAGCTATTTCAGAAATAGAAATATTTTTATCAAAGTTATCTGAAATATATTGATATGCACAATCAATTGCTTTTTTAGAAATGACATTAAGAGAAGGGTTATTGGTGTCTTTTAAAATTAATTCAGAAAAAAAATTGAGGGCGGTTTGCTCAACTTTTATGGTGGATTCATCTTCGATGAGGGTATGAGCCAAAGATTGGAAACCTCGATAAATGAAAGGACAATCAGTATGGGTTATTTGAAAAGGTCTGAATGTATTGTTGTTATGATTTAATATTTGGAATTGTAATTTTGCAATCCACTCTGGTTCTACGTAGAGCATTTTATAACTCCAATTGGTTCCTTTCTGTGGGTTACAGGAGTGAACTTCTTCTGGGTTAACAATTACCGTAGAACCAGGGGATATCGTTTGTTTTTTATTTTGATTGAAATACTCACTAATCCCGCTATCTACTACACCAATTGAAAACTCTTGATGTGTATGTTTTTTATAGCAAGCATTTGAATTATTTGAATAACGTAACTCAAATGGAAGAATCGATGATCTTAAAAAGTGAGGTTCAGAATTAGCCAACATAACGTCCATTATTATTTTGATATAAAGAATACATACACTACTGTTAGTGCGAGTAACCCTCCCATAATACGATTAAACAATTTATAGTGGATAGGGTGTTCGAGGTACTTTCCAATGGTAAGACCTAATAAGGCCCAAGTTGATATACAGCAGTAACATACGATAAAAAATATCACACTAAATGCCCCGAGGTCTTCGAGAGGAATCACACCGTTACTAGAAAATACGGTCACACCCGACAAAGACACAATCCAAGCTTTGGGATTTAACCATTGGCATAACAATCCTTGGAACAGAGTAGGAGCTGCATTTTTTTTCGTATCATCTTGTTCAGTTTTTCCACTTGTCGCAACCTTATAAGCCAAATAAAGTAAGAAAACACTGCCGAGATAATTAAGCACTTTCGTTGCGGTATGAGAATCATCGAAAGCTTGTATTAATCCTAAACCTAAAATAATAAGAATAGACACAAACCCAATAGTAGCGCCAAAAATATGAGGAATAGTCCTTACATAACCGTGATTTGCCCCAGTAATGGTTGCCAGAATATTTACAGGTCCAGGGGAGAGTGAAGTAACCAAGGCGAACATCGCCATAGCAAGAAATAAAGTCATCATTTGTCCTTAAAATTCAGTGACCTCACCGGTTCCATCAATGAAACGGTGCTCTTGTAAATCAACAATTTTGTAGCGTTTTGCTTTGATTTTCCCTTCTTTACAATATCCTGCTTTGGCTTCCCAAAAGCCCGAGTTAAATTCGGTGGTGAAGTGTAATTCAGAAAGGCATTTAACCCCTTTATATCGATAGAGTGAAAAGTCGATTAGTCGGAGAGGGTATCCTTCTTCAAGACTTAATGGCTCTCCATCTACATCCCAAACCAACATCGCTCGATTTGTTATGGCTTGTGAATAAGACAGTGTCGAATCGTACTGTCCTTTATCTGTACCAAAGCTTAATTGCTTTAAAAAATGGCCAGTGTATTTGTTCGGATCGATGTCGAGATATTTCATTACATCAGACAGTAGTACACCAGTCCATGTGCGACGAATACTCCAATTACATACGCACACAACACGGCGATTCTCAGTGATTGGTGCTATGTTTTTAAGTTCATCTAATGTGATTTCTAACGGTTTACTTGCATTAGGTAAAAAGACTTTTAATACCTTGGGTGCATTTTCATGCGTTTCTTGTGGCCCTTCTTGATAATATCTTAGAGACGACGGTTTTTTTTCAATAAAAGGGGTCTTTTCAAACTGTTCCATACAACCTCATAACCTACTCTGTAATGTTTTTTACACAACGGAAACCAACAATATTGTCTCTTACTGTTGGAGGATAATTATCTCTGCTGGTACTGCGCATATAATTTTCATCGTGTAAGCCTGAACCGCCTCTCACAACATGATCAAATGAGATGTCTAAAATACAAAGTGGATCAACATGGTTATCATCCCATGCATAATTCGGTAAATAATTGTCTAAACACCACTCTGCAAGGTTTCCTCCCATATCGATACAACCAAAAGGGGACCGATTTTGAGGGTGGGCGTCCCAATCTGTTGAGCTTCGATTAAATTCAACTGGTTCACAATCGGGAGCGAAATTCGCGATATTTAAATCAGGTTCTGTATTTCCCCAAGGATACATACGGTTATCATTTCCTTTTGCCGCGTATTCCCATTGCGATTCAGTTGGAAGCTCTTTACCAACAAAACAAGCAAAAGCTTGAGCTTCATGCCAACTGATCCCAGTGACTGGTTTTTTATCCCCATTCCAATTGGGGTCATTCCAGTATAAAGGTTTAGTAATATTGTGTTCTTGAATAAATTTAAATCCTGTCGTTGACCAATAACTAGGATCTGTATAGCCACCTTGCTCAATAAATACACGATAATCTTTATTTAATACAGGGTGTATATCCATAAAGAATGGAGAAAGTGAGATGGTTTTTATTGGTTGCTCATCAGAACTTAAAATCGACCCTCTTTGGTAAGGTTGACCTGAAATTAGTACCATATTATTCATTATACTCATCTTATTAACCCCAAGTTTCCTGTGTGTTTATTGATGATTTTTTTTGTGCCATAAACAGCAATACCAAGGTATTCAATATCTTCAGGTTTTGTTGCGGCAAGTTTTTCTGAATAGTCTTGGTAGTTTTTGGTTGTTTGCGCCACATTAGAAAAATCAATTAATGTGGCTTCTTCTTTTAAAGATGCTCTTATTTCTTTTATTTTATGAGAAGAGCTTGCCAATATAGGGATTGGAATCGATGTGATCCCTGTGTGGATCTCCCCATTTTTATTGACGTTATCAGCACCAATCAGTTCCGGATGCAATTTACCTAGCGATAATGTTAGAACGGCCGCGGTATTCGCAATTAACCCTTGTGGCAGAGCTTTATCTATTACGAGTACACATTTGTGGTTGTCCATTTAGCCTCTTCCTTTTGACGTTGTTGATTTTTTATAAAAAGTGCCCATGTCATATTTATTGTTAGGGGCGCGGAAATTTTCTTTAATTGGTATAGGGCGATTGAATCAGAGTTAACAAGACAGCAATCAGAATGTCCTTCAGCAACATGAATAGCAGCTTGACTAGTTGACGTTGAAAGACGGATGTTAAAGCGAGCGTTTGATAAATCGATAACACTTGGGTTGGCTGTTTTTATCAAGTCATCTAAGCGAGAAAGTGGCGCATGATGTGTATCTATATTGATGACTTCGTTATTGTTTACTTTTTGCTGTAGTGCATTTATGTCTTTACAGCAAAGATGATAAGCAGGGGGAGAGAAAAAGAAGGAACCAGAAAGTAATGTCTTTGGGTTCATATAGAAAAAGTCAGTTTTTTGATATGCATTTGCAACCAATAAGGCAGCGCTATCGGTTAACTCCACATAATCTGACGCTTCTTCGAATGTATCGAAAAGCAGTATTTTTAATGGTCGGTTGATAAGAGTAGAAAAATAGTTGGCGGCGGCTTCACTGCTCGAACTCTTAGGACCAAGCGTAGCAACCGTGCTGATATCGTTATTATCTCTAAGCCAAAAATAATTTTGATCCATCATTCTGTACTAATCCATTTGTATTTTTTATTAGATTAATTCAATGAGATAGAGTGATATTGTACAAAATTGCTTTTTGAATTTAATTATTAATACATAGTGAAGGAAATGATTGTTTTTACATTGCATTAACACTTGGTTCGATAATACGTGTATTGTTGAATTTTACAGTAATGAGGAAAAAGGAAAGTCTCTCATGTTTAAGTTTATTACGGGTATAGTCGTTGCTTTTGTTAGTTTTAATACCTTGTCTGCACCAATGCTTAAGCCTCTTCAATTTGAAGAAGTCACGACCAATATTTTTTTGGTTAAGTCATTTCGAGAATTTAAAAATTTAAAAAGTCCGGATAACCCAATTATTATTGATGCTAACTCATTGATTTATATAGATGGTAAAGATGCGTATCTCATTGATACTCCATGGAATGCTGAAAATATGCCTCAATTGATGACATGGATTGAAAACAGAGATTTAACGCTTAAAAAAACAGTATTTACACATTTTCATGAAGATCAAACGGGTGGTTTAGAATATTTGCAAGAACATGGGTTTGATACTTATGCTACAAAATTAACCAATACACTGCTTGTTAGAGATAATAAAAAAGCGGCAAATCATGAGTTAGACGCTCAGGAATCTGTTTTATTGGATAATAAAATTGAGGTTTTTTATCCGGGACCAGGACATTCAAAAGATAACTCTGTTGTGTGGTTTCCTAAAGAAAAAGTGTTATTAGGTGGATGCCTAATGCGAGCGAATGAGGTGAACACCATTGGCTGGACAGGCGATGCAGACCTCGCTCAATGGGCTCAATCAGCCAAAAATGTGTTAATAAAATACCCTGAAACTAAATTGGTTATTCCTGGGCACGGAGATATCGGGAAAGGGACTAGTGTAATTTCTCATACTGTCAATATTGCTGAAAGTTTGTAAAATCTGTCTATTTACATCTTCTTTTTGTAACATGCTAGTTTTATTGAAAATATAAAGCTCTGTTTGATAAAGCTCAAGCAGGGCTTTTTTATATTAAAATAACTTTTAAAGCTGAAGATAAAGGCAGATACTTCGACTCTTGTTAACCACTGTTGTCTATAAACAGTGTTCATCGTTATAAAAGAGAAAAACATGAAAGTAGTAAAAAAAGGGTTGCGAGCTGTTGCGATATTAGAGGCTTGTAAAGGTATAGCATCTCTTTTGGTTGGATTTGGTTTGCATGTTCTTGCTGGTCATAATATGCGTCAACTTGCTGAAAATATCGTTAGTCGTTTACATTTGAATCCGGCAGGGCACCTTCCTAGTATTTTTATTCATGCTGCTAGCGGATTAACCGATGCGCGAATGGGGTTATTAGCTATTGGTGCATTAGTTTATTCTGCAATTCGGTTAGTTGAAGCTTATGGTCTATGGCAAGGTCTTGTATGGACTGAATGGTTTGCTTTGGTTAGCGGAGCGATTTATTTACCTTTTGAAATTTATGAAATGATTTTTCATACAAATTTATTAGGTATTGGTGTCTTTTTTATTAACGTATTTATTGTGGCTTATATGGCATATGCGCTGTATAACGAAAAAAGAATGCACAGGGAACCCTCACTATAACTTTTACTCCATCGTAGTTTATATGTGCTGATATTTTACTATCCGATCATTTATATGTTCGGATAAGTATTGTTTCACACAAGTAATGATACTTAGAATGGATAATGACTAAACATATTATCCAACATGTTCTGTAATGGAAGATCACTATCTACAGTACGTGCATACGTTCTTAATCCCGCAATTTGTACCTGAACAAATTGAGCAAGTTGTTTTGTATCTTTTCCTTCCTCTATTTCTCCAATTTCTTGCGCTTGTTTTAATACCTTTTCAAACTCAGACTCCATTATCTTCAAAGAACGTTTTGCTTCAGCTAACAATTCTTCATTTTCATTTGTTAATTCAGTGACCGTTTTTACTAACATGCACATGCCACTTGGCGCACTAGAGCGTTTTTCTACAACAATGTTATGAATAAATGATTTAAGCCCCAGTAAAGGAGATTTTTGTTCCTGACAACATTGCTCTAAATGCAAAATACCAGATTGAGTGTAACGCTGTAGTGATTCTTTAAATAATCCTTCTTTGCTGCCAAAGGTGGCATAAATACTTCCTGGACGCATATCTATCACTTCTTGAAGATTACGCATTGATGTTCCATGGAATCCTTTCTCCCAATAAAGATCAACTGCTTTATCAACAACTTGTACGCGATCAAACTTCGAATTTTTAGCCATAAGAATATGCCTTTAATAACTTTCTTGAACATTTGTTCAAATATTATCTTGAACGATCGTTCAAGTCTAGTTATATTGTTTTTAGGCCAACGAAAACCAGTCGATTGTCATGCTGGTTTATTTTGTAATTAGAAGGATATCAATATGCTTAAGTTTTATTTTCATCAAACACCTAACCCAATGAAAATTGCATTGTATTTAGCTGAAACTGAATTGCCGTTTGAGTTAATGCCCGTAGATACATTAAAAGGTGAGCAGCATACAAAAGAATACCGAGCGATTAATCCAAATGGGAAAGCGCCTGCAATCGTAGATGATGGAGTTCGTGTTTTTGATTCAAGTGCGATTTTACTTTACCTATCAGAAACGAGAGGAAAGCTGGGTGGAAAAGCAGAAGACCGCGCTGAGATGCTTTCATGGCTATTATTTATCGCTTCGGGTCTAGGTCCATTTTCCGGTCAGTCGGTACATTTCCGTCATTTTGCACCTGAAAAATTACCTTATGCAATCAACCGCTATTTATCTGAAGCACAGCGTCACTATGACGTTTTGGATAAACACCTTGAAGGTCGTGAATATATTGTCGGTGATGAGTTTAGTATTGCGGATATTTCGGCATGGGGTTGGATAGATAAAGCGACGGTTGTTTTAGGTGAAGAGGGGTTAGCTCCTTACCCAAATATTCAACGTTGGTTTGATGGGATAAATAGTCGTCCTGCTGTTGAAAAAGCACGGAATATAGCAAACAACGTTGAGTTTAAATCAGAGTTTGATGAAGAGGCTAATCGTTCTCTTTATCCACAAAATTTTTCTCAAGATGGAAGTGTTAAGCACTAAATAATAAATATTTATAATCATTTTTAGGAGTCAGTATGGAACAACAATATATCCCACCTAAAGTGTGGACCTTTGATAGTGAAAGCGGTGGTGAATGGGCGAAAATTAATCGTCCGGTTTCAGGTGCTACACATCAAAAGCAGCTACCAGTAGGTAAACATGATTTACAGCTTTATTCGATGGGAACACCAAACGGACAAAAAGTGACAATCATGCTTGAAGAGTTGCTAGAGCTAGGAATAAAGAAAGCGGAATATGATGCGCATTTAATTAAAATTAGTGAAGGCGATCAATTCTCATCTGGTTTTGTTAATGTAAACCCTAACTCTAAAATTCCAGCTCTTGTTGATTCTTCTGGAGAAGTGCCAATTGAGATCTTTGAATCTGGCTCTATCTTGTTATATTTAGCTGAAAAATTTAATGCCTTTATACCAGAAGCTCCTGAAAAGCGCGTAAAAGTGATGAACTGGCTATTTTGGTTACATGGTTCTGCACCATATCTTGGTGGTGGCTTTGGGCATTTTTATGCTTATGCACCAGAGAAATTTGAATACCCAATTAACCGATTTACGATGGAAGTAAAACGTCAGTTAGATGTGTTAGATAAGCAGTTGGCTAAGAATCAATATATTGCGGGAGATGAATATACTATTGCTGATATGGCTATCTGGCCGTGGTATGGCAACTTGGTCCTTGGTTATTTATATAATGCAGAAACGTTTTTGGATGTAGATAGTTATGTTCATGTGAAACGTTGGGCAAAAATAATATTAGCGAGAATAGGTGTCCAACGTGGACGAGTGGTGAATAGAACATGGGGAGAACCATGGGAACAAGTTCCAGAGCGTCATAGTGATAAAGACATTACCGAAGTTTTAGCGCTTAAACCTGAATAATTTATGGTTACCATAATTAAGCCAAGGATTGGATATTAGGCATTAAATCCTTGGCTTTTTATATTTCATATATAGATAAGACAACTAACCATTGTTGAGATAATAATATTTTTAACTATAACAGTGTTTACAATGAGAGTTATTACTTATATATTGATTTGGTTACCACGATAAATAACTAGGAAATTTTCCATGCTTTCTCTAACAGTCCAACAATCTGCTGCTTTGTGCAAAATGATGCTCGGATCTGTGTCGCGTGTAACATCAACAATTATTGCAGTCATTCTAGTGATTATTAACTAGGCTGGCGGCACTTCCGTCAGCCGGGCTGACGGAGAATAGTCAAACTCCTTCTTATATTTTCCCAGCCAATCTGACGGTCCATAATAAAAGCTACTAGGGTATAGCCCAATAGCAAAAGAGGACTTGTACATTGAAAAAACACAACTTGCTTGCGATTGGTCTAATGACTTTTGCCATGTTTCTTGGCGCAGGGAATATCATCTTTCCTCCTTTTCTTGGTTTAGAGGCAGGAACACAATACTTACCAGCAATGTTAGGCTTTTTGCTTACAGCTGTTGGTTTACCATCTTTGACATTAATTGTATTAGGTAGATTAAGTAGCAGTGGTCAATTAACACAGGCACTACCTAAGCCATTAGCTATTACTTTTTGGGTTCTTTTGTTTACCGCAATTGGTCCTGCATTTGGTATGCCACGAGCAGTAACGGTTGCTTACGAAATGGGAATTAAGCCATTTGTTGAAGGCGATCATTTACTTATTTTCTCGGTATTATTTGTTGGTGTAACACTATTACTTGCGTTTCAACGTGGAAAGTTAGTTGATTATATTGGTAAGGTGATGACACCTTTACTTGTACTAATGTTGGCCGCTTTAGCTGTTGCAGCTATTGTCACGCCTTTAGGCGCTTTCAATACACCGAGTGCTGATTATCAATACAAAGCCGTGACGAGTGGTTTAATTCAAGGCTACATGACAATGGATGCCATTGCAGCAGTCGGTTTTGGTTGGATCATTATCAAAGCAATTCAAGATAAAGGGTGTGAGTCACCAAAAGAGATTTTCCATGCAACGCTTAAAGTAACGTTTGTTTATGCTCTTTTGATGTCTGCATGCTATTTAGCTATGGCATACGTTGGCGCTACTTCTGCTTCTATTTCAGAAGGGGCAACGAATGGTGGTGAGCTACTAACTCGTTATGTTGCAGAGATCTTTGGCCCATTAGGTCAGTATTTATTGGCTGGCATTATTATTATGGCTTGTTTAACTACTACTGTCGGTTTAACCAATGCATGCGCTGAATATTATCAACAGACATTTCGTTCACCATTTGCAGTGACTGCGATCATCGTAACGGTACTTACTGGTGTTATTGCTAACTTTGGTTTAGAGCAAATTTTAGCTATCAGCTTACCTGCCATTCTGATCCTTTGTCCGATAGCCATTGCACTTGTTTTAACCGCATTGTTTGTACCGACAACGAAACAAAATTTAGCGGCGTATGTAGCAATTGTATGTATAACGCTTGTATTTGGTAGTTTAGATGCCTTGCATATTCTTGGTTTATTACCAGAATCATTGGCTACATTGTTAAATGACTATGTACCGCTGTTTGAAGCGCACGCAAGTTGGTTCTTACCTGTATTCGCAGCCATTGCTATTAGTAAGTTATTAACAAAGAAAGCGGTGAGTGGTGATGAAGTAGACTTATCAGAAAAAGCGGTAAATCTAAAATAAACCACATTCTTTTAATTAAATAAAAAACGGGTAGTTAAAAGCTACCCGTTTTGATTTGTATTCATAATACGTATTAGATTAGAACTTGTAAGTTGCACCTGCGTAAAAAGTACCAATGTTCATTGCGTAGTCATCAGAGTAGCTGTAATGACCGTAATCCTGATATACGTTTTCTTCAATAAACATATCGCCTTCATAAGCAACACGGAAAGCCAATCCACTTAGTGCTTTTGGGGCATATTCAACACCTACACCGTAATGGAAAGATGTATTATTTTCGCTAAGTGAGTGGCCTAATACATTCGTTGATGATTCTAATGAACCTAAACCAACGATACCAAATGGGCGCCAGCCGCTATCAAATGTATAACCTAGGTTTGCAGCTAGTGAAATAGACGTTGATTCAATATCAATCCCCTTAAAACCAACTGCTTTAGCAGTAGGATGGTTTACATTGATGTCACCATATTTTGTGTATTGAAGCTCAACAGCAACGATGCGATTGAATTGGTAACCACCCATGAATTTAAGGGTTGAATCATCAGCATTGATAGAAGCGCCTGTGTAATCAAATGCGCCACCATCATCAAAAGTGGTTGCACCCAAGCCTGCACCTAGGTAAAAGCCTGAAATGTTATCGTTAGCATTAGAACATGCTGAAAATAATACCAATAAAAGTGCGATTTTTTTCATGGGATTCTCATTATATAAATTGGGAAGGAAAAGTAAGGGGTATTATTAAGAAAGCTGCTTATAGAATCTAAATGGAAAACTCACATTTGTTTTTTGTTTGTTTTCTTATTTGTTTTAACTAAAATTGTTGAAGGTTTTTTTGTTTCAACTTGATGTTTAATAAGCATTTATTTTACTTAATAGTGAGATGGCTCGAAGAATTATTGATTTGTTAGTTTTTTTAGGTAGACTCCAGAGTTTTATAAATGAAACCAATGCCTCTTATTTAAAGATGTGTTTTTTATGACATTTATATCAATCAATTTTTCTTCTACTTATATTTTTCACTATAAGGCTTAAATGCATAAAATAATTATTGCTAATTTAGTGCTAGAACCTGAAAGCAGAACGTTAACAAACCAGTTTGGTCACAAGGTAATGTTAAGACCACTACCTTATGAAGTGTTTAGATTATTGCTTGATCAGCAAGGGAAAAGTGTTTCTCGTGATCAACTATTTAATGTTTGCTGGGAGGGTATGGTTGTTACTGATCAGGCATTAACGAATGTTATTTCAAATTTAAGACGTAATTTAGTGCAATTAAAAGCAGAGAACGTAACGATTAAAACAGTCAGTAAAATCGGTTACTTACTTGCCATAGAACAACCAATCACAATTGTTGAAAACACGAATGAAGTTGAACCTTTAAAAAAACAATCAGAACCATCATCTGTTACCAATAAGATAAATAAAAAAGAAGCGTTTAATCGAAAAACGGCTGACGTAATATTTAAAAAATTATTGACCAAACCTTCTGTTAAATCAGTAAGTTGTTGTGTGGTATTAGTTGCGATGATTATTGTTGGTGTAATGCACCAAAAGTACAAATCAATACCACACTTTTTAGTGAGCAATAATTATGCGCACTTTAGTGTTAATAACACGGATTTTTATTTGTTAAATAAAACAAAAGAAAAAACAGATATAGAGAAGATCAAATCTGGTATTGAATCTTTGAATTTGGCTGAATGTAATGCAAATGTTTACATTAGGATGTATGACTCAATTTATGAAGATGATACGTACTCCTTAAAAGGATACATAGAAGCAAAAAATAACAATAGAAATGGAAACTATTCGTTAAGTCAATTTTCATATGATGATTTGCCACACATCATTGGTGAAGCATTAAAAAGGGCAAAACTAGTATGCGATTAGTTAATTTGATTTTACTGCTTATATTAATGGGATTAGCATTTTATAAATTTAATTTTAATGATACTGAGCTTGCTGGTTCTCGTTGGGCATGTAATGAATTATCTAAAAATTTCATTTCAGAACCGTATAAAAAATACCAAGAAATAACAGAGAAAGATGTACTCTATTTTGCTTCATCATCTAATTTAACTATTTTTCAAACCGGTGAGTTAGTTTTCAAAAATGGAGAGCGTCATAAGTATGAAGTTATTATTGATGCGAGCTATAAGGTTAAAAAGAACAAAATATCACTAAAGTATACAAATATAGATTGGCATTATAAACCCGCTAAATCTCCAGTTTTTGTTCAAGATTTGGATTCACTAAAAGGTTTTGAAACAGATCTTAACTATATTATTAATGACGAACAATTGTATTTTTATAATCGAAAAAAACATGAAAATACAAACTATCTTTGTTTCTCTTTATAAAGTAACAATTCACTAAATTTGGTTATTTGTTAAATAAAATAACCAAATTAGTATTTGATTTGTGTTCTCTTTGTGAAATAAAACTGCTTTAATTACAGTGATTTATCTGTTTTCGCATTAACTTAAATTAATTTGAGTGATGTGTGATCTAACACTATTTATCAAATCAATAACCCGATTATTATTCGCTCGATTTTGGAGTTTAAATTGCAGACGAATAACGTAGCAATTTAAAAATTTATTATATAAAAGCTATCATCAGGGAGATTGATATGTTTTTAATTGAGTTTTTAATCGTACTAGTATGTATTTTAATCGGTGCTCGAATTGGTGGTATCGGTTTAGGTGTTATGGGCGGTATTGGTTTAGCCATACTAAGTTTTGTTTTTGGTTTACAACCGACAAGTCCGCCTATTGATGTAATGTTGATGATCATGGCAGTAGTAGCTGCTGCTGCAGCAATGCAAGCTGCTGGTGGTCTTGAATATTTAATCAAAATTGCTTCAAATATTCTTCGTAAAAATCCTCGTCATATTACTTTTATTGCCCCTTTAGTGACGTACATGTTTACTTTCTTAGCTGGTACTGGACACGTAGCTTATTCAGTTTTACCTGTTATTGCAGAAGTAAGCCGTCGTAGTGGTATTCGCCCAGAACGTCCACTTGGAATGGCAGTAATTGCTTCTCAATTTGCAATTGTAGCGAGTCCAATTGCTGCTGCGGTTGTCGCTGTTGTTGCCTTTTTAGAGCCACAAGGAATTACTTTAGCTGATGTATTAATGGTAACGATTCCGGGCACATTCTGTGGTTTAGCACTAGCTTGCGTTATTGTTAACAAGATTGGTAAAGAGCTAAAAGACGATCCTGAATACCAACGTCGTATGCAAGATCCAGCGTTCCGTAAGGAAATGGAACAAGAAGTAAAAGTAGAAGAAATTGAAATTAAACCAGAAGCGAAAAAAGCGGTAGGATTATTCCTATTTGGTGCATTCGCCGTGGTTATTATGGGGGCATTCCCTTCATTACGTCCTAATTTCAATGGGTCTCCAATGGGGATGGCTCATACTATTGAAATCGTAATGTTAGCAATGGCAGCTTTAATTATTTTACTGTGTAAGCCTGATGGAAATGAAATAACACAAGGTTCAGTTTTCCATGCTGGTATGCGTGCTATCGTAGCGATATTTGGTATTGCATGGTTAGGTGATACGTTTATCGCAGGCCATGACATCATGGTGAAAGAAGCGGTATCTGGCTTAGTTGAAGTCGCACCATGGACATTTGCTTTTGCACTGTTTGGTTTATCGGTAATGGTAAACAGCCAAGGCGCAACAACGGCAGTATTAGTACCTGTAGGTATTGCATTAGGCTTACCACCAGAAGTTATTATCGCAACATTTGTTGCTGTAAATGGTTACTTCTTTATTCCTAACTATGGTCCGATTATCGCATCTATTGATTTCGACCGTACAGGTACAACTAAGATCGGTAAATACATTTTTAACCACAGCTTTATGCTTCCAGGTCTATTAAGTATGATCTTCAGCATCGTGTTCGGATTTATTTTTGCAAGTATGGTTCTATAACTGTTAATCAAAAATATAAGCACAATTTAAAGCCACATTAATATAATTAGTGTGGTTTTTTTATGTACTTTATTTGTATGGTGTACTGTTAGTTATTACCATAACGCAATTCGTAATGGTTAGTACGTCTATATAAATAAGAAAAAGGTGAGAGTGTAATGAAAAAACTAATGTGCATATTACTCTGTATGACGAGTTGGTATGCTTATTCTGAAGAAGAAAAGAGCAGTGATAAAACTTGGTATGAATACACTCAAGTATTATTACCTGAGATTAAACCAACGCAGCTTGATACTAAGTTGAAACTTCTTGAACTGGTTTCTTTGCGCCAGTGGCAAGTTAAAAATCAAACATTAGATTCATTCGAAATGACATTGAAGAAGTGTAATGTGAAAATTTTATTCAATAATGAAGATATAACGATTAGTCATGATGGTTTTAAAACAAAGAATCACGGTGGTGGTTACTCAAAAGCTCCTATATGCAGTAAAAATTGGTTGTCAAATATAGATAAAGACATTAATGCAGCATTAAGAATTTTATCACTTCAACAAGAAGCTATTAATATAGATAAAGCGTCACATAATAATCTGTAGTATGTAAAGCCTAGCAACAAGGCAAGTATTGAAAAAGAATGAGAAAGGCCAACATGATGTCATATTGGCCTTTGGTTTATGTGTTAAATTTTAAAGAATGCCAGCTCTTCTTTTTGTGAGACCGCCAGTTGTGATAGCTCATTAGCGGCTTGTTGAGTTTGGTTAATCGCTGCGACATTTTGATTAACAAGATCAAAGGTGTTGGTTGTATTTAATGCGATTCGTTCTGTGAGTGTGAACTGCTCTTGAGAGGTGCTAGCCACCAAGGTGTTCATCTTCGATATAGATTGAACTGAATTCTCAATGTAGCTGAAAGAGGATTTTACATTCTCAGATAAAGCAACAGACTCTTGAATAAGTTCTACATTACTTATCATGTTGTCGTTTGCCTTTTCAGATTGTGCCTGCAGTTGAGCGATAATTTCTTGAATACTTTGTGTTGATTCTTGAGTTTTTGATGCAAGGTTACGAACTTCATCAGCAACCACGGCAAAACCTCGACCGTATTCACCAGCACGAGCTGCTTCAATTGCAGCATTGAGTGCCAATAAATTTGTTTGGTCTGAAATGGTACTGATAACTGCAGTTACTTCCCCAATGTCCATTGCATTGGTTTTTAGTTCAGCAATCATACTTGCTGTTAGTTGCACAGACTCATTGATTCTCTGAGTTAAATGGATTGATTCATCTAAGGTTTGGTTACCTTGAGCAACGCTGTCTATCGCTTTACTTACTTCTTCTTCAGCGTAAACTGCATTTGATGTCACTTCTTTTGAGGTTGTCGATAATTCACTAATTGCGTGTGAAATCTCTTCAACTTGCGCTAATTCATGTTGAGCATTATTCGCTGTGTTTTGCATCACTTCAGTCAGTTGTTCTGATGACGTTGCAACGTGGGTTGAAATATCACTGCTGCTTCTTATCGCAGCGCCGACTTTTTCATTAAGAATAATTAATGAATTGTAGATACCAACAGCACTTGAAGCGTTATTAAAACGTTGAGATAGATTACCTTCAGAGATCTTCTTAATCATCTCAGATAGCTCCCAAGGTTCACCACCTAAAGAAACTCTAAAACTACGCTCAATAATCAAACCAATAAATAAAGAAGTAGCTAAAGCAAACATGCTAAGAATTAGCATTAGTTGTTGAAAGCCACCAGCAACATTTCTCGCTTCAGGCGTAAGAATTTGGTTTCTGTTTTCTTGATAATCAATAAACTGGTTAATGTCATCTAGCCACTGGATAAATGCAGGGCGAATTGAATCTAAGACAACATCGGTAGTGAGTTTGCCTGATTTTTTATCACGAATAACTTGATCGATTAACGGCAATGTTGTTTTTTGAATTTTTTCGATTTTAGCTAAAATGCTAAGCTCTTCGTTAGTAAATGAAATACCATCTTGGCGCATTTTTTTCATTTGCGCCTCTGAATCACGGTAGAATGTTTGTAATCGATTAATTTCTTTCTCTAAATGCGAAATTTCTTGTGGGGTTCTTGCGATAGCAATATCTCTAATAGCAATGGCACGGTCATGCACACTGCCACGGTAATTGATTGCATAACGTTGTTTAACTGAATTAATGTCGGTCATCTCAGTTAACGTATGATCAATAATATTTACTTTTTGTATTCCTAAAATGGTAAGTAAAAGCATCAGAAATAACGTGATACCAAATCCTATTATTAAGCGAGCGCGAATAGTTAGCTTTGAAAAATTGTCCAAAATATATACTCTTATTTTATTGTTTGATTTATGGGTAGTATATTTTCTGTTTGTTTAATTAATATTCAGAAAATAATCGTTGAGCGTACCCATGAGTTAGTATCTAATTTTAGAGTCTTAAATAAAAGACGTTAAAATATATTTTCGAGTTATTTTGAAATTGAATAATGATGTTATGTGATTTTATTGCTTTGATAACTTATGAAAGAAAGGTAATAGCTGAATGGCCCACTTGGATTAACAAGTGGGCATAGTAGGTTAACTAAGTTTAAACAGAGTAATCTCTGATTTTTGTTATGAATCAAGTGAATCTTTGTAAAATCAATAACAAATATTCGAGATTATTTATAACCACTGCTACCTTTTACTATAGATATAAATAAAAAGAGTAAGCTCTATATTTTAAGGAGTTCATATTATGCAAGGAGATAAGGGAAAGCGTTTGTGGTATAGAGGAGCGGTTCGTTTATTCTCGATTCTATTGATTTTTAGTTCTTTTTTCACACAAGCACAGCCGCAATTAAAGGTGGGTGCTTATCATTGCCCTCCATTTATTTTTGAATCTAGCGCAGAGCAGTATGACGGTTTGAGTATGATTCTTTGGCAACGTATTGCTGAAATCATGCAAGTTGAATACAAGGTAAGTCATTATGGGCTTCAAGAGTTACTCAGTGCGGCTGAAGTAGGTGAAATAGACGTAGGTGTTTCATGCATATCAATAACCCCAGATCGTGAAGAGCATGTTGATTTTTCCCATTCCTTTTATGAAACTCACCTTGCTATAGCGGTTAAAAATCGAAGTTATCTTGATTCATTTATTAGCATTATTACTAATAAAACCTTATGGAAGGCTATTGGTATTTTCTTATTTGTTGCAATCTCAGTAGGAGCATTTTATTACTTCTTAGAGCGTAAAAATAACGATAAATTGTATTCAATGCCTACAAAACGAGGACGTATAGCTGAAGCGTTTATTCTGGGTGTTTTGTTTATTACTAAAGGACCATTTAATTATTTTGAATTTAAAACATTATCGGCAAGAATGGTTACGGTATTAATTGCTATGTTTTCTACCGTATTTATTGCCAGTATCACGGCAGTACTAGCAAGTTCACTCACATTAGAGCAGTTAAGGTTTGATGTAAAAGGCATTAATGATTTATCAAAAGTAAAAACGGGGGCAAAACAAGGAACAACCGCATCGTTATTGTTGAGTAACCACAGCATTGCTCATGATACGTATAAAGACATGGATAGTTTATTGTTAGCACTAGAAGAAGGGAAGTTAGATGCCGTTGTCGCTGATGATGCCGTATTGCGATATATGATTAAGCAAGGTAAATCCAAGGAGTTATTTTTAGATTTAACGGTCTTACCGTATCAATTAGAAAAACAAAATTACGGTTTAGTGTTAATTGAAAATAGTCCTTATGAAGAGAAAATTAATCGAGCATTATTACAAGTTCGTGAAACTAACGAATGGCATCAAATATTATTAGAGTATTTTGCTGAAAAATAACAGACGTTGGTGAGTAAAAAGTATCAGGTTTAGGTTGTGTCACGTATTATGCAGTTGCGACAATATTGAGTGAATTTAGGAGTAATTGATGTCGAGTATGTACACAACATTCGCAGAGCAATACGACACAGCAGTTCAAGATAACATTTACAATGCACACTTAGAACGACCATCATTACAAGCTATTATTGGTGATGTGAGTGAGTGTGATGTGATTGACTTGGGCTGTGGTTCAGACGTTTATGCAGATTACCTAATTAAAGGTGGGGCATCAAAATTAACTTGTATTGATTATTCTCCTGAAATGGTCGAAATAGTTAAGCGCAAATTTGGTGAGCGTATTAGCGCTTATGCACAAGATGTCTCCATCGGTTTAATAAAAGAAGAAAGCGGAAGTGCTGATTTGATTATTTCACCACTGATGATTCATTATTTAGAGGATCTTTCGGTACTTTTTAATGATGTTGCGCGTGTTTTAAAAAATGGTGGGAGCTTTGCTTTTTCTACTCATCACCCTTTTGCTGATTTTGAATGTTCTCTTTCTGGTAATTATTTTGAAAGAGAGTTGATCACAGAGATGTGGGACACTGTCGGTGAGCCGCTTGAAGTTCGATTTTATCGCCGTTCTTTAACTGAATTAATTGAAGCGATAACAAAATCTGGTTTAGTTGTGACACAAGTATCTGAAGGAAAGGTATCTGAGGTAGTTAAAGATATGTCTCCTGAGCGTTATGATTACCTTTCAAAGAATCCTAATTTTATTTTTATAAAATGCCAAAAATTAGCTTAGCTTTACCATCTAGTGTTACTATCTGCGCCCCAATTTTTCTTTGAGTTTGAGGAGCAGATAGATGCATGAACGAGCCAGCCAAATGGTGATATTTTACGCCTTAGCTAAAGCTGGGAGTTTTACTGCTGCAGCAAAGCAAATGGGCGTATCAACGTCACATGTCAGTAAGCAGCTCGGAGCTCTTGAAGAAACCATTAATGTAAAATTAGTACATAGAACCACGCGTTCACTCACTTTAACGGATGCAGGTCAGCAGTTTTTTTTGTATTGCGAGAAGATATACAGTGCAATGACAGAAGCCAGCGCCATTATGGATGATGAACGTGATGAAGTGACTGGGATCTTACGTTTAGGCTTATCTCAATCTTTTGGCACTATGCATATTATTCCAGCCATTGATAAGCTGCGTCATCAATATCCTGACTTGCAAGTTGAAGTGCGTTTATTTGATCATAGAGCTGATATGCTTAAAGATGGTTTAGACTTGTGGGTAACCAATTTCGAAGACTTACCAGAAGGTTATGTAGCACAGCGATTAGCTGACTCTAATTTTGTCTTAGCTGCATCTCCTGATTACCTCATTGATAAAAAAGTACCTCATCATCCTTTAGATCTTGTTGAGCATAATTGCCTTACTTACCAGAGTCGTCATCGTGACTACAGCCATTGGGATTTCAGTAAAGGAAATGAGGCGTTATGTGTAAAAGTGTCTGGCAATTATCGAGTTGATTTAGCAGAAGCCGTGAGAGATGCGGCTATATCTGGATGGGGAATTGCTTATTTAGCCAGTTATTTGCTAACTGATGAGTTTAATGATGGCAAACTGATTCAGTTATTACCGGATTGGAAAGCAAGTCAGAAAATGCCAATTTATGCGGTATACCCAAGTCGAAAACACCTTCCAAGAAAGATAAGTGCGGTCATCGATTTTCTACGTGAACATATAGGACAACCGCCATATTGGGATAAAGCGCTCATGAAGCGAGTGAAATTGTAACGTTTGCTATTCCTCATTGATTGAATTTTATACTTTAAATTGTTGCCTTTTTAATCAATGAGTTACAGCGATTATGTGCCATGAAATAAATATCTTTTCCATATGGAAACAATCGTATTTCTGATTGTTTTTATTACAAGAAATCAATCAGTTAATTACTGCACGTAATGTGACCTGCGTCTCATTAACAGAGTGATAGCAAAGTCGACTTGCACGCAAACCTTTGCGGATTAGAATGCGGACTCATTTTCGATAGCATAGGTTTCTATCATGACATCTTTACTTGGTATTTTTGCCATTCTACTGTTTGCTTATTTGTGTTCGACAGATCGCCGCAATATCCCTCTTAGAACCGTCTCTTTGGCGTTCGGATTACAAATTATCTTTGCTTTATTGGTTCTGTATGTTCCTGCAGGTAAAGAAGTATTAAATTCAGTTACTGCTGGTGTGTCAGGTGTGATTGATTACGGCCAGCAAGGCATTGCCTTTTTATTTGGTGGTTTAGCAACAGGAAAAGTAGGCTTTGTATTTGCCATTAATGTTCTTGGTATCATCATTTTCTTCTCTGCTCTTATCTCAGCTCTTTATCATATTGGAGTCATGCCAAAAGTAATTAACTTTATTGGTGGTGGACTACAACGATTACTCGGTACAGGACGCGCAGAATCACTTGCAGCAACGGCTAACATCTTTGTAAGCATGGTTGAGGCTCCACTTGTTGTTAAACCTTACTTAAAGCACATGAGCGATTCTCAGTTCTTTGCTGTAATGACATGTGGTTTAGCCTCGGTAGCTGGCGGAACCATGGTTGGTTACGCCTCATTAGGTGTGGATCTTAATTTCCTTATTTCTGCTGCATTCATGTCTGCACCAGCAGGATTATTAATGGCTAAGATGATGGTTCCACCGGGTGATGAAGCAAATAATGATGATGAGATCACGTCTGTTGAGATTGATCATGCAACTAATGTATTTGAAGCATTAGCTGATGGTGCTATGTCTGGTTTGCGTATCGCTGTTGCGGTAGGTACGACGTTATTAGCGTTTGTCAGTGTGATTGCTTTACTTAACGGCTTACTAGGACACGTTGGTGATATCTTTGGTATCAAACTTAGTTTTGAATTAATTCTTGGTTACTTGTTTGCTCCTGTTGCTTTCATTTTAGGTGTGCCATGGAATGAAGCAATTCTTGCTGGTTCATTAATCGGTAATAAGATCGTGGTAAATGAATTTGTTGCCTTTATTCAATTAATGGAAGTGAAAGATCAGCTAAGTCCACATTCTGTTGCGATAGTTACATTTGCTTTGTGCGGTTTTGCAAATATTTCAACCATGGCAATTTTGATTGGTGGTTTAGGTAGTCTTGTTCCTGAACGTCGCTCATTTATTGCGAGAATGGGTTTCAGAGCGATTACCGCAGGTGTATTAGCTAATTTAATGAGTGCAGCGATTGCCGGTGTGATTTTGTCACTTTAAGTTAATTATTAAATTTGAAATAAAAAAAGGTTGCGATCATAAAGTCGCAACCTTTATTTTTTCTAGTCCCTAGTCCCTAGTCCCTAGTCCCTAGTCCCTAGTCCCTAGTCCCTAGTCCCTAGTCCCTAATTCTAAAATCTCACTCGAACTGGCGTTGAGCTATCAAATGTCACCTGATCAAAACTATCTAATTTATGATGCTTAATTAATGCTTGCAGATTCTCAACATAAGCTTCACCACGGGTAGAGTAGTGAGATAAAGACTCGACTAGCTCATAACCTGATAATTTCCCTTCTGCGCGTAGTTGTTGACGTAGTTTCCAAAGATCTTTATAAGCCGATGTGGTATTCAAGTTATACATGTAGCGTGCAGTACCAGCGAATAAATTATCAAATGCTGCTACTTTTACGTGCCCACCAGGAGTACTTAAGTATTTACCACCTTTAGATGATAAATGTTCACCGTATAATCCATTGCCTTTAACGGCGAAATAGCTTGTTCCCCAGCCACTTTCATCAATCCCTTGTGCTAATACCATTCCAACAGGAATAATATCAAGGCGTAAGAGTAGGTCGTCAATGGTGTTTGATTTAATATCATAAGATGTCATTAAATTCTGTAACCATACCGTTTCCGTTTTCGACCATTCGCTTTTAGGTTGTTTCGACAACGTAATAACGTCATGTCTAACTGCACTTATCTGTTTATTTACCTCAATGATGGTAGGAAGTAATAAACGAATAAATCCTGAAATCTTTTCTTGAACTGGTAATGAATTTAAATCATCCGGTAGGTTTTCAACAAAGAACGTTGGGATTTGTTCCGTTTTAATTACGTTAGCTAATTGATATTGATGCTGCTTAAATTCATTGATAAGAGATTGCGCTGAATTAAGAGAAGTCACTTTTACATTAGGGTAGGGTGAGCTTATCTTTTCTGGCGATAACGGAAGTGTTGTATCGGCTAAGCAAATTGAAGAGATGAGAAAAAGCAGAGAAGCAAAAATATGTTTTAACGTTTTAGATAAAGACATAAATGAAGTTCCATATTTCAAATAGATAATAACATGGGATTATCTTTAGGTTATTTGTATTGTCCCAGAAAAATCAATTAGAGGGGCGATCGAAAACGGTGCTGTAATTAGCACCGTTTTTTGTGTTTTATCGAGTGATTATGGGAGTTATTCGCCCACGATAGTCACTTTCTCGATAACAATACTCTCTTTTGGAACATCGTCAAATTCGCCAATGGATTTAGTTTTAATTTTGGCAATTTTTTTCACGACATCCATGCCCATTGTTACTTCACCAAATACGGCATAACCCCAGCCCGCATTTGTTGTTGCCGTATGATCAAGAAATGTATTATTAGCAATATTAATGAAGAATTCGCTTGTTGCTGAGTGCGGCGCATCAGTACGAGCCATTGCAATAGTACCGTTTAAGTTTTTTAAACCACGGTTTGCTTCATTAACGATAGGTGCACGCATCTCTTTTTCTTGCATATCAGCAGTAAAACCACCGCCTTGAATCATAAAACCTTTGATAACACGGTGAAAAATGGTGCCTTCGTAGAAACCATCTTGGCAATATTTTAAAAAGTTCTTTGAGCTAACAGGTGCTTTTTCTTTATTTAGCTCAATGTGAATATCACCAAAGTTGGTAGTAAAAATGATCATAATTCTGTTCTTAATTAATGTTAAATTCTTTGAAAATGGCATTACCAACTTCAACAATAACCTGATTACGTTCAGCCATATCAAGCTTTGTTTGAGTTAAGTAAATACTAATAATAATCGGTTGGTGTTTGTCGTTCCATACTGCGGCTGTAATGCCACGAGAACCAAAACCGCCAGCGCCTGAACGATCTGCAATAGACCAGTCACTTGGTAGAATTGAACGAAGCAATGGGTCAGACACTTTGTTGTTCATCATCCAAGATTTTAGTGTTTGCTTATCCTGTGGATTTAGCGTGTTACCAAATAGCAAAGTATTTAGCGTTTCAGACATAGCAACGGGTGTTGTTGTATCTCGTTTATCGCCATTTTTAGCTTCGTTTAATTTCGGTTCAATACGATCAAGGCGTGTTTTATCATCACCAATAGCACGTAGGAATTGAGTTAAAGATCTAGGGCCACCAATTTCATTTAATACAATATTTGCCGCAGTATTGTCACTCATTAGCATGGTTGCTTCACATGCTTTTTTAGTGGTGATCATATGGTCAACTAAAGGTTCTGTTACAGGAGACCAAGGTATAATTTGTTCTTTAGTTATAGAGGTGGTTTTATATTTATTAATGCCACCGACGCTTGAATCGTAAAGCATTTTTGCACAAGCGAGCGTTTTAAAGGTACTCATCATAGGAAAGCGCTGGTCGCCTTTATATTCCCATGTTTTGTTTGTTTCAGTATTCAGTACAGAAACCCCAATGTAACCTCCATTTGATAGCTCGATAGCTTCAATGTTTTGAGTAAGAGAGCCCGCAATTGCATTGTTGGCTAGAACAATAAGGCCAAATAGAAATAGTTTGATTTTCATCAGAAGTCCTAAAGATAATTTTTATACTGCTATATATATTAATATTAAAATTAGTCAAACTTTCGTTTGTATCTTGGAAGCATACTTTCATTGCCAAGTAACCCACCTTGGTGAATATACATTAAGGTTTGATCGGTATTTTGTGGGAGCCAGTTAGTTAAACAGCGCCACATAAGAGGGTCATACAATAGCTCGAATTCAACTTGTGTTTGCTGATACAATTCTTTCCAGATCTCATAGTTTTCACGGTACAATTTACCAAAGTGATGCTTTTTCTCTGGTGTTAATACTTCAGGAAAATCGGTTTCACCTAATTGATAAAACTGCGTCTCCAAGTAGTCATTACCACCAACACAGGCACAAGTGATAACTTTTACGCCATGAGGTTTTAAGTGCTTATGTAAAAATAATGCAGTGGTTCCCGTACCAGAAGGTAATGCGACGGTTAATTTGTCTATATTGGTTTCTTGTTTCCAAGCCAGCACTTCTTCAGCAAGTTTTTTAACACCACTTTCAGCTAGTCGGCAACGGCCACCTTCAGGAATATAAATTTCATCTTCTTTTGGTTGTCGTATCTTACAAATGTATTCAGCAGATGATGTCGTAGAGCCATCATTATCTTTGGCGTGCTCTAGCTTATTTAGGGGAATGATCTTAGCACCTAATTCTAACGCAGCACGATAATTACCAATTGGATTTTCTTTTAAATACGATGGAATATGGTCAACATAAAAATGAAGATGCCATTGCTTTAATTTAGCCAGTGCAGCCATCGAATATAAGGAATTCGCTTGCGGAGAACCATAACCAATGATGGTTTTTATTTTGTGAAATTCACTCTCTAGTAGCCCCATGAATTTACGAGCTTTATTACCAGAGAATTGAGGGTGGAGCAGATCATCACGCTTCAGATAAAAGTGAGTACCATTAAAGTCATGTTGTGTAACAGGACTGTTTTCTATTTTCATTATTACAACTAGCCAAATTTAATATGGCCTCTATCATGAAAGGCCATAATTTTTTAATTTTTATTTTTTCATCATTGCTTTTAAATCAGCAAATGGATTGTGTGTTGCTGCTTTATGGTCATCTTCACCCGCTCTAATCTTAGTACCGTACTGATCATGTTCAGTGTATTTAGAGTGTTCATGATCATGGCAGAAAAGACACAGTAATTCCCAGTTGCTGCCGTCACTTGGGTTATTGGTATGGTCGTGATCTTTATGATGAACCGTTAATTCTCGAAGATTCGAATAAACAAATTCACGAGCGCAATTACCACAAACCCAAGGGTATAATTTTAGTGCTTTTTCACGATAACCACTTTCTTGGCGAGCGTAAGCGGCACTAGTGCCATAAAAATCAGATGACATGATTCTTGTATCCTTTTTACCATTCAGTTTTGAACGTTGTTCTTAAAAAATAGCTAAATGTATAACCTATACATATCTAAACATAGAATGGTCAATAAAGGTATTAATTTTGAATAAATCAAAGATTTCAGATCACATTTGTTGCGATCTAGCGCCGAAGAAATAGAGCAAGGCTATTGCATTTGATCTCGTACAGGTTAACTTCATTGAGTTATCATTTTTGAGATGGAAAAAAGCATGAGCGCAGATGTACATATCATCTATAAAATCTTACTTTTATGGGGCAAACCGAAAACTTACGCCGATTTGTCTAGCGACTATAAACAACACACAAATGAATGGTATTCTCCACACTCTTGGGAAAAGGTTTTAAATGAGTTAAATATGATTTTGTCTCAAAATGGAGCACCACCATTAAGTGCTTTAGTAGTATCGTTAGGAACGAATGAGCCAAAGTTGTCGTTTTGGTCGGGTGGGGCATCGAATGTTCCTGCATTACCGAATAATCCTTTACAGCGCACTTTATTATGGCAAAGTTTAATTAATGATATTTGTCATTACTCGTGGCCTTCTGAGCTAGCCGTAAAAAAAGAACAATAGTTTTGTTCTGATCGCGGTGATAAGTGCTATCCTTATTTTAGAAAGTATCAATAAAAAGCAATAGTAAACGGTTATATGGATTTAATCGGTTATGTTTAAGGATAAATAATGAGTTCCAAGCTTGAACTAAAAGTTCCACCGCCTCTTGTCATGTTGCTATTAATGGGAACTGTTTTTCTCTTTGATAGACTACTTCCTTTCCAAATTTTTTATATACCAACACTCACGGTGACATTGAGCATTATGTTTATCGTTTTCGGCGCGGTGATTTCATTATCAGGTGTTCGAGAATTTAAACGTGCACAAACAACGGTTAACCCTTTAAAACCAGAAAACAGCTCATCTCTTGTCGATTCAGGTATCTATCAATACACACGTAACCCTATGTATCTTGGATTTTTATTAATATTAATAAGTTCAGTTATTTACACTCAACATCCGCTAGGTCTGGTCAGTGCTCTTTTATTTGTTACTTATATGAATCGTTATCAAATTGAACCAGAAGAAAGAGCATTGGTAAAAATATTTGGCGATGAATTCAAATTGTATGCTGAGCAAGTTAACCGTTGGTTTTGAATTTACATTACTCTGACATTATTAACTCTGATTCGTCTAACAGCTCACGAATTAACCACTTAAATTAATTTAAAATTATTTCATAAACGAGACATCATGGCTGGGGTGTATTATGAAAAAGAAAATTAAATTAATTATAAAAATCGTATTGTTTTTTGCATTTGTTGGTGTCGTTGGGCATGTGTTCGCCGCAGAGCCCATGTCGGCGGATAAAGTCGTTGCAAAATCAGATCAGCAAATGCGTGGTAAATCGAGTTATTCAGAAATTACGATGAATATCATTCGTCCCGATTGGACTCGTAGTATGAGTATGAAAAGCTGGACGAAAGAGCAAAACCTTTCTTTAGTATTAATCACAGGTCCCGCAAAAGATAAAGGTAGCGCATCTCTTAAGCGTGATAAAGAGATGTGGAGCTGGATACCTAGCATTGAACGAGTGATAAAAATTGCCCCGTCGATGCTTGGACAATCTTGGATGGGTTCAGACTTCACCAATGATGATTTGATTAACCAATCTTCGATCGTCGTGGATTATGATCATAAGTTCGTAAAAGAAGAGACCATTGATGGTGATAAAACGTGGGTCATTGATGCCATAGCAAAGCCTGATGCACCAGTAGTATGGAGTAAGGTTCGTCTTTGGATATCTCAAAAAACGTTTATTCAACGTAAAGTTGAGTCTTATGATGAGTTTGATGAACTAGTAAATACGATGACGACTTATGATATCCAAGAAATGGGCAATCGCATGATAGCAACAAGAATGGTCATGATCCCTGCTGATAAGCCTGAAAATAAAACTGAAATGATCACTCATAAAGCGCAATTTAACTTCTTAATCAATGATGAATTCTTCTCTCAAATGCAAATGAAGGCATTACGATACTAACTATAGGTGCTGAATATGCTTATTAAATTAGCTTGGCGAAACCTATGGCGACAGAAAAGAAGAACGATATTAACGGCCTCTGCATTAGCCTTGGCCTTATTACTTTCGTTGTTGATGCGTAGCATTCAAGAGGGGAGTTATACAGCAAATATCGAGAATGCCGCACGCTTATCAACTGGTCTTATTCAACTGCAAAACCCCGAATTCAAAGAAACGCAAAGTATTGATGATTTGTTGCCAATGAGTGACGACTTCATCGCCCCCACTAAGCAACAACCGAATATCCAATTTACCTTACCTCGAATTGAAACGTTTTCACTTGCAGCAGCAAAAGATAAATCGAAAGGCGTGCTTGTTGTTGGTGTCGATCCTCAACCTGAAAATACCTATTCATCTCTGGCAGATAAAGTGGTGCAAGGAGCGTATTTTACCGCAACGGATAAATCGGTATTGTTATCAGAAGGGCTAGCGAGGTATTTTCAGTTAACTGTGGGGGATGAAATTGTTCTCTACGGACAAGGCTATCGAGGGCAGACTGCAGCAGGCTTATATGTAATAAAAGGCATTGTTCACTTTCCAATGCCAGATCTCAATAACCAATTAATCTACCTTCCGATTCAAGAAGCGGTGCAGCTCTTTAGTACCGAGAATCAAGTAACGTCATGGGTATTGCATACACGTGATTTTTCTTTACTACCACAAACGGTTGAGCAATTACAAAAAGGATATGGACAAGCTGTGTCTGTACGTCCGTGGAACGACCTCAGCCCAGAAATGGAGCAGCAAATTCAAATCGATAGAGTGAGCGGTATCATCATGATGTACATCTTATATGGCATTGTGGGCTTTGGTTTGTTCGCCACATTATTAATGATGACCCTTGAAAGACAACGTGAATTTGGTGTGATGTTAGCGACGGGAATGGTTCGATTTCGATTATTAAAGCTATTAGTGATTGAATCTTTCTTTATTGGCTTATTAGGTATTCTTTTAGGCTTAGTTATCGCTATTCCGGTGCTTGGTTATCTCTATATCAACCCAATTACATTAACGGGTGACACCGCCAAAGCCATGCTTGAAATGGGGTACGATCCTGTTATTCCAGTATTAATCAGTGGGTGGCTTTTTATAAACCAAATGTTGATTGTTACAGGCTTACTTCTTTTATGCCTAATATATCCATTATGGCGTGTTTATCATCTCGATATTGTTACAGCATTAAAAGGAGGTTCTCATGCTACTTAAATTAGCGTGGCGTAATGTATGGCGCAATAAAATGAGAACCTCAATCATGTTAGGCGCTATGATATTTGGTGTTGTAGGCGTGATTTTAATGATGGGTTTCATGTCTGGCTTTATTGATAATATGGTGAAAAATACCATTCAGTGGCAGACCAGTCATATTCAAATTTATCAAAAGAATTATGCGTTAAACCCGGATATTAATCTCGTTATTGATGAAGAAAAGGAAATCACTCAGCTATTAAATGACTCCTCAGAAGTGAAAGCATGGTCAAGCCGAACGTTAGTCAACGGCATGATAGCGTCAGCACGAAGTACCAGAGGTATTAAAATCAATGGTATCAATCTTCAAATGGAGAAAAAGATAACCCCGTTATCAGCGCATATCATTGATGGAAAATGGTTAAGTGAAACAGGTCGAAATCCCATTTTAGTATCACAAAAAACCGCAGAGCGATTAAAACTGCGTGTAGGCTCTAAAGTCGTGCTTACTTTTAGTGATACGACAGGCGAAGTTACCGGATCTGCGTTTAGAGTCAGTGGCATATTTAAAACATCGTCGAGCACGTTTGATGATGCCAACACTTACGTTCGTAAAGCAGATTTACAGAAAGTCGGAAAAGTATTCCAAGATCATGAAATAGCGATTTTATTAAACGACAATACAAAAGTAGAAGCGTTTAGAGAGCAATTAATAGCAAACATAGATCCAGATAATAATGTGCAAGATTGGCTGCAATTACAGCCTATTTTGTCAACGATGATGAGTTCTATGAACGCTGGTAATCAAGTTATTTTAGTGATTTTTATTGTCGCAATGGGCTTTGGGATCATTAATATTTTGTTGATGTCCGTATTTGAGCGAACTCGAGAGTTTGGTGTTTTGATGGCCGTTGGCATGAAGAAAGATCGGATTCGTTACCTAATCATTTTGGAGTCTGGATTTCTAGGGCTATTAGGTGGAGGGATAGGGGTATTACTGTCCATGTTATGCATAGCGGTGTTCAAGCATACTGGTATTCCACTAGAGTCCATGGCACAAGGCCTTAATGCATTTGGTATTGATTCGGTACTTTATCCTAGTATTTCATGGCATCAATACGCAGTGGTATTCATTATGGTCTTCTTTGTTAGCGTGTGTGCAGGCCTGTATCCAGCACACCAGATCATTAAAAAGAATCCTGTTCAAGCAATGGCAGAAAAGCAATAAGGTGAGTGTATGACAATTCAAATTAAGCAACTATGTAAAACATACAATCAAGATACAGAGTTTCCAGTTCACGCCGTTGATCATCTTGATCTTACTATTGAGCAGGGAGAGTTTGTTGCTGTTATTGGCCCATCAGGTTCAGGTAAAACCACATTACTTAATATGCTTGGCGGTATTGATGCCGTAACGTCAGGAAAAGTGAGTATTGATAATCATGAATTAACTGAAATGGATGAAAAGCAGCTGATTGAGTTTCGACGAGACAATATAGGCTTTATCTTTCAAGACTACAGCTTATTGCCTGTTTTAACGGCATTAGAGAATGTTGAGTTTGTTATGCTGTTACAGGGTCACGAAGAGGCCGAGTGTAAATTACGAGCACAGCAATTATTAAAACGAGTTGGACTTGAAGATCAACAGCACAAGCGACCAGCTCAATTATCTGGTGGTCAACAACAACGAGTAGCCGTAGCTAGGGCATTAGCCCCACGACCTCGTTTTATTATGGCAGATGAACCAACGGCAAATTTAGATGCAAAGAGCACAGCAGAGCTGTTAGATATTATGGAAGCACTAAACCAAGAAGAGAATACAACGTTTATTTTTTCTACTCATGATTCCCGCGTATTTGAAAGAGCCAAAAGAATCATCGTATTTGAAGATGGCCAATTAAAAGAAGACAAACAACAATAATAATGTGAGATAGATCTTGACCTAAATCTGATAGTACATAAACTCCAATGATTAGTTTTAATTAAAGAAAGACGTAAGAGACTGTTCTTGCGTCTGATTCTATTCATTGACGAGGTTAAGTCATGTCTAAACGTGATTATTATGAAGTCCTTGGTGTTTCTAAAAGCAGCACAGAAAAAGAGATTAAAAAAGCATATAAACGTCTTGCGATGAAATACCACCCAGATAAAAATCAGGGTGATGCTCAAGCCGCTGATAAGTTTAAAGAAATTAAAGAAGCTTATGAAGTTCTAACCGATCCAGATAAGCGTGGTCAGTATGATGATTTTGGTCATGCAGCATTTCAAAATGGCGGTAACGGTGGCTTCGGTGGTGGTTTTGGTGGCGGCCATAGCCAAGGTTTTGGTGGGTTTGAAGATATTTTTGGCGGCGCATTTGGTGGCCGTTCTCGTGGCGGTTTTGGTAGTGGTGGATTTGAGGATATGTTCTCTCAACATCGTCAACCACGTGCGCAAAAAGGACAAGATCGTCAGTTTAATTTAACCGTTGATTTTGCTGATGCAATTAAAGGTTGTGAGCAAATCATTGAATTGCCAGTGAATGGCGTAAATAAAAAGATCAATGTAAAAGTACCAGCAGGTATTGAAGACGGTGAAAAGATCCGTTTTGCGGGTAAAGGTGAATCAGGTATTAACGGTGGCCCAGCAGGGGATCTACTGATCCAAATTAATACTCGACCACACGCAACATTAAAACGTGATGGAAATGATTTAATTTGTCCTGTGACAACGGATTTTGTTACTGCAGCTTTAGGTGGTGAAGTTGAAATTCAGACTCTAGAGAGTCGTTTTAAACTAAAAGTACCAGCAGGAACACAAAACGGTCGTAAATTCCGCATGAAAGAAAAAGGTGTGAAAAGCCGTAAAGGTGTTACGGGTGATTTATTAGTTGAAATTACTGTAGCAACGCCAACAAACTTAACCGAAGAGCAGAAAACATTGCTCATGAAGTTTAAAGAAATTGCATAACTAGCGGAAATATTTAACGAGAAAGGAGGCGTGAATATATGATGAGAAAAATCGGATTATTCATGCCTTTTTTGTTGTTTGTTAGTTATGAAATACAAGCAGAAATTCCCGGCCTTGCTCCAGAGAAAAAATGGGATTTAAATGGCTATGTAAAGTACATGGCAACCAATACCATTCCTAACTCCTCCTCATACCCGTCTACCTTTGATAATTTAATTCACCAGCGTTTTAATTTTGAATATCGTTTTTCGGATCATTTACGTGTGAATCTCGGCATGCGTAATCGTCTTATGTTCGGTGATACAGCTGAATACCCAAATTATGGAGAGTACATCTCTTATGATCCGGGTTACGTTGATTTATCGAAAAACTGGTTGGATAAAAAGGGCGTTGTGGGGAATTCGCAGTTTGATCGCGCTTATATCAACTGGAATAAAAATGATTGGCAAGCAAGAGTTGGACGATTCCGTATCAACTGGGGAATGACGACGGTTTGGAATCCGAATGACATTTTCAATTCTTATTCCATTTATGATTTTGATTATGAAGAGCGTCCAGGAACGGATGCCATAATGATAAGCAAAAAACTGGGTTTTGCTAGCTCAATTGATATGGTGTTTAACCCTAATTCAAACAGTGAGCTTGATAGCTACGCAACACGATACCTTTTTAATAAACAAGGGTGGGACATGCAAGTTCTACTAGGTAAATCTCACCTTGATTATGTGCTTGGTGCCGGTTTTGCTGGGGATATTTATGGAGCAGGGTTGAGAGGTGAATTCAGTTGGTTTGAACCCACTCAAAGTCATTATGATAATCAAGATCTTGTCGCATCCAGTGTTTCAAGCCTTGAAATGGATTATCGATTTAACAGTGTGAATAATTGGGTACTACAAGGCTCTGTTATGCATATATCTGAACCACAAGATGTAGATAGTGCAATGAGCTATTTAAATCTCCCATTAACGGCACGAACTCTCAGTTTTACCCACTGGACTTGGTATTCAAGCTTAGGTTTTGATATCTCTTCTTTGTCACGCATGAATATCATGGGAAGTTATTATGATGACGGTTCTTATTTTATAGGATTAAACCAAACCTATTCGCTATCCGATAACTGGCAGCTTATTGGGGTTGTGCAATATTTTGATGGCATGAAAGATAGTGTATTTGGTGAAAATCCAAGTACCTTGTTATATGCGCAAGTGAAGTGGAGTTTTTAATATAATCACTTGCTCTCAAGTCTTTTCTTTCGCCACTTCTGATTACTTACTGTGATTGATATAAGTCTAGGTTGCTTTTTGCTTTATCACGACATAGCCACGCTGCAAACTCTCTGATTTTAGGAAGAATAGTAAGATTGGCAGTAATTGCAACAGGCCAAGCAATGGTAAAGCCATTCATCCATGCTGATACCCATTCCATACTGAATCCTCCCATTCTAATTGCCGACATAGAGCCAGACATTAATAGCGCCATGGTAACTGAAGAAAGTAAGGCGGATACCCAAAATTGTTTTCTACTCATCGTTTCTCTCTTATTCTATTTAATAAATTAACGGGTTAGTTAGGTTGGTAAATTCAATAAGAATGAGTATATTGGTTTCATTAATGATAGAAAATAGCGAGAACTAGAAGTATGAATTCCATATTTGGAAGTATTGATGATTTGTTTCTCTTCTGTAAAGTGGCTCAACTTGGGTCACAACAAAGTGCAGCGAAAGAGCTGAAAGTACCTGTTTCAACAGTTTCACGCAGGATTTCATCTATGGAAGAGAAGTTAGGCGTTCGCTTATTAGAGAAAAGGGGACGAGAACTCGTACCAACAGAAACAGGGAAACACTATTATCAATTGCTTGAGAGTCAGTTTTCAGACCTAGAAAGTAACTGTCATCAACTTAATGAGCACATTGATGAAGTGACAGGGATGATCCGTTTATCTTTACCATATCGATTCTATCATCATTACGTTCGTGATTTGATCGTGGATTTTTTATTGGAATACCCAAAGACGCAAATTGAAATCAATCTATGTGCAGAAGATACACTGCCAGCCACAGATCGAGATTTGGTACTGACTTTTGATATTAGCAGAGCCGATGGAATGATAGCTCGCCCTCTGTTTTTAGCAAAGCATGGTGTATTTGTGACGAAATCTTATTGGGAAAATAATCAAACAAAGAATATTGAAGAGTTGGATTGGATTCGATTGAATGATCAGAAAAACCTAACTTATACCGATGAAAAGCAAACTTTAAAGGAAATACATGTCCGCCCTAGATTAGAGGTGAATGACCTTGACCAAGTACTTTATGCAACGGTTAAAGGGTTAGGAGCTGCTCGATTACCAGTGCATCTTGTTACTTCTGATATGGACTTAGTTGAGATCTTTCCTGATTATTCGTTTCCACCAAGGCAATCGTATTTAGTATATAAACAACGAAAATATCAACCTAAAGCATTAACGATTCTAGTAGAGCGGATTATTAGCGCGATGGAACGATAAAATCCAAGTGCGTTAACACTTGGATTTATTATTGAAATAGGGAAGCGTTAGTAAACGGTACACCACTCATTTTTCATATCGATTAAGTACCAGTTATCACGCTGGTTAGCTTCATCCATCGCTTTATCTAAATGGCCAACACTTGATTTACGATCGTATTTCCACTCACGATCTTCGTCAGTGTGATGAACGATCATCGCCATTGAATTTGGCTGGCTAGTTGCCCATTGCATCATTGCATGGTCACCATCTGAGTTACCAATAGCTAATACTGGTTTCTTACCAATGATGTGTTGAATATTTTCAACCTTACCTGCTTTGTCATCAATGGTCAGGATTTCACCCAGTTTAGTGACTGTTGGATTGCCATTGTTGTAATCGTATTTGTATTTTAATGCGCTACCAATGATTTGTTCTTCAGGAATGCCATAAACTTCTGGTGCCCATGTACGCATGAAATCCACGCCACCGCCAGAAACGATATAAACTTTAAAATCATGATCTTGTAGGTAAGTGACCATTTCACGCATTGGTTTATAAGTAAGCTCAGTATAGGCTTTATTAAAATGTGGGTCTTTTGCTACTTCTAACCATTGTGCGACAGTTTGTTGATATTCTTCAACCGTCATGCCGCTGTGAGTTGCTGTAACTATGTCGAGTAAAGCCTTTTCACCACCAGCAAACACGCCTTTAATGTCGTTATTTAGAACAGATTTAAATGGTTCTTGTGTTTTCCATTCAGGGTGTTCTTTTGCCATGCTTTTTACTTGGTCCAACGCGAACGCTAACTGAAAGTAGTAAGGTTTTTCTGACCATAATGTTCCATCGTTATCGAAGACAGCAATACGATCTTGTTCAGGTATAAATGTTTTTTTTGAGGTATCCGTAGATTGATCAACGTAGTTTACGATTGCTGTTTTACTTGATCCATCTTGCCATGAAGGTAGTAGATTTGGGTCACAATCTAAAGCCATCGCTGAAAAGGATAAGCCAGATAAGACTGCTAGGGCACAGAGTTTTTTCTTATTCATATTATTATTTACCTATTGTTTGTATCGTTTGAATACATTTATAAAGTCTAGCAATAAATGTCATGAAAAAAGGTTATAAGTGGTATAACAGCTTATACTGACTACTTGTTATATTAGATCCTATTCATAGTAGACGATATTTCATCAATCAACAGCTTAGCTTTATCACTTTTTATTTGTAACAACGTCATGAAGAGTAAATCGGTAATTACATTCTGAGCGGTTCTTGATGAGATGGATGAACTACGAAATTGTCTTTCATCTGCAATAGTATCAATACAAAAGTTAGCCAACTTACGTAAAGGGCTTTTCTTTGTACTTGTTAAAGCAATCACCGTTGCCCCTTTATCCATTGCTGTTTGTGCTGCCATTAGGATTTCTTTTCGGCTACCAGAATATGAGATAACGATTTGAACATCTTGTTTGGTTAAGGTATTCGCCGTTGCAATTTGAACATGACTATCTTGCTCAGTCAGTGCTGTCATTCCAATTTTCAGTAATTTGAAGGCCAGATCTTTCGCTGTTAATGCGGAGCCACCAATCCCCACAATTTGAATACGTTGCGCTTGGTTAAGCAGAGTTGTGATGAGTTCAAATTCAGAGAAATTAATCGCGTTTGTCGTAGCAATCAGTGCGTGAGTTTTTTCTTGTACTAACTTCTGAGCAATGGTCAGGGAGGAGTCGTCACTATTGATCTTGTTATGGATAGGGCGCTCGGGTTCGAGGATAGCTTGTTTTCGACCAAGATCTTCAATAATCGCTAACTTGAATGCCGTAAATCCTTTAAACCCAAGTCGTTGGGTAAGTTTCACAATACTCGATTGCGATACGCCTACTTTAGCGGCAAGGGCTTGGCTCGAATAGGAACTGATTGAAGCTGGGTCATCAAGAATAAAGTCCAAAATTTTTATCCCATTTGAGGATAAATTGCTTCTTTGGTTCTGTATCTTTTCTAAAATATTCATTTTATCTCATTTTTATTGAATTAATTATTCCAACTTTTCTTATATTATTCTTTTGTTTTTATTTTTCTATAATTTGTTGTATTTAAATAGTTTGTTTCGTTTTGTAAGCTGTTTTTACTTAGTTTTAAAATGTATTTATTCCATCTATTTTGAGAGTTTAGAATAACTTTTGTTGTGATTTTGGTCACTTTATGGAATTTTTTATTCTTTATGATGGCAAGCATCAAAATTAAGCATTTAACTTTTAAAGAGTACAGATTATGAAAATCGATTTAACAACATTAGTAACAGAGAGCCGTAACAAAGCGAGTGAAAATATCGATGTGTTATCAACGGTAGAAATGCTAACCGTTATTAACCAAGAAGATCAAAAAGTTGCTTTAGCTGTTGAAGCGATTCTTCCTCAAATTGCAAATGTTGTTGATGCTATTGCCGTTGCTTTTCAATCTGGCGGTCGTTTGATTTATACCGGTGCGGGTACTTCAGGGCGTTTAGGTATTTTGGATGCAAGTGAATGTCCTCCAACGTATGGTTCAAACCCTGATTTAGTTGTCGGCTTAATTGCTGGTGGACACAAAGCGATTTTAAAAGCGGTTGAAAATGCTGAAGATAACCGTGAACTAGGTGCATCGGATCTACAAGATCTCGGTCTTAATGAGAAAGACGTTTTGGTTGGTATTGCGGCAAGTGGCCGAACGCCTTATGTACTTGGTGCAATGGAATATGCGAAATCAGTAGGTGCAACGGTTGCGACACTAAGTTGTAATCCAAATAGTCCAATGACAGAGCTTGCAGATATTAACATGACACCTGTTGTCGGCCCTGAAGTAGTGACAGGCTCTTCTCGAATGAAGGCTGGCACAGCACAAAAATTAGTGCTGAATATGCTAACAACAGGGGCGATGATCCGCACTGGTAAAGTATTTGGAAACTTAATGGTTGACGTAGAAGCAACCAATGCAAAATTAGTTCAACGACAAAAAAATATTGTGATTGAAGCAACAGGTTGCTCAGAAGTTGAAGCTTCAGAAGCATTATCTCAATGTGATAATCACTGTAAAACAGCCATTTTAATGGTCTTGTCAGGGTTAGATGCACAAAGTGCGAAAGCAAAATTAGCACAATATAATGGCTTTATTCGAAATGCACTTTCAGACCAGTAATTGGTAACAAGGCCTTATACCAATCTGGATGAATCAAATGTTATCTAGGTTGGTACCTTAACGAACAAATTAAAAAGGAACAGAAGATGGCTAAAATAACCACTTCCATGATTCAAGAGATACTGACCGCAATTGGTGGCAAATCAAATGTCATTAAGTGTGGAAACTGTATGACACGTCTGCGCCTTACCCTTCATGATGATAATTTAGCAGATAGAGACACAATCAAACGCATTGCTGGTGTGATGGGACTGGTTGAGAGTGATGATCAATTTCAAATCGTATTAGGCCCAGGTAAAGCACAAACAGCAGCTGAGATGATGAATGAAATGATGGAAGGAGAGGAAGATAACTCTGCTTCAACAGCGACCGAAAGCCGAGATTTAAAAGACGTTGCATCAGAACACAAACAGAAGTTAAAGAAAAAACAAACCAGCGCAGCACAACGTTTTTTGAGTAAGTTTGCTACCATTTTTACTCCATTAATCCCGGGGTTCATTGCTGCTGGTCTGTTACTTGGTTTCGCAACTTTACTTGATCAAATTTATATCATCGGTAATGAGTCACCAAATGCGAATCTGGTGGATTTAATCCTTTATATGAAAGTCTTTAGTAAAGGCTTATTCAGCTTCTTAAGTATATTAATTGGTTACAATGCTCAACAAGCTTTTGGTGGTTCAGGTGTAAATGGTGCGATCCTAGCATCACTGTTTGTGCTTGGTTATAACCCTGATGCAACCTCTGGTATTTATTCTGGTATGACGGACTTCTTTGGTCATGGTATTGATCCAAGAGGCAACATTATTGGTGTATTGATTGCTGCTATTATCGGTGCAAGCGTTGAGAAGAAAGTTCGCCAATACATGCCTGATAACCTAGATATGATTTTAACTTCGGTTGTGACGTTACTTATTATGGGTGCGGTTACCTTTGTGGTTATCATGCCGATTGGTGGTGTGTTATTCCAAGGCATGTCATGGTTATTCATGAACTTAAACGGTAACCCAATTGGTAGTGCAATTCTTGCGGGTCTGTTTTTAATCTCAGTAATGTTTGGTATTCACCAAGGCTTTGTACCGGTTTACTTTGCTTTAATGGATGCACAAGGCTTTAACTCACTGTTCCCAATCCTTGCGATGGCAGGTGCAGGTCAAGTGGGTGCTGCATTGGCTCTGTATGCAAAAGCAAATAAAGACGCATTGTTACGTACTCAAGTAAAAGGTTCTATTATCCCAGGCTTTTTAGGCATAGGTGAGCCACTTATTTACGGTGTAACACTTCCACGAGTGAAACCATTTATCACTGCTTGCGTAGGTGGTGCAGCAGGTGGCTTCTTTATCGGATTAGTTTCATACATGGGCTTACCCGTTGGTTTGAATACTGTATTTGGTCCATCAGGTATCGTTGCTCTACCTCTTATGACATCTAACGCAGGTATCTTTGCCGGAATGCTAGTCTTTGCTGCAGGTTTGGTAATCTCATACGTCGCTGGCTTTCTTGCAACTTGGTTCTTCGGAACAAAGAATGTTGATTTAAGCTAAGAGAAAAGTTCATAGAATAAATTTACGAATAAAAAGTACTTTCCCCTATAAGTACGCTAAGGCCTCACAGGTACCACTGTGAGGCCTTTTTTTATGAAAAATCAGACACCTCTGGTATAGCAACAAGAAAAGGGTACAATGCACGCAATTCTCATATTGTTAGGAAAGCCTGTGGCTCTTAAACCAACCATCTATAAATTTCGCGTCGCTTTAACAGACATGAATCGTGATCATTATGATTCATTGAATCTGACGATTGCTCAGCACCCTTCAGAAAACACAGAACGCATGATGGCGCGTGTATTAGCATTTTGTTTAAATGCAAGAGAAGGCCTAACCTTTACTAAAGGATTATCAGAAGTTGATGAACCTGATATTTGGGTTCGTGAATATGATGACACGATTTCATTATGGATCGATGCGGGTGAACCGGATGCGGATCGCGTGAAAAAAGCAACGCGTCAGTCAAAAGAAACTAAGGTCTACAGTTTCAATTCAAAATCAGAAGTGTGGTGGAAACAAAATCAAAGTAAATTTGCTCCTTATTCAGTTGATGTTGTTCGTTTTGATTGGGAACAAATTCAAGCGTTTGCCGCATTACTGCAAAGAACGATGGATATTTCAGTGATGATCACAGGTGACTCTGCATTTATTTCAACTGAGCAGGGCGAGTGTGAAGTTACTTGGGAAACCCTACAATCAGTAGAATAAGTGATTTAGATTCATTTATTTGATTTTACTGTTTCAGTAATTAAATCTGGTTCATAATGCCTTCTGTTTAGCCTTTATTCAGAAGGCATTTTTTATGGAGCCGACTTTGATGGATCTTGGTTTATTATCTGCAATGTTCCTTATCTTTATAGGATCATTTGTTCAAAGCGCGATTGGTTTTGGACTTGCTATTGTTACTGCGCCACTGCTATTTTTAATTTCTCCTGATTACGTTCCTGCCCCAATAGTGATTGTCGGTTTATTCTTATCCATTATTAATGCGTATAAACATAAAGCGAATGTGTCTTTTCGAGGTTTAGGGTACGCATTTTTAGGTCGGATTCCCGGTTCCGTATTTGGTGGTTTACTGCTTTATTACGTAGATGCAAAACTGTTGTCTCTTTGGATTGGTGTAGTGGTATTACTTGCCGTTGCGATTAGCTTGCTTCCATTTCGTATTGAACCAAATAACTCAAGAATGACGATTGCAGGTTTCTTTTCAGGTCTCTTTGGCACCAGTTCTGGTATTGGTGGCCCTCCAATGGCACTGTTATTACAGCATCAAGAAGCAAACCTTATTCGAGCTAACTTATCCGCTTTCTTTGTTGTGAGTAGTTTTATTTCTCTTGCAGTGCAAGTACCTGCGGGATATATGAGCTTAAATCATTTATATCTTACGTTGCCATTACTTCCTGCTTCGGTTGTCGGTTATCTGGTCGCAATGAAAGTGGTGGATAGAATTGATAAAAGTACTATCAGAAAAGTATCACTAGTGATGTGCTCTATCTCTGGTATTGCTGCGATAGTATTAGGAATGAGGTGAATACCTTAACTTGCATTGTTAATTCAATATAGTGTGAAGTTTATAAAAATATCTATTGACCTGTCTAAAGCTTCATAGTCTATGCTCTATCAAGTAAACGGAAGGCGTTTTATTTTAAATGATTTATTTGAAGTGGTGCACCTTCAAAAACGGTTTAAAACATTAGAGATAGACATGAAATTTAGAAGTGAAAAAGAATCCGATCATAAAGCAATTGGAAACGTAACTTATAAAGCGTTTGAAAACCATCCGCATCATGCTCCGGGTGCAAAACCAACAGAGCATAAAATCATTGAACGATTACGTGAGAATAATGCACTTACTCTGTCACTTGTGGCTGAGAAGGGTGACACCATCATTGGGCATATTGCATTTTCACCTGTATTAATTAATGGTAAGGATTCGAAATGGTACGGTTTAGGGCCTGTTTCGGTATTACCAGAGCATCAAAGTGAAGGCATTGGTTCCCGTTTAATTCGTCTCGGTCTTGAGCAATTAATCGAGCAAGGTGCGGAGGGGGCAGTGTTACTTGGTGAGCCAGAATATTATCAACGATTTGGCTTTAAATCGGATGAAAAATTAATACTAGAAGGTGTGCCTGCTGAGTATTTCTTATGTCTGCCATTAACAGAAATTGAAATGCCTCAGGGTGAAGTTAACTATCATCCAGCGTTCTTTGAATAAATAGAACAGATAATTCGTTACATTGACATAAAAAAACCGCTGGAAGTTCAGCGGTTTTTTCATATTTAGCATTTAAGTTAATGCAAGATTAGCTTGGCGTGTTCAATCTTGTTTTAATCGCCAATTTTGCTTCTTCATTTGCTTGTAGTGTTTCTTCTTCAACTTTCTGACGCATCAGTGCATCAAAGGCAACACGTGCTTCTTGAGCAAGCTCAGACGCAGCTAGTTTCGCTTCTTTAGCATTTGTCGAGTCATCCGTTAGTTGACGTAATTTTTCAATGATCTCATCAGGTGCATCACCTAAATCAACACTTGATTCACCACGAGCTAATGCTTCTTTACGTAATTGTTTTTTCAGCATCCAAATAGCATCGTTCGCTTCACGCTCTAGATCAGCTGCTTCAATTGCATTATCACGTAACTGTTCAAAGCGTGCCAATGCTTGGCCTTCTTTACTCCATGGATCAACATCTGGTAAGTCAGAAATGTTGATAACAGGATCAACGTAATTATCTTGGTGCGATAAATCCAGCATGGCTGCTTTAACACCAGAGATCATTAACATGATAGCGATAACTAATAGAGGTAAACCACCAACAATCGCTGCTGTTTGAAGTGTTGCTAGGCCGCCCATAAACATCAATGCAGATGGCATGAATGATAGAGTGAAAGCCCAGAACAGACGGTTCCAACGCATTGGATCTTCAGTTACGTTTGTTTGTACTACTGACGCTAAAATGTAAGAGATAGAGTCAAACGTTGTTGCAGTGAAAATCACACATAACAAAGTAAACACAGCAATCACAAAAGTACTGAATGGCAGTTGTTCTAAAACAGAGAAGATAGCACGAGTTGCGCCTTCGCTATTAAGAATACCAACAACGTCTAATTCACCAGATAATTGCAGTGATAAACCGTAGTTACCAAGGATGATGAAGTACATTGCACAGCCTAAAGAGCCGAAGAATACTGCACCTGAAACCATCTGTTTAATCGTTCTGCCACGTGAAATACGAGCAACGAACAGACCCATGCTTGGTGCAAATACTAGCCACCATGCCCAGTAGAAAATAGTCCAGTCTTGTGGGAAGTGTGTATCCGCAAAGGTACCCATGCCACCAAAAGGTTCAGCCCACGTTGCCATTACAAAGAAGTTAGATAGCATACGACCGATTGAGTCTAAGCCTGTTTCCAACATAAAGATGGTTGGACCGCAAACCAATACAAACAGCAGTAAACCTAACGCACCCCAGAAGTTAATGTTACTTAAAATCTTAATGCCTTTGTCCATACCCATGTACGATGAGTAAGCAAAGATAGCGGTACAAACCATAAGTACTAAAATCTGGCTACCTGTTGTTGCAGGAATACCAAATAGGTAGCTAATACCTTCGTTGATAAGTGGTGCTGCTAAACCTAAGGTTGTTGCTGCGCCGCCCAATAGACCGAAGATAAACAGTACATCAATAACTTTACCCAGTTTACCAAAGCTGTTTGCTTCGCCAATAACAGGCATTAAAGCAGCAGATACTTTTAGTACAGGTTGTTTACGTACGTAGAAGAAGTAAGCAATTGGAATTGCAGGGATCATATAGATACACCAAGCAATTGGACCCCAGTGGAAAAGACCATAAGTCGCCGCCCAACGTACTGCTTCCTCACTTCCAGCTTCTAATTGAAACGGAGGGTTTTGGTAGTAGTATGCCCATTCAATCGTACCCCAGTACAAAATACTGGCACCGATACCGCCACAAAATAGCATTGCCGCCCAAGACGCCAGTGCAAATTCAGGCTTTTCATCTGGATCACCCAGTTTGATTTGGCCGATATCAGAGAACACGATGTAGATCATGAAGAAAAATGCCGCTAAACCTAGCCCTAAATAAGCAAAGCCCAGTTTGTCGGTCATGAATGTTTTAGCTACGGCAATCCACTCGGCACCTTCAGCTGGGAATACCAGTAAAGGAACTACAACCGCACAAAGCAGTAAAATTGCGCCGAAAAAGGTGGGTTTATCGATAAGCTCGAAGTGTTTTTTCATTTTTATTGTCCGTAATAAAAACAGATTTAATTAAGTGCGCGCACCAATAATTCCCCGTGCTGAGGGAATTCAGACGGGTTCAACTTAAATTAATAGAGTATAAATATTGTGTGCGGATGTATTTTTGTAAGTAATGTAATGCTCGAAAATATTCAGGTCACGATTAACCTGAATCGAAGATAAAATAGTGCGAATTTGTCAATCTGTCGACAAACTTATTTCTTTATTTTATAAAAAATGTGATCTAGATATCATAAAAATAAACTACGAAAAATCGCTGTTTAATAAACATTCTAAATGAACAAAAAGTGTCAATGATTGGTTTTGATTGAACCTTAATGCTCTCGGTATCAATAACTAGTCTTAAACCATCAAACAGTTGCATTCCTATTTTTAATGGGCGTATTCTACAAACAGATAACACAAACTAATTATAAATAGGGATGCATTATGATTTATCCTTTCACAAAACAAGACTCAACCGTTGACCACTACTTTTCTCATGCTATTGCTGATCCATATCGTTGGCTTGAAGATGACAGAAGTGAAGAAACAGAAGCGTGGGTGAATAAACAAAATGACGTCACTTTCGATTACCTTTCCCACATTGATTTTCGTGACGATATCCGAGATTTAATCGCAAAAGGTCAGGATTACCAAAAAACGTCACAACCATTTAAACGTGGCGATTACACCTATTTTTATCAAAATGATGGCTTACAAAATCAGAGTGTTCTATATCGCTCAAAAGAAGGGAAAAATATTGAGGTCTTTCTTGACCCAAATACGTTCAGTGAAGAGGGAACCACTTCTTTAGGAACGGTTAGTTTTTCAAAAGATGCTTCATTAGTAGCGTATTCGATTTCAGAAGCGGGCAGTGATTGGCGCAAAATCTTCGTATTAAATACCGAAACCAAAGAACAAATTGAAGCGCCGATTGTAGACGCTAAATTTACCGATATCTCATGGTTAGGTTCAAAAGGCTTTTACTACTCAAGTTATGATAAGCCAGAAGGCAGTGAATTATCAGCAAGAACAGAGCAGCATAAACTCTATTTTCATGAGATAGGCAAACCACAAGCCGACGATGTTTTGGTGTTTGGTGGAAGTGAAGAAGAAAAACACCGTTACGTAAGTGGCTATACAACGGAAGATGATGCGTATTTGATTATCTCTGCTGCTACATCAACATCGGGTAATAAACTGTTTATCGAACCATTAAACAGAGATGGGTCATATCGATTAACGGTGCTTGATCATACAGATTCTGATACCTATGTGATTGAGAATGAAAATACGCACTTGTTAATGTTCACCAACCTCAATGCACCCAACGGTAAAGTGGTTTCTTATGATGTTGTCACTGGTGAGTGGACGGATATTATTCCTGAACAACCACAGCCTTTAGATATAAGTGTTGGTGGCGGTACTTTGTTTGCAACTTATATGGTTGATGTATTGAGCCAAGTGAAGCAGTACGATTTTTCTGGCAATCTATTACGAGAAATTGAACTTCCGGGTGAAGGTCAAGCGACGGGATTTTCTGGTAAGAGAGAACAAACCGAGCTCTTCTTTACTTTTACTAATTACGTTACACCACCAACGATTTATCAATTTGATGTAAAAACCGGCGAGACAGAACTGTATTTAGCGTCTGCTTCCCCTTTTGATTCTGAGAAGTTTGAATCGAAACAAGTGTTTTATACATCAAAAGACGGTACTCAAATCCCAATGCTTATCTCTTATCGTAAAGGCATTGAGCTTGATGGTAGTAACCCAACGATTCTATATGGATACGGTGGTTTTAATGTCAGCTTAACGCCGAGTTTTAGTGGCGTAATGGCCAGTTGGTTAGAGCTTGGCGGTGTGTACGCGATTCCTAATATTCGTGGTGGTGGCGAATATGGAAAAGAGTGGCATAAGGCAGGAACACAGCAACAGAAACAAAATGTATTTGATGACTTTATTGCTGCCGCAGAGTTCTTAATAGCAGAAAAATATACCGACTCATCACATTTGGCAATTCGTGGCGGTTCAAATGGTGGATTGTTAGTTGGTGCGTGCATGATTCAGCGGCCAGAGTTATTTAAAGTTGCTCTGCCAGCGGTTGGTGTTCTGGATATGCTTCGTTACCACACCTTTACTTCTGGTGAAGGTTGGGCGTATGACTACGGTACTTCAGAGCAAAGTGAAGAGATGTTTAACTACCTATTAAACTACTCACCAGTGCATAACGTAAAAGAGGGCGTAGAGTACCCTGCGACATTGGTGACAACCGCTGATCATGATGATCGTGTTGTTCCTGCTCACTCTTATAAGTTTATTGCTGAGTTGCAAGCCAAACAATTGGGAGAGAACCCTGTGTTGATCCGCATCGATGTTAATGCTGGTCATGGTGCCGGAATGCCGATATCCAAATCCATGGATTTAATGGCTGATGTTTACGCATTTACCCTAAGTAATATGAAGGTGAATCCGTTTGAGTGATTTGAGTTTAATACATTAATAGTTAAGAACACGACAAATTGAAATCACAATAAAAAAGCAGAATGAGGATTAAAATTCATTCTGCTTTTTTTAAACAATCTGTACTAATAAAAATTAGGTCGATAAAAAATAAGTTAATAGGTTGGGATTTCTTGTTTGATTTAAATTCTAATAAATACAAGTGGATAGGTTTATTTTATTTGTTGTTAATGCCGTATTTATGTTTTTAAAAATGCCGTAAATATTTTAAATAGTATTAATGTTCGAGTATACTAAGTTCAAGCAATATTTAGGAGGGTGAATCATGACAGCAGTTGATCGTATTTATCAAAAGATAAAGCGCTCTCGTCGCTATGTGTTTGAACGTAAAGATTTTGATAATGATGCGAGTTATGACCAAGTCGGGCGCGTTTTGAAAAAACTCGTAGATAAAGGCGTGCTGATGAAAATCGGATATGGCCTATATATCAAATCAACAATTAACAGCCTAACTAATAAACCAATGCCAACGCATCCCGGTGGTACTGATGCAATTATGCGAGAGATACTCAGATTGCGGGGTGTAGACTTTGAAATGGATGCGATGTCATTGAAGAGCATCAATGGAGAGTCTACTCAAATACCAGCGTCAATCAAATATAAGTGGGATCCTAAGTTTTTCAATCGGAACCTCAAGGTTGGTAATAGAGTATTGAGTAATCGACAATGAGCATACCTAAACTTAAAAGACAGTTTTTAGAAGTTTCTGATGTGCTCGAATTAGGTAATCCGTCGATTATAGAAAAGGATTATTGGGTGGTTTCATTACTCGCCATGTTGGAAAATGTGGAAAGTAAGCATCACCAACTTGTGTTTTCAGGTGGAACGGCTTTAGCTAAGTCCAATATTAAAATATTGAGAATGTCTGAAGACGTTGATATAAAATTGATCCCAACTCAAGAATTTCTCGATAAGAGCAATGGGGTGAAGAGGAAAATCCGTAAGGCATTAGTTGAATACCTCATAGCTCAGTTGGTTGAGCATCCTTACCTAAATTACAGTGATAAATCGGTAAATGATAATTACCGTTATGTTGAAATCGAAATAGAATATCCGCAGCAATATCATCAAGCACCGTGTCTACGACCTTATATCAAATTGGAATTTATTGAGACTATTGAACTTCAAAATGTCGAATTTCGTTCAATTTCCTCACTAGTCGCACAAAGCTATAAGCTACCTGTAGAAGTAAACTCAATCTCTTGTATTTCTATTGATTCGACGCTAGTTGAAAAAGTACTTTCTATGCTGCGTCGTACCATGTCGGTCAAACGTGATTCAAAACGTAAAGATGATGAAACACTAGTTCGCCATATCTACGATGTTCATTGTATTACCACAGAGCATGAGATAGATATGGATGTACTAAAACCTATATTTGACATTGTTTTAGAAGAAGATAAAAGACGATATGGAACTCAACATCAAGAATTTGTTGATAACCCAAGAAATGAGTTAAAGCTGGGGTTATTCGAACTAGAAACTAACGTGGAGTTTCGCAACCGTTTTGATGCTTTTGTTGCTCCAATGGTATACAGCTCAGAGCCATGTGATTTTGACACTTGCTTTAATTCGTTTAAAGATATTTCAGAGCAACTCATTGCCTAGCTCAAAGTAATAAAAAGCAGAATGAGGATTAAAATTCATTCTGCTTTTTTGTTAGTTAACTTAGCTAAAAATGCTTATGGTTGCTCAATCAATTCAGCGTTTTCTGGTTGTGAGCTTGTCATCATCTTATTTAGTTTTGGTGCAGTAATCGCCATTACAATAGCGACCGCTAAAGTAACAAAGCCAATGTTTTGGAATAGCTCTGTATAAACAGGCAGCGTATCCAGAGGGTCTGTTAAATGCTCTGGCGTTGCACTGAATGTTGCTACATAACCACCAATGATGAAAGAAGCGGCTTGAGTTAAAAACCATGCGCCCATCGTAAAGCCCATTAGACGTTGCGGAACTAAACTTGCCACCATCGCAAGGCCAAGACCACTGATCATTAACTCGCCTAAACTTTGGAATAGGTACACCAATACCATCCACCAAACTGAAACCATACCGGCTTGGTCAGCAAACCAGTTACCTGCTGCTGCAACAGATAAGAAACCAAAGGCACACATGAACATACCAACAGTGAATTTACCTGGCATAGATAAATCTTTGTTTTGGTTTCCATAGTAAGTGTATAGATAAGCCAATATAGGGCTACAGAAAATCACCCAGAACGGATTTAACGCTTGTAGACTAACAGGGTTAATGTCCATACCAAACAACTCAGAGTGGACGTTATTAATGGCAAAAAAGTTAAGAGATGTTGGCATCTGAGCATATAACACATAGAAAATGATCGCTTGTAGCATAAGAATGAAAGCCACAATCATTTTGTTGCGTTGTTCACCTGTTTCTTTAAACGTTTCTTTTAAGAAGAAGCCAACCACACCAACACCGATTAAACCGAGTGCTAAGTTCGCCATCATGATGTTTTGCAATAGCCATGCACACACTAGAGTAGATGCAACAGTACCAATTAAAACGATAAGCGCTTTGGTTTTGTTGAGAGGCAGAGCGTCAGGTTCAGAGCCAATCCCTTGCACTGTACTGCGCAATGAAAAGTAGCTAAATAAACTAGCGATAAGACCTAAACCACAGATGACAAATGCGTATTCATAACCATAATTATTGGCAATAACAGGGCTTATAGAAAGGGAAACTAAAGAGCCAATATTAATGGACATATAATAAAGGGTGAATGCACCATCTAAGCGTGAATCGCCTTTCTCATAACACTTAGCTAATAGGCTGGATGGATTTGCTTTAAATAAACCATTACCAACTGCGATAGCACCAAGGGCTATATAGATAAAGTTAGGATTTAAAATGGAGAACCCCATTAAAAAATAGCCTAAAGCAAGAACAACGGCACCGAACACCATGGTGCGTTTTGTTCCTAAAACATAGTCTCCGACGTAGCCACCAACAGAGACAAGCCCATACACTAAGGCAGCGAATGCACCAAAGGTAACGAAGGAGTCTTGCATGCTAAAGCCAAGCTTATCTACGAAGTAGACGGCGAGGATCCCTTGAAGGCCGTAGTAACCAAATCGTTCCCATAATTCAATGAAAAATATCATCTTAAATGGCTTTGGTTGGTTTAATATACTTACTTTATTATCCATATTAGTTATTTCACCTAGCTGTTTGTTGTTATGTGCGCATTAAAAACTAATTATGAAAATTAAAACGTGATATTTGTTTGTTTTGTAATCTAGTCTCCGTGATCAAGCTCGCATTAGATTAAATGCTCTAATAATTAATCATTAGGAAAACCGAATTGAGAAACGTAATTAGGTGTCTGCTAGGTTGCATAAGTTATTGATAGGTTGAAATTAAATATCATTAATGTAACTGGGTGGGGTTTCAGAACAATAAAATCCATTAGATTTGCTTATCTAAAGTCATTATTTTTTGATGCGTATAAAGCTTGATAGGTTGCTTTGGATGGGGTGAGTGTTTTATATATCCTATAATTGACTGATTAATGAAATAACAATGAAGCCATAAATGATGAATATTAAGCCAACTAAAACTAAAGATGATTATAAAGCAGCGATGGCTCGTATTAGCGAACTTACTAACAGCGATCCTGATGCACTGCCTGATAATGATTTTGATGAATTAAAAGTTTTAACCGCTTTAGTGGAAGCATACGAAAATGGACATTATAAAAATGAAGCAAAAGATCCAGTGATAGGTCATTAAACTCAGAATGAAGCTATTTGGCTAAGTGATAGTGATTTAACACTAATACTAGGACAACGTAGTCGAGGGTTTGAAATTTTGAAAGAGACGACTTTCTCTCAGCATGATTGAAAACTTAAATAGTAAGTTAAACATATCACTTGAGAGTCTTATTTAGAGAATATCAACTGACTAAATAATAGGTAGTAATAATAACTGTTGGATATGCTTATTTGTTGAAATTTGAGCAGAATATAAATTTGTTCACATTATATTAGCGTGAATTATCAGTGAGTTAACTATTGGTTAAAATCAAACGTACAAGATATATCAATATTTTATTTATTAATCGTTTCATAAAATATCCATGGTTTAAAATTGTTATCAATATCATGATATTTCATATTTAAACTGAGTATTATTAAAGTCATTTTCAGTTTCAAATTGCTGTGAATATTTGAAATTAATAAGGAATTATAAATGACTACAACACTAAGAGAAGATGCTTTAAAGTTCGGTAAAATTAAAGAAGTCGATGGCGCCGTGATTATACTCCACGCAGATTTTTTAGAGCGTGAGTTTCAAGGTGTAAAACACTGCGCTGAGGTCGGTGCCTATGTCAATTGTGGTGGTGCACACGGCAATACAATCTGTACTATAAGCAAGGTTCAGATAACCGAAATTGAGAAAACCAAAAGATCGGAAGCTGGGCTTGAAATTGTTAGGGAAGAAAGAAAAGTTGTAACCCTTTCAATATTAGGTTGTGCGGTAGGAGGGAAATTTAATAGAGGGACAAAACGACTCCCTACAATAAATTGTGAGACCTATTTTCTTAGTAGTAACCAAGTGAATCAATTAATAGGGATAGATTTAAACGAAGATAAAGAACATTTTTGTGTTACGGATGAAAAAGATGATGACCAAACTTACTTAAACTTAGACAAATTAATGGGGCGACATACGGCCATATTAGGCACAACTGGTAGTGGTAAAAGCTGTACTGTAGCATCAATAGTACAATCTATAATGTCTAGTTACGAGTGCCCACGTATACTATTTTTTGACATTCACAATGAATACCCATCAGCATTTGGATATAATACAGAATCACCTAGTGATAGTTTTAAACAAAGAACAAACGCAATTCCTTGGAGTGACTTTACCCTTCCTTATTGGTTCTTAGATTTAGAAGAATTTTTTGGTGTATATAATCTCGACTTAGGCTCCAATCAGAAAGCTATTTTGAAAAGATTAATTACTCAATTAAAATTAGCCGAGTCAGAAAAGTTAAACATTAGTGACATTATCATTTCAGCAGACACTCCTATTTTCTTTAATATTGATACTCTACTAAGTGAATTGATTGAAGAAAAAGAATCACAAAGTACTGCTACAAAAAAATCGCCATATGAAAGTTTAGTTCTTAAATTGCAAGCTATACGACAAGATACTAGGTATGCATTCCTTCATAAAGAAATAAGTTCAGAAACTTCAATCGTTGAATATTTTGAATTTATATTAGGCTTAGCAGATAATCAGAATTATCTAAATATACTAGATTTAAGTGGCTTACCAGCAGAAGTAAGGGCCGTATGTGTGGGTGTTATATCAAGGTTATGTTTTGACTTTAAATATTGGGATTTAGATCCGGAAAGTATTCCTCTTAACTTAGTTTTAGAAGAAGCTCACACCTACATCCCAGAAGATAGTGATTCGAAGTTTAATATTTCAAAAGAACGGGTGGAACGAATTGCAAAAGAAGGTAGAAAATACGGCATTGGTTTAACTGTTGTAACTCAGCGTCCATCAAATGTTTCAACAACAGTCCTATCACAATGCGGAACGTATATTGCCCTTAGACTTACCAATGATCTCGACCAAAATAAGATAAAACGACTGTTACCAGACACCTTAGCTGGCCAAGTTGACTTCTTACCTAGCCTTCGTGACGGTGAAGCATTTGTTTCTGGTGACTCGATCAATTTGCCGAGAAAAGTTCAATTTAGAGTACCTAACCCTATGCCTCGCAGTAACGACGTTAAGTATCATAAATCTTGGAAGCTAGGAAAGCCTGATAACTATTCATTGAAATCGTTAGTCGATTCTTGGCACAAGCAGGATAAGTCAAAATGAAAATTGATTCTATAAAGCTCAAGGGGTGGCGTTCATACGACTTAGATGGGGTATCTATAGAAGGCTTAAAATCAATAAATCTAATCATTGGGCCAAATAACTCTGGGAAGTCTAATTTAGCTAAATATTTTAATTATCTAAAAAGTATAGCCAATGGAAAATTATCAGTTGGAAAGGCTATTTCAGTTGCTACTCAACTTGATGAAAGCCAAACATGGGGGTGGGGAAAAGAAAAAATAAACTGCGAAATCTCACTTTCAAGTGATAATGTCTTGGACAACGACGATAAGGTTTCTTACAAGGTCAATGAAAATCAAATCACTCTAGATTGCTGTCATGATGTGAGTTCAAATACTTCAGTATTAAACATGAAAGTTAATGATAAGAAGATCTTCAATAACGACAGTTTAATTTGCTCTAATTTTGAATCAGAAATTTGGGTTGATCCAACGGATGATGTTGCTGGATTTAACGACAACAATTATTACTGGAATAGCTTCTTAAATTCATTGGTATTTGTCGATCCTATTAGACACCACTCGCGTAATTCAAATAATAAACAAAGTTATTATTTTGATGGTGCCAAAATTATTGAGGAGCTCGATAAATTAAGACTTGATAGGGCAACACCATCAAATTGGGCTGGATATAAAAAACAAGTTAAGCAATGGCTAACTGATATTTTATCAGAGGAAGTAACCAATATTGACGTTGTTGAGAAAGATTTAAGCTTAGAGTTTGAGTCAGGATTATCTTTCTCTTTAGATCAGTTAGGTACTGGTGTGTCTCAAATAGTAATGCTGCTATCACACTTGTGGATTAATAAAGATATCAACCTAAATGTTTTTCTGGAAGAACCTGAAGCTAATTTGCATCCCGAAGCTGTTGTCAAACTGGTAAGTATCTTTGAAAAAGAACTTACTAACCATAGGTTTTTTATTACTACTCACTCTCCATCTCTTATTGATTGTTTGAATGAAAATTGGGCAGTATATCGAACTTTAAAATCATCAAACGGATCAAGTTCTATTACCCCAAATGATAATGTAATAAAACATTATGAAACATTGGATTCATTGGGAGTTAAAGCCTCTCAAATCCTTCAAGCCAATACCGTTCTCTGGGTTGAAGGACCTAGCGATAGGATTTACTTGAAAAAATGGATTGATATATTTTCAGATGGAGAATTAAAAGAGGGTAAAGACTACTCTTTCTTATACTTCGGAGGAACAAACCTAGCATCTTTCACTGCACTAGATGACATCGATGAGAATTTGATCAATATTTTAAGTACCAGTAGAAAAGCTTATTTGATAACTGATTCTGATTGTTCTTCACAACAAAAGAGAGATAGTGATGCTTTTAAAGCTTATTTAACTTCTATGTTAGAGAGACTTAAAGTAGCAAATAGAGATAATTGTGGTTTAGATTCATCTTTAGAAGATTATGTTAAAGTTTGGGTTTCGGAAGGTCGTGAAATTGAAAACTACATTTGTAAGGACCTGTTGTATGAAGTTTTAACTCAGAAAGGTTTCAAACGAGAGGCTATTGGTCAAGAGGAGAATCGTAAGAAACTAGAAATGAGAGTAACTCAACCATCCAACTTTAATTTTGGAAAATTCGATTCTTTTGATAAAGCTATTTCCAGCTGTTATCAATATCAAGATGGAAGTCAGTTAGATGAGCCGGCGATTAAAAATATTGCATCGAGCTATGCTAGTAAAAAAGTCCAAATCGCCAAAGAAATAGTGGATAAACTGAATAAAAGTCATTGTTCGGTTCTCGATTTAGAAAATAAAATGGAAGATTTGGTTGAGTTTATTCGGAAATAACTTTGGTTGTAACAGCTGTCTAACAAGATATTAAGGCTTCAATTTGTTTTTACTAATCTGATAGAGCGGGGATTCCTTAAATCACTTATATTCAAAGATAAGCTAGCTACTAAATACCTCACACAAAAAAGGTCGCTCAATTGCGACCTTTTCCTACAATACCCTCAACGCTCTTTCTTTAACCCCTTCAGTATACCCATTTATCTTCCAATGCTCTGGACTCCAGCCTTTGACAAAGCGGTGGAAATCAGCCCACGCTATGCAATACAGAGGTCGCCATTCTGCTTCTATCTCAAGAGCTGTTTCTAATTGGTGTTCCCCTAATGCGTGTTTGATTTGCTCAAAGTAGTGATCGAGTAGTTCGCTCTCAAGCTTTGCGCATTGTTCAGGGGGAATACAACTGCTGATAAATAAAATCACATCCTTCATGCCACAGCCTTTTCCTATGTATTGGAAATCAACCGCAGCGACGTGTTTTCCATCTTCAGAAAAACAGAAGTTCGCTAACTTCGCATCACCATGTACAAGCGTTTGATAGCGGGTATTTTTAAGTGTTTGATCAATTTTAAGCGCAGCGTCTTTTAATGGTATGTCCGTTAAGGCTTCAAGCTCATCAGGGCGCGTGTCTAAATGCCAATAAGTACCTGTTTCCCATAATCCAATTGGTTGTGTGTTTAAGTGCTCGATATGAAAATACGCAAGCCAAGTTAAACAGGCTTTGGCTTCGTTTAATGATACGTCGGTTTTTACCAGAGGAAAGCCAGCAGTCGCCAGATCTTCAAGTACTAACACGAGTTCATTATCATGTTGCTCTACGTATAAACAGCAGGGTACAGGGTTATACAGTGACACTGAATTGGCATAATCTTGATACCAATTGAGTTCCACTTGGTATGAATCAAGCTTACGTTGATGCGAGCGATCCGTATTCCAACCTCTAGGATGCACTTTAGGCTTGGGTAAGGTGATTTGTTTGATGATAACCGAGGAAGTAGGGGCATTGCATAAATGCAAACGCACCAACTCCCCATAACCGCCCCACAAGGTTTGTAGCGTATCAGTCTGAGTAATTGATGCGTTTTCGAAACCCGAAATACGTGATAAATCAAACATGTCGAGTTCCTTTATTTATCCAGTTTAATCTAGATTATTTATGGTTTGAGAAGTTGTCGCCTTTTGCCATGCGATCGTACATGATCACGTTTACCGCAGCCGCAAGGTTCATACAACCATTGGTAGGTACGTAAATCGTTTCACGACAGAAATCGGTGATCTCTTTTTTCAACGTACCATCTTCAGGGCCAAAAATGTAAAACGCACGTGGTGGGTGCTTGTAATCTGGCAGTGGTTTTGCGCCTTCAATCAAATCAACGGCCACAGGCACGCAATCTAGAGGAACGATGTCTCTTAGATCTTCAACACCGATTAACGGTAGGTTTAAATGCTGACTTTTTGTATCCGTACAAAACTGCTTAGCAATGTCATAACGCTTCCCTGTGTAGAATACAGAGTTTACGCCATAGCAACCCGCAGCGCGCATTACAGAGCCTACGTTTTCAGGTGTTTTTGGGTTTACTAAACCAATACAAGAATAGCCTTTAGTCATTTTTACCGTCTTTCTCTTACAAAATTTGCGCGAAGTATACCTAAATTGATGTCATTCATATAGACTCATTAGAGAATTTCCTAAGAGAATGATTATGAAAACAGTAGCAATTTTGGTTGATGTGCAAAACATCTATTACACCACGCGTGATGTTTACCAACGTCATTTCGATTACAACACATTATGGGCAAAAGTAACCGAAGGAAGAACCGTGGTGGGAGCGAACGCTTATGCTATTGCCCGTAGCGACGATAAACAAAAGCAGTTTCATAATATTCTTCGTGGTATTGGTTTTGATGTTAAGTTAAAACCCTTTATTCAGCGTCGTGATGGCTCGGCAAAGGGCGATTGGGATGTAGGGATCACCCTTGATGCCATTGAACTGGCTGAGCAGGCGGATATTGTGGTTTTATTGTCTGGTGATGGGGATTTTGATTTACTCATTAAGCGAATTCAGTCACGTTTTAATAAAGAAGTTGAAGTGTATGGCGTAGCAGATTTAACTGCTAATTCACTCATTGATGCGGCAGATCGCTTTATTCCAATTGAAGATAATCTATTGTTATAAAACAGATTATTTATTGTAGGTCGTTGTGTTAAGTAATCTGTAATTGAGATAATTATCATTCTACGCCTTTCGACTCCTACTTTATTTTATAGAATGGGGAGGAGGGCAACGAAAAACGGCCTTTTTATAATTGGCTCACATCATAAAAAAGGATAATAATGAAATGAGTCAAGCAACACAGCAGCATTCCGATCCGGTTCCTATCGTGAGTAACGTGATACTTCACGCTTTTGACTGGAGCTATCAACGAATTACTGAACAAGCTGAATTAATTGCTCAATTGGGTTATCGCTCAGTGCTTGTTTCTCCTGCCATGAAATCTCTAAATTTACCATCTGGAACTAAGTGGTGGCAGCGTTATCAACCTCAAGATTACCGTTTGATTGATAACCCTCTTGGCGATACGTTTGACTTTAAACGCATGGTTGAACGCTTAACCGAGCTGAATATTTGGGTTTATGTGGATGTGGTGTTTAATCACATGGCTAACGAATCGGATATTCGAGCTGATTTAGAATACCCAAATCAATGGGACAGAGAAGACTACGCTAAAGATCCTGAAAAGTACGAGGCATTAACTTTATTTGGTGATTTATCTGAGCCTCTGTTTACTGAGAACGATTTTGTTGAAGCGTTTGGTATTGAAAATTGGAATGACAAATGGGAAGTGCAAAACGGACGTATTTCAGGTGGTCCACACGATCCCGGTTTACCGACATTAGCCGATAATGAACATGTTATTGCACAGCAACGTGCGTATTTAAAAGCGTTAAAAGCCGTTGGTGTGAAAGGCTTTCGGATTGATGCCGCAAAGCACATGAGTCTTGAGCATCTTGAGAAAGTGTGGGATGAAGAGATCACGCATGATATTCATATCTTTGGTGAGATCATTACCGATGGCGGTGCAACAAAAGAAGAGTACGAAACCTTTTTAAGCCCATATTTACAAGAAACCAAATTAGGTGCTTATGATTTCCCTCTGTTTAATACGTTGTATCAAGCGCTAGAGGGAGAAGGGTCATTAACAAGCCTGATAGACCCGTATATTTACGGTATGGCGCTTTCTCCATTACGTGCAATTACCTTTGCTACCACTCATGACATTCCTAATAACCAGGTGTTTCAAGACCTTGTGATGTCTGAAGAACACGAATGGCTAGCTTATGCGTATCTGTTTGGACGTGATGGTGGCATTCCGCTTATTTACTCAGAGTATGAGATCAGTGGATTTAAAAATACGGAAGGTAAGCCACGCTGGAAAGAAGAGTGGTGCTCTAAACGCATGACGCAATTGATTGGGTTTTATCATGAGATGTATGGCGAAACTCAAACGCAAGTTGAAGCCAGTGACGAGCACTTGGTGTTTGCACGAGGCGAGCGTGGTTTAGTCGCTATCAATAAATCTGATCATAATATTGAAGTGAATGTCGCGGTTAAGGCGGATATTGTTTGGTTAGAGCATACTTCTCAAACTTATCATGCACCGCAGCAAGGGAATTTGCGTTTCTTTATTCCTGCAAAATCGTATTTGCTGTTTTCTCGTTAATCGTTAGTTTTTAGAGTAAAGCGTAATAAAAAAGGTGGATAATTTATCCACCTTTTTTGTTTGTTATATTGCTTATCTAGATAATTACACTTTAAATTGATGCACGATATCACTTTGCTGATGAGCCAGTTCATTTAATGTTTGGCTTACATTAGCAATGTCGTTCATCGCTTCTTGGTTATTTTCTGCAATGTGGCTGATGTCTTCTAAGCTACGTGCAATCTCAGTTGTTGTTGCACTTTGCTCGTTCGCCGCTTGAGATATGTGATTACTCATGTGGCTGATCTCTTCAATTAAGTTTTGGATCATCACCATCGCATTATTGGCTTCGTTGGTTTGAGTAACGCTTTGCTGCATGTCTTCAACACAGCTTTCAATCACTGTCGTGGTGGTTTTTGAACTTGATTGAAGGTTAGCAATCATCACTTCAATTTCAGAGGTCGATTTGGCTGTACGTTGAGCAAGAATACGAACTTCATCAGCAACAACCGCAAAGCCACGGCCTTGTTCGCCGGCACGAGCGGCTTCGATAGCCGCATTAAGTGCCAGTAGGTTGGTTTGCTCAGCAATGTTATTAATCACATCCAAAATTGAGCCAATCTCGCTACTTACTTTTTGTAGATTTGATACGGCTTGTACTGATTCATCTAAACGAGAAGAAAGCTGTTCAATGGTCTCTAAGTTGTTTTTCATGACTTGTTGACCGTGTTCAGAAGCGGCTTCTACTTCTTGTACTTTTAGTAGTGAACTTTCTGAACTTGATGCAACTTCAACAACCGAGTGTTCCATCTCTGTCATTGCCGCTGCAACGCTTGTGGTTTGTTCACGTTGGTTTAGCAGTTGTTGTTTCGCTTTTTCTGCGGTTGCGTTGTTATTTTGCGCCACTTCAGTCAGTTCGTCAGATGCACCACTTAACTGAATTAAAACTTTCTGTAGGTTGTCAGCAAGGGTATTAATATGACGAGATACACGGCTAAATTCGGTGTTTCGTTTGGTTTCAATACGCTGAGTCATATCTCCAGAGGTTAATGACTCTAGGATCTTAAGCATGTTTTGTAGTGGGGTACGAACTGATGTCGCTATATTAAAACCAATAAAGGTTGCTAGCAGAGAAACAACCACACCCAGTGCAATCCCTTTATAAAGGCTCTGTTGGTAAATGGTGTCTGCTTGTTGCAGTGAGTTTTGTAAATCTTGGTTTGCCAATTGATTAAATGAGGTAAGCAGGGTAATGGCTTTATCAATTTGCTGAGCAAGGTTTGATATGTTGGTGTACAACGCATCATTAGCCGTTAGGTAGGCAAAGTGAGTATTTAGAATCCCTTCTTTTTGTCCTACTTCAGCGCTGAATTGTTTTACTGAATCATCAAATGTGCCTTTTAGCTTTGGCAATTGGTTTGCTAGCCCACGGTAAGCGTAGTTTAGATGCGTAACTGCTTTTTTGTTTTGATTAACAGCTTTATTAACCAATGCGATATCGTTACTTGCTAATGCATCCGAAGTAATAAGCTCTGCGTCTTCTAGTTTCACGAAGTAGCTTTTCGCCATCATTTTAACAGCGATACTTTCTTGGTCATTAATGTATTCTTTCATGCGTACACTTAACTCAGTGTAAAGACGCTGAAAGTTACGGATCGCTTGTTGTTTTTCATCTTCAGCAGTCAGTAGGGCTTGGTAGTTATCCATTGCTACTTTTGCTTCGTTAAAATAAGCGCTTTCTATTTTAGCCAGTTCTGAACGTTGTTGTGCGCCCGTGTTTTTTTGTTGAGCGGTATTAATAAGTTGCTTAAAGGTATTTTTAAATTTGGTTTCTGCAACAGAAAATTGCTCACGAGCTTGCTGCATTTGAATAGGATCGCGAGTAGTAAGGAAATCTTTAAATGACTTATCAGCAGCAAGTAAGGAGACGCTTGTTTCGTTTGATAAGCTCACTAAAGGCATGGATTCTGAAGAGACAGATTGCATCTGTTTGTGGATATTGCTCGTTCCGTTGAGCATTAAGATAACCGTCGTAATAAATAGGATAACAATTAAGGAGAATCCTGCGTACATGCGACGAACTACCGAACTGTTCATGTTGTATCTCTCTTTCATCTAAAAGGGTATTAAGAGTGTGCAATGATGACTTTTTTGCTTGCGAGTCTTAAAATGGTTACAGTGATTATTCATGATATGATTAACACGTCACACAAATTGCGACCTTGCCTATAAAATTAACAATAACTGTTAAAATTTTTACATAATTTCGGGTGACTTCTCTGTTTGGGTTTTAGATGATTGCTTTTACTATTTCTCAAGTGATTGTTTTTGAGCTATTTGTAACGCATACTAAGTGAAAGTAAAAAATAAAATAGAATTCTGGGTATTATTGGAGGCGCTTCATGGCTGAAGAAACAATTTTTAGTAAGATTATTCGCAAAGAAATTCCTGCGGATGTGGTATATCAAGATGATTTAGTTACGGCTTTTCGCGATATTAATCCAAGAGCGCCAAGCCATGTATTAATCATTCCTAATAAATTGATCCCTACTACGAATGACGTAGAGCCAGAAGATGAATTGGTAATGGGGCGTTTATTTACTGTGGCTAGAAAAATTGCACAAGAGGAAGGCATTGCTGAAGATGGTTACCGTTTAATCGTTAACTGTAACCCTCATGGCGGTCAAGAAGTTTACCATATTCACATGCATCTAGTTGGCGGTCGTCCTCTAGGCCCAATGCTACTAAGCTAATAGATATCATATAGAGGCTCCTGTTTTTTGGAGCCTTACTTTTCTAACGATGAGTTTCTTATAATAATGAATTCAATATTGAAGAAATCCACCATAGTTACTTTTGCTTTGCTGCTTTCTGGCTGTGCAAATATGTCTGTTGGCAATTTGTTTAGTCATTATTCAGCTCAAACTAATGATGTTTATCAATTAGTGAAAAGTGGTGAAGCAAAACAAGCTTATACTCTTGAAGAACAGGAAGTGGGTGGCCCAATTCTTGATAATATGGAGCTTGGTCGTATTGCTTTATTAAGCGAGCAATATGCGGAGAGTAAAACGGATTTTGAAGTAGCAGAGCAAGCCGCGAGAGTACAAAGTGATCAAGCGACTATCTCTGTTTCTGATTCAGCGAACCAAGTTGGTTCTTTAGTTACTAACGATAATTTAATTGACTATAAACCCGCGGATTACGAGTTAGGTTACTTGCATTTATATTTGTCTCTAAATTATCTAAAAAATAACGATTTAGAAGGGGCTTTAGTTGAGGTTCGTAAAGCGAACTATATTCAAGAGCAAGCCAAAAGAGACAGAGAAAAAGATTTACGAAAAGCAGAGAAAGAAGCAAAGAAAGAGGGCGTTAAGGCGAATGTTGGCGCAATTTTAGCGAATTACCCAGATGTTGGGAATCAACTTGCTGCAGTTCAAAATGGCTACCTTTTTTATTACTCTGGTTTGCTTTATGAAACCAATCGTTCGTTAAATGACGCTTATATTGATTACAAGCGTGCATTGGCCGTTGCACCAAATAATAAGACGGTGATCGAATCGGTTCAACGTGTTGCTCGTAAGCTGGGTATGCGTAACGATATCAAAATGCTAGAGAAGCAATACGGTGCGTATCAAGTACCAAAACGCTCTGATAGTCGTGTGATTATTATTGATGAGCAAGGTATTTTACCGCCATTGTCTGATTGGCGATTGGGCTTACCTATGTGGGATAGCCAAGGTAATTTTGTTCAATATAATTTAGCGTTACCTTACTATAAAAACATCAAACGTCAGGTATTTCCGCCACTAAAAGTGAATGGTAAGTCGTTAGCGAGTGATCAAGTTGCTGATGTGACATTAATGGCGAAAAACGATCTTAATGAACGCATTCCTGCAATGGTGATCCGTCAAGCTTTACGTGTTGTTGCTAAAGATGAATTAAGAAAAACATCAAGAAACAGCAAAGAAGAAGAGTTGGTTAATGCGGTCTTTACTATCTTTAATACACTAACAGAACAACCTGATACGCGTAGCTGGCAAACACTACCTGCGCAAATAAGTGTAACAAGTATGAGTATTGAACCAGGAAAGAATCAAATTCAATATCAAGGAAATGAACTAGACTTTACAGTAAAGGAAGGACATACCGTTGTCGTCTGGTCATCTAGACAAGGAAACGCCGTCACTTGGTGGCATAAACAATTAGGGGAAATATAATGAAAAAATGGTTTATCGCACTTTTGTTACCACTGGCTTTGGCTGCGTGTAGTTCAAGTCAAACAGCAGGGATCAGTGTTGATAGCAGCACTCAAAAAGTTGTCTTTGGTGATAACGTATTGGGTAACCGTTTATCGGTAGAGCAGATCACAACACAAGACAATAATGGTTTGGTGCGTGGTATTGTGTCAGTTACAAGTAAATTTACGGGTGATCAACAGCTTCAATACCGTTTTTACTGGTATGATGAACAAGGTTTAGAGGTTAACGGTTCTGACTCTCCTTGGCGTACGTTTGTTGTTCGTGGTTTAGATACAATGAGCATTCAATCTGTGGCTATGAAGCCTGAAGCAACTCAGTTCCGCGTTCAAATTCGCACATTAGATTGATACTCATCTCTATGAATAGTTGACTACTCTGTTTATTAACATTATTTGGTCAGCTATTTATTTAGAAGGGTATGGTTTCATTTATAAGATAAAGACTCACTAGAGGTAAAAACAAAATGAAGAAAAGTGTTATTGCATTATTAAGCTTGGCTGTATTACTTGGCGGTTGTTCAAACAAGGTAAGCTATGGCGATGCTCAAGCTGTTGAAACAACAACTGTAGATTTCGGTTCAACTGATTTACAAAAAATCGCAGGTGAGATGACTGAGAGCATGCTTTCTTCTGGTGCTGTTGCTCAAATTACTCAAGGTAATCGTCCAATTGTTTTTGTTGAAAGCATTAAAAACAAAACAAGTGAACACATTGATACTGAATCTGTAACGGATTCAATCAGCACTAAGCTACTTAACTCTGGTAAGTTCCGTTTTGTAGATATGGATCGAGTTGAAGCAGTTCGTTCACAACTTAACTTCCAAAATAATGATGAGCTAGTAAACCAAAACACAGCAATTCAGTTTGGTAAAATGGTTGGTGCTCAATACATGCTTTACGGCAACCTTTCTAGCATCGTAAAAAATGCAGGCAGCGACAAAGACGTATATTACAAAATGACAATGCGTTTAATGGATTTAGAAACAGGTCTAATCGAGTGGGCTGATGAAACTGAAATCCGTAAGCAACAAGAGAAAAGCCTACTAGGTTGGTAATCTCTTAATTACTTATCATCATAAAAAAGCCCTTCATCTCGTTGAGTGAAGGGCTTTTATTTTGCGTTGAATATATTGATTAAGAGACTTTGAAGAAGCCGACTTCTGTTTTTAATTCTTCAACTAAGGCAACCATTTCTGTATTTGAGTCAATTGCTTGAGTCACGCCTGATAAGTTGTCGACCACCATGTTTTTAATGTCTTCTACATTATGTGCAATGTTTTGGTTTACGATTGATTGTTCTTCTGAAGCGGTCGCAACTGATGAGTTAATATCAACAAGCAGAGTTACTTTCTCTGAAATATTGTTGAATGCGTCTTCAATCTTATTCGATATCTTCGCCAAATCGTTGGTTAACTGTAAGTTGTTTTCCATCGCATCAACGGCTTTTGTCGCTTCTGTTTGTAGAGTAGCAATGATCGTTTGAATGTTGGCTGTTGAATCTTGTGTTTTAACCGCCAAAGCTCTCACTTCATCTGCAACGACCGCAAACCCTCGTCCTTGCTCACCAGCTCGTGCTGCTTCAATCGCAGCGTTTAGAGCGAGTAGGTTTGTTTGGTCTGAAATATTACCAATAACGTCAACCACTGAGCTGATGTTGTCTGATAGGATTTTTAACTCTTCAATAATGCAAGATGACTCTTTAACCGATGTTGAAACGCGATCAACGATAGAAGAGGACTCTTGCAGGGTTTTTAAGCTATCAGAGGAAAGAACTAAGGTTGTGCTAGTTTCTCCTTCAGCAGATAGTGCATTTGCGGCAATATCGTTTGCTGTGGTAGCCATTTCTGTAATAGCTGCAGCGACTTGATCAATGTGTTGTAGCTCAGATTCAGAGCGCGTAACGTTATTGTTAGTCACCTCAGAGATTTGTTCTTGATGTTCAGATAGCTTATACATAATGGTGTTTGTTGTTGTCATTACACCAGAAATACGTGATTGTAAGCTCTCTAATGATTCTGTGATTAAATCAATTTCGTTTCCTGTTTTAGGAATGGATAGATTAGTAAAATCACCACTCGCCATCAGTTGAATATTGCTCACTACATTTGGGATCTGTGAAAGCTCTTTACGAACCACAATAAATTGAGCAAGAGTCAAAACCAAACCAAGAATAACTAAAACACTGATTAGAGCTGTTCGGATATTTTGAGCGTTTTCAAAGGTGCTAGTTTGGTTTGTGAACACGTAACCAATAAGATCATGTGAAAGTGGTAATCTCGTTAAACTAAAATACTCGTTATCCCCAGCATCAATAAACATTGGCTTGTCTGTCACTCCTTTATATTCTGGTCTAATTTCGAATAGATTTTTGTTTAGCCAATCAGGTGAGTTGTTATCAATAGCAACAATATGACCACTCTGAGTTGTTAAAGCGAATTCAATACCACTATCTGGTATTAATGCGTTTAAGTTAACCCCAACAGCAATAACTCCAACGATTTGATTGTTAAATAGAAGTGGAGCGCTCGCTGTGATTTCATAGTTCCCAGTGTTTGAGCGATACGGTGTGGATATATTGGCTTCTTTTTTATCTAGGATAATAGAGTTGAACCATTCTCTATTACCTTTGATAGCATTGAACTTCTTATTCCATCCATTTGCTGAAACGGAAAAAACATCCCCATTAAGGTTGGCTAAGATGACGTTTCTGTATGCGTCATTTGATTCAACGATATTTTGTATGTTCCCTAAGATCAGTTTTTCGTCAAATGGTTGATTTGGGTTTAATTCTAAGGCGGCAGATAAGGATTTTATTGAGCCATAAAGTCCATTTATCGCAGCATTAAAATTATCTTGTGTAACATTGAGCGCAATTTTACTGGCATGAGTCATATTGCTTTCTTTATATGTTTTTAAAAAGCTTCCCGAAGCAATAAGTGTTAACGCTAAGGTAACTAATATAACTAAGCAGAAAATTAAAGTTATTTTTTTAATCATTTTTTTGAAGGTTTATAATGGTTATAGATTGCGCACATTACACTGCTATTTTATGGTTTGAAATTAAAATTTTCGCTCATTTAAAAGGTTTTATAATTATTTATAAATGGGTTTTCTTAATGCTTTTTTATATATAAAAAGAAGAAAATAAGACGGCGCTATTTGTTTGGTTTTTATAATTATTTAACTCTAATTTATTGTTGTTTAATAGTTTATTTTTTATGGCGCTCGGTTCTTATTTAAGCAGACTAATGCTAGATAAGATAAAAAATAATACCGACAAGTTTTCGGTTTTCTTATGTTAGTAAGGGATCTTTATGTAATGGCATTTATTTTCAATCAAAGCTTGGGTATTGGAGCCGAAAGGAGTATAAAGAGACTACATCCACCAAATGAGAGAAAAACGATGAAACTGAATAAGTTAGAAAACAAAAATCGCCGCATTCGTAAAAAACTGTACCTAGGTGAGTTTGCGATTCTTGGTTTCGAGGTGAGCTGTACTACTGAATTTAAAGATTTCGATCAATATGATGTATTCGTGGATGAGTTTATTGACTACATTAATAGCATTGACTTGTGCTTTGGTGGCGGTGGTCTTGAGCTATTTGAAGGCTTTATTTGTTCAACAGAGCGTTACCGTTCAGTAACAGAAGAAGAGCAATTAGCAGTAGCAAATTGGTTAGATGCACGTTCAGAAGTGAAGAAAGTGGAAGTTAGTGATTTAGTTGATGCTAACTACCTATAATTTTGATTATCAATAAATCAGAATAAAAAAATCCGCCGATAATGGCGGATTTTTTATGAGTGCTATTTTTTCACGCATACCACGATGGCATTGCCTGATGAGGCTTCAAGTGGTGTGATTTTCTCGTAATCATGTTCAAACATATGAACATCAAAGTATGGCTCTAGCAAGGCTTTTAATTGGTCAAAATCAACGGCAACCATTGGGTGTTTGTCATCCCAAATTTCGGTTACGCCATCTGTTGTCTTTTCTATTTTCAGCAATAGGTGCTGTTGTTCACCCTCGCCACAATAGTTCCAACCTGATTGAAAGCTAAATTGACTGCCTTCATGTTCTGCAGCGTGTTTTACAAATGAACGATTGTCGATTTTGTTTTTAGCTACAGAGTTAAAACAAAGCACACCTTCAGGCTTTAATGCGGCATGAGCACTTGCAATACATTCACTCAGTTTTTCTATATTTGCATTGTAATGAATGGAATAAAGAAAACAGGTGATTAAATCCAATGGTTCTTCAACTTTGAAATTACTCATGTCATGCAAAATAAAATTCGCATCAGGGTTACGCTGCTTAGCAATATCAAGCATGGGTTGGTTAATGTCTAAACCGCTTGCTTGGTAGCCATAATTAATAAAATGATGTACATGTGGGCCAGTTCCACACGCTAAGTCAAGATAATCTCTTCCTTGATTACCAAAGATTTGGTGTATACGACGTACAAAATTACTTTGTGATTGATAATCAATGTCAGCACACATTAAATCGTAATAGCCAGATAAATCAGTATATAAAGCGTTAGAGGACATTTTAGCCTATCCATTACAACACCAGTCTACTTTAAGTGTTTGATTAACTGCTTATTTTGAGAGGTATAAAAGAAAAACGTCTTATAAGGAATGACAAAGCGTTAAGCCTGAAGAGACGCGTAGGGCGCGGATAATAATTCAATTTGTAATGTTTGAATAGATAAAGTTAATCAATTTGTAAAATCATTTTTGTGAGTGATTTTGTCTCATGATCAAACTTATTATGACTCTGTGTTAAACTCGATTTACGCTTATTCTAATTCACTGATATAACGAGATTTTATGGATAAACAATTTAATGAATTTGGTTTAACTATTTCCCATGTTTCTGCTCTAAGCGGTGGATTAACCAATGCGTGTTTGAAAGTTGAAGCAAAGGAAGGCTTGTTTGTCTGGCGTCCAATATCTCTACAAGCAAAGATTCTAGGAGCGGATAGGGCGAAAGAACATGAAATTCTACAATCGTTATCTGGTGAGTATTTTTCTCCGAACGTATATGGAGTAAATGAAGAGGGATTATTAGTTGAGTGGCTTGAAGGTGAGGTTATTGCGCTTGATAAAGCCCAAGATGTCGCTGTCGATTTACTGTGTTCGGTACATCAAGTTTCATTAGATAAGTTAAGTGAACAAGTAAAAAATAAGCCGATGAGTTTAAAAGATCGAATTATTGATTATTGGAACTCGATTGTGCCAGAAAATCAAACACCAGAAATGAAAGCGTACTTTGAGTATTTCTTACAGCAAGATGAGCAAGCATTCTTTTCTCATTGTTTATGCCATTACGATATTGGTGCATATAATATTATTGTTAAAGAAGATGGCTATGGTCTTATTGATTGGGAGTACGCCTCGATGGGCGATCCAAGCCAAGATCTCACATCTATGATTATTGCTAATCAATTTGATATGGATGATGTTATTTCACTGTATTGTCAAAAACGTCGTTTAAATATTGATGAGTGGAAGCGAGCGGTGATTCATTGGGCTCCATGGGTGACTTTTATGGGAGCGTTGTGGTTCTTATTAGGTCATCAATTACTCAAAAATACTTGCTATCAAGAGTTAGCTGAGCGAGAAATGAACAAAATAAGAAAATTATTGCCATTAAGTTAGAAATGAATCGGCAATAATCTAGTGTAGATCACTGTTCTCAGTATTGCTTCAGTTAAGAGATTTAAAAGCACAGTTTTCGTGGTAGATTAAATTCACTTATATGGAAAACTCTTACACAGAACAGGGGGAAACATGATTATTTATCTTCACGGCTTTGACTCAAATAGCCCAGGTAATCATGAGAAAGTAGTTCAACTTCAATTTATTGATGAAGATGTCCGTTTTATTAACTACAGTACACTGCATCCAAAGCATGATATGCAGCATTTGCTTAAAGAAGTGTATAAAGTGATAGAGCAAGCTGGTGATCCAAACCCTATTATTTGTGGTGTGGGCTTAGGTGGTTTCTGGGCTGAACGCATTGGTTTCCTCTGTGGTATTCGCCAAGTGATTTTTAATCCGAACCTGCATCCAGAAGTGAATATGGAAGGTCGTATTGATCGTCCAGAAGAGTATGCTGATATCGCAACTAAGTGTGTAGAAAAATTCAGAGAGAAGAATAAAGAAAACTGTTTATGCATTTTATCTAAAAACGATGAAATTCGTGATAATAGTGATTCTGCAGCTGAACTTGAGCCATACTACCAAATCATTTGGGATGAAAAAGAAACACACAAATTTAAGAAGATTTCACAGCATCTTCAAGCAATGAAATCATTTAAAGACGCGGAAACACTCATTTAAACAACCGTCTTTTTACTTAATGAAACATAATAAAAACCTCACATTATCGTGAGGTTTTTTGATCTAAACCAAAGAATTAAAATAATGTTACATTTCCTTTCAATTATATCAATTAATTTACACCTCTAAAAAAATCTTCTTCATAACATCTATATCTGCTTGATAACATCTGAAATACGGATATATAATGCGAAAAACAAGAAAAAGAAGCATATATTGCTCAACTTTGCGTAACGTGAACGCTGTTTCCTCAAGACTTACTCATTTCAGACAATCTAGATATTGCATTGTGAGGTAAGCACAAATTTTTTAATTCGAATGTGCGGGTTAAAACCTTTTTTATTTTTTAGAGGATAATTGTAATGACTAAAATTGTTATTGTTGGTGGTGGAGCTGGTGGTTTAGAGCTCGCTACAAAATTTGGTCGTACATTAGGTCGCAAGGGCCGTGCTGAAGTTACATTAGTAGATCGTAAAGCAAGTCACTTATGGAAACCATTGTTACACGAAGTAGCAACGGGCTCACTGGATGAAGGTGTTGATGCTATCAGCTACCGTGCACATGCAAAAAATCACTCTTTCGAATTTCAAATGGGTAGCTTATGCGATATTAATCGCGAGAAGAAGTTTATTACTCTTGCAGAAATTAAAGACGAACATGGCGATTTAATTATTCCTACTCGTCACATTGATTATGATTACCTAATTCTTGCAATTGGTTCTACATCAAATGATTTCAATACTCCGGGTGTTCGTGAAAACTGTATTTTCCTTGATAGCCCAGAGCAAGCACACCGTTTCCGTACAGAAATGAATAACCAATTCTTGAAACTGCACGCACATCCAACTCAAAAGACGGTTGATATTGCGATTGTGGGTGCTGGTGCAACGGGTGTTGAATTATCGGCAGAGCTTCATAATGCAGTTAAAGAGCTTCGTTCATACGGTTTCGGTGATTTAGATTCGGCAAAACTGAATGTGAACTTGGTAGAAGCGGGTGAGCGTATTCTTCCTGCGTTACCTCCTCGTATTTCATCTGCTGCACACAGTGAGTTAACTAAGCTGGGTGTGAACGTTCGTACTGCAACAATGGTAACAAAAGCAGATTCTGAAGGTCTTCATACGAAAGATGGCGATGTGATCCCTGCGCAAATCATGGTTTGGGCTGCGGGTATTAAAGCGCCTGATTTTATGAAAGACATTGCAGGTCTTGAAACTAACCGCATTAATCAGTTAGTTGTTAAACCGACGCTGCAAACTACACGTGATGACGATATTTTTGTTATTGGTGATTTGGCTTCGTGCGAAAAAGCAGACGGTGGTTTTGTTCCACCTCGTGCACAAGCTGCACACCAAATGGCAAGCCATGCGTTTAAAAACATCGTAGCCAAGATGCGAAGTCAAGAAATGAAGCCTTATGTGTATAAAGATCACGGTTCGTTAGTTTCTTTAAGTAACTTCTCAACAGTAGGTAGCTTAATGGGTAACTTAACCAAAGGTTCTATGATGGTTGAAGGTCGTATAGCTCGTGTTGTTTACATCTCACTGTATCGTATGCACCAAATTGCACTTCATGGCGTATTTAAGACGGCATTAATGATGCTTGTTGGTCGTATTAACCGTGTATTACGTCCAAACTTGAAGCTACATTAATCTTGTAGATAAACATAAATAGATTTAAAAGCAGAAATACTCCGGTGTTTCTGCTTTTTTTGTACCTAAATATGAAAAAATGTGCGCTAACTCACCGTAAATCATCTATAATGCGCGGCTAAATTAATAATGAATACATAGACTGTTTGCTTAAGGAATCCACTTTATGTCATTTTCATCTCAAGGTTTTGCACCTGAAATCGTAAAAGCATTAACTGAATGTGGTTATCAAAAACTGACCCCAATTCAACAAAAGGCTATTCCTTTAGCACGTAAAGGTCATGATATTCTGGCGAATGCTCAAACGGGTACAGGTAAAACGGCTGCGTTTGCATTACCAGTTATTCAACAATTATTAGATTCTAAGAAATCAGCAACTCGTCGTACTGCACGAGCGTTGATCCTTGCTCCAACTCGTGAGCTAGCAGAGCAAATCGCAGTAAACATTGCTGATTACACTAAATACACATCATTGACAGTAACCTCTGTGTTTGGTGGTAAAAAAATGTCATCTCAAGAGCGCGCTCTAGAGCCGGGTGTTGATATTTTGGTGGCAACTCCGGGTCGTCTTCAAGAACACATCGAAGAAGAAAACGTATCTATCGCTAACCTTGAATTTTTGGTTTTTGATGAAGCAGACCGTATGTTAGATATGGGCTTTGTTAATGCGATCCGTAATATCATGATGGAAGTAAATACGTCTCCGCAAATCATGCTGTTCTCGGCGACGTCTTCAGCTCAAATGAACAAGCTAGCGAGTGATATTTTACGTAAACCAAAACGTATCTCAGTTGATCCTGAAAACACAACAGCATCAACCATTGCACACGTTGTTTACCCAGTAGATGAAGAGCGTAAAACAGAGCTTCTTTCTGAACTGATTGGTCGTAAAAACTGGCAACAAGTGCTGGTATTTGTGAACTACAAAGAAACAGCAAATGAGATCGTAAAAGAATTAAAACTGGATGGCATTAAAGCGGTTCTTTGTCATGGTGATAAAGCACAGAGTGCTCGTCGTCGTGCATTAGAAGAGTTTAAAGAAGGCAAAGTACGCGTGATGGTTGCAACAGATGTTGCTGCTCGTGGTCTTGATATCGCTGATTTACCTCACGTGATTAACTACGACATGCCTTTCTTAGCAGAAGATTATGTTCACCGTATTGGTCGTACAGGCCGTGCTGGCAAAAAAGGTCATGCGATTTCTTTTGTTAGCCGTGAAGAAGAGCTAACTGTGGTTCAAGTTGAAACATTGATTCAACAGCGTATTCGCCGTGTTGAACAACCGGGTTATGAGCCAAAAAACCGTGATGCTTACATTGATAAAGTAAACACGAAATCGGCATTTAAAAACCGTAAAGGTCGTACAAACAATCCAAATGAAGATCAATCTTCAGCTGAGCGTCGTATGCGTTTGAAGAATGTGATTCAAAATAAAGCACGCATTACTAAATTGAAGAAGTAGGGCTGAATTATGCAACGTGATTATACTTTTTCTTGTTTGGTAACTATGCCACGTCATGAGCTAGAAGAATTTAGCCACCGTGTCGTTAGCCGTATGGTTCCAGAAGAGACGATGCAAGAGATCTTTACGTTTGATCAAGAAGAAACGACGGATCAAGATCGCATGCAAACAGCGCAATTAGATGCGATGCTACGTCTTGCTGCTGTAGCGCTTGGTGAAGTGACACACGCTTTTTCTGAATCTGAAAATGCACAACAAAATAGTTTACGCATGATGCGCCTTATCTTATGGCACACTTATGCAATGCTATTTAATTTAGAAGAAGCGGTATCTTTAGAACAACACTGTGAATTAGTTGAGAAAATCTTAGCTAAGCCACCAACCGATGCGCTAAATTGGTTACCTGTATTATCTAAATTATTAAGTGACTATGCGGCGATTGCTGCGAAAAAATAAGTGATTTAGTCCAATCATAATCTTGAAAATAGTAATGCCACTTTCTCTTAGAGTCAGTGGCATTATTTTTAGATAATATATTGTTTTTAATTATGATTTAAGTTGATTGTCGTTATTGAAAATAGATAATAAGCATATATTAGATACAGCAACATAGGATTGCGAAATGGTTGATAATTTATTTGTTGCTATTGAGTCGGGCAATAAAGCTTTAGTAAACGAAATTCTTACTGAACACCCTAAGTTAGTTAATACGGTCTTTGATGAGCCGAACGCAACGCCATTTGAACTTGCTTTGAAAAATGGTTTCTCTGCTTTAGCGGAAGAGATCATGAATAACGATAATGTTGATATCAATCATGCGGGTCACAACCCACTTCGCTTAGCCATTGAACTTGGCTTTTTGGATATTGCTCAAGCACTGTTACATAAAGGCGCAAACCCTAATTATCGACCACAACACATGAGTAGCGCATTGTTACTTTGTTTGGATAATGAGTATTTTGAACTCGCAGAGTTGATGGTAGAAAAAGGCGTTGAAGTTAACATCCGTAATGACAAGGGCTGGACACCATTGATTTGGGCATCAATGAAAGGTCGGATCAAAGCGGTTGAGTTTCTGCTTAACCACGGTGCAGCCGTCGATGTTTGTAACAATGATGGTTGGAATGCGGTGACGGGCGCTTACTTTAAACAACGTTTAGAAGTAGTTGATAAGCTCCTTGCGCAAGGCGCGGTATTCAGCGCCAAGTATTCAGAAGCCGCCATGCTGTCAGCGTATCAAAATGGGCATATCAATATTGCTAAAAAGTTGCTGGCTGATGGCGTTAATCCAGATGTGGAAAACGAAGATAAAGAAACAATGCTGATTATCGCCATTACTAAAGGTGATGATGACATGATCAAAGCACTCGTTGCTGCTGGAGTAAACCCGAATGCAAGAAATAAAAATTCGGATCCGGCATTATCACTGTTGGCTGAAAATGGCAAAGATGATTTGATTGCATTACTTATTGGAAAAGGTGCTGCTGTGAACCTGCAAAGTGAATCAGGCAGAACAGCTGCTTATTGGGCTGCAATTTATAATCAAGAATCAACGTTAGAGGTTTTACACACTCATGGTGCTAATCTTGATTTATGTGAAGAAGATGGATGGTCGCCATTGATGGTTGCAGCAAGTCAAGGATATCTTGAGACGGTAACTACTTTGGTGAAATTGGGTACCAATACAGAGTTAACTCATGAAAAATTCGGGACAGCTCAGAAAATCGCGAAAAGTAATGCACCTAAGCATAATGACTATAGAAAAATAGATGGCCACATTGTTTACCCTATGGTGGACTCAAGTTTTAAGCAAATTTTTGAGTTATTAGGTAAGGTACGCCAACAGTGATTGCTCAAAGTTCCGTTTTCGATGCTGTTCGTCGTGGCTATAACGAGCTAGAACTTGCAAGTAACGACGAAATTCTGGATTACTTTGCGGATGTTAACCCCGACGCTATGTCAGGGCATATTAGCAACATCAAAGGCATTGTCTTTGAGCAAGAAGTTGTTACAGCACTCAATGAGCAAGGTATGGATGCCATGCTCTTTGAAGCCACTAACCATCCCGTTTCTGATATTGCATTAATGAGTGATGGTGACATTGCCGATGAAATGCAATTAAAAGCGACCGACAGCGTTGCTTATATCAACGAGACATTGGCTGAGAACCCAGATATCCCAATTATTGTCACCAGTGAAGTAGCAGATAGTTTCGATAGCACTATGGTGATTGACTCTGGGATTGATAACGTAGCTTTGGATGATGCTGTGTCAGATGTATTATCAGGCGAAATTGCCAACCATGTCGGTGAATCTGTAGTAAGTGACGTTGCGAGTGAGGGATTAGCCGATATAGTGGCAGACGTGGCATTGCCAATTAGCCCAATAGGGTTCGGACTAGGATTATTGTTCGGGCTGCCATTCTAAACTGTGAATCAGTAAAAATTAGGATGATGAACTGCTATGACTTCATTCTAAGCGGTCGATTTTATTTGTAAAAAGCCGAACTAAACAGTTCGGCTTTTTTTATGTAACGTGATTATTAAGATTGAAGACTTTCTTCTTCTGAATCAACTTCGCCATTATTTCTTGATTTAACAATTACAAGAGCTGCAATGGCTACCGCTGATACTACACCTGTAATCGTTGATAGCGTCATTGGTAAACCAAAACCTAGTTGGCTGTTGTTTAGAATGAAAGTAATACAAACACTTGTCATAAATACTGCAGGAACGGTTGTGATCCAGTGTAGTTTGTTATGACGAACTAGGTAAGCCGTTGCTGTCCAAAGCATCATTACCGCAGTCGTTTGGTTAGCAAAACCGAAGTAGCGCCAGATAATACCGAAATCTACTTGAGTTAAAATACCACCAAGAACAAACAGTGGAAGTGCCATTAATAGGCGGTTACGTAATGTTTTTTGTTCCATGTTGAAGTATTCAGCAAGGATAAGACGGCTTGAACGAAATGCTGTGTCACCAGACGTAATTGGTAGAATAATAACACCTAGGAAAGCAATAATACCGCCGAATGTTCCTAATAGACCAAATGCAGAGCTGTATACCACATTACCTGGACCACCGTTAGCAACAGCAGCTTGAAGTGCTTCTATGCCATCAAAGAAAGACAGAGCGATAGCACACCAGATAAGCGCGATAATACCTTCGCCGATCATCGCACCGTAGAATACGAAACGACCGTTCTTTTCATTTTCCATACAACGGGCCATTAGTGGAGATTGTGTTGCGTGGAAACCTGAGATAGCACCACAAGCAATGGTAATGAATAGCGCAGGCCATAATGGCAAATCATTAGGGTTCATGTTGGTGAACATTTGACTTGGTTCATAACCACCTAATACTGAATGGTCACTAGAAATCGCAATTGCAGAGATAAGACCTACCGACATGAAGATTAATAGGCCACCAAATAATGGGTAAAAGCGGCCAATGATTTTGTCTACAGGAACGATTGTCGCAATAATGTAGTAACCGAAGATGATAACTACCATCGCAGTCATGGTGATACCTAAATCGAATTGATCATTCATTAGGTTAGTGAGCATGCTTGCAGGAGCTGATACGAATACCACACCAACAAGAAGCAGTAGTACAATCGCGAATACATTCATAAAGTGTTTTGCACCATTACCTAAGTATTTACCAGTAATACTTGGAACTGATGCGCCACCGTTACGAACAGATAGCATACCTGAGAAGTAATCGTGAACTGCACCTGCAAAAACACAACCTAGCACAATCCATAACATAGCTGCAGGGCCGTAAAGGGCACCCATGATTGGGCCAAAAATTGGGCCGACACCTGCAATATTAAGAAGTTGAACTAAGTATACTTTTGGTGTCGACATTGGAACATAATCAACGCCATCTGTTTTTGTATGAGCGGGAGTTTGGCGGTCTTCTTTAATTCCGAACACTTTTTCTATAAAAGCACCATATAAAAAGTAACCACCGATAAGTGCAGCAACACAAGTTAAAAACCAAAGCATAATCCATTCCTTTTAAGAGTTAGCTAAGTAAATTTTAAAATTAGATGCTGCGTATAATACTGTTGGGCGTAAAGAGTTCACGCCCAAAAAAGGTGAGTGGTTGTGTTTTGCTAGTGAGTGGTTTTATATCAGATTAAGTGGTTTTGATGATATTCGCACATCAATGATGGATACCTAAACGCTCTTTTATTTCTTTAAGATAACGGCGACTAACCTGAGCGATATGGCCATTTTGAGTGACAATTTCGCTGGTTCCATTTTCATGCAATTTAATCTCACGAATAAAATGTGGGTTGATTAAAAATTGGCGATGGCAGCGAATTAAAGGGGTCTTTTCTTCAAGTACTTTTAAAGTAAGTTGCGTGCAGGCTTTTTCAGTTTTAGACAATAATTCAACACCGGAAGCTTGGATGCTTGCCACTTCAATTTCATTGGAGGGAAGAAGCAGGATTCGGTTATGACCAGAGCAAGGGATCAGGTCTATATCGGGTTGATTTAAAAGGCTTAGATCTTGTTTCTGATCCGCTTGGATTAAACGCTTGATGGTTTTTTGTAATCGTGCCGGTTCTATTGGTTTTAATAGATAATCAAACGCATTATCTTCAAACGCTTTAACAGCAAATTCATCGTAGGCGGTGACAAAAACAATGTTAGGCATGGTTTCAGGATCAAGCATGCTGATCAATTCCATTCCTGTAATCCTTGGCATTTGAATATCTAAGAATACGACATCTGGCTTTAATATATTAATTTGCTTTAAGCCATCAATGGCATTTCCGCATTCAGCAATAATATCAATATGCCCAATTTCGTTTATTTGCTCTATTAATTCTTCTCTAGCAAAGAGTTCATCATCTATCACTATGGCTTTAAGCATGGTTTTTATTCTCTATTGGTAGGTGAATCGTTGCTTTTGTTTGTTGGTTCGTAATGCAGCTCATGGTTAAACCAAAACTGTCGCCGAATTGGTTTTTTAAACGCTTGTCGACAATGGTGGTGCCTAAGCCATTATTTGAGTTTTGCTCAGTATATAATCCTGCATTGTCGATGACTTCTAAAATAATTTGATGATGTGACGGGTAGGCCTTTATGGTGATTTCACCCGCTTCAAATAAGTTGGACGTTCCATGCTTAATCGCATTTTCGACAAGAGGTTGCAAGGTAAATGTAGGCAATTTCAAACCGTATAGACTTTCATCAATATCCATATGTACGGTTAAACGATCGGCGAAACGAGCTAACTCAATTTCTAAATAAGATTGTACGTGATGTAGCTCTTCTCTTAAGGTGACTTGTTCAATGTTTTGTTTTAAGTTCATGCGGAAAAATTGCGATAAATGCTGAATCAGTTCTCTTGCTCGAGTTGGATCTCGACGGATCACCGCACTAATAGTATTTAGTGCATTAAATAAAAAATGTGGGTTTACTTGGGCTTGAAGTACACGAAGCTCCGCTTGAGTAAGTAAAGATTGTTGCTGTAAATAACGTCCTGTTAAGATCTGGTTTGAGAGTAATTTAGCGATACCTTCGCCTAATGTTAGATTGATATAAGAAAATAGTTTCCGTTTTGGCTCATACAGTTTAATGGTGCCGATTACCTCATTATTTACCCCGATAAGTGGAATAACAAGTGCCGATCCTAATTTACATTTTTCACAAATAGAACATTGGTAAGGATGCTCATCGCCATCAATGTACATAACTTTACTGCGATGAATTGCTTTTTTTGTGTAATCAGAGGCAATAGGGGTATCGGGTAAGTGGTGGTCATCACCAATACCGATAAAGGCTAAAATTTTCTCTCTATCAGTAATTGAAACAGCGCCAACACCTGTCTCTTCATAAATTATTTTTGCAATTTGTTTGCTGTTTTCTTGGTTGAAACCTTGGCTTAAAATTCCAACTGAACGCTGGGCAATGTTGAGGGCTTTATTTGAGAACGCAGCAGAGTATTTTTCATAAATAGCCTTCCTATCTTGAATGATACTCATGAACATGGCTGCGCCAATAGAGTTGGCAACTACCATAGGTAATATAATCGATGAGACAAGGGCATAAGCTTGGTCAAAAGGTTTGGCAACAACCAAAATGATCGTCATTTGAAGCAACTCAGCGATAAGGGCAATCATTAATACCGTTCGAGGTCTAAATAATTGTTCAATCTGGTTTTTTCTAACAAAGTAAAGATGAAATAAACCACCAAGCAAGCCTTCAGCTGTGGTTGATATCGCACAAGCAAGATCGGTAAAACCACCCATCGAATAACGGTGTAGACCTCCGGTTAAACCAACAAAGAATCCAATAAAAGGCCCTCCTAAAACACCGCCCATTACGGCGCCAATAGCTCGTGTATTTGCAATGGCGTCTTGAATAGCGAGCCCGAAGTAAGTCCCTAGAATACAGAACCCAGAAAAGATGATGTAACATAGAAAACGGTGACTCCAACGAGCCGAAATTGTTGTAATTGGTAAGAAGAGAGGGGTTTTACTTAATAGGTAAGCAAGAACCAGATAGACACTTAATTGTTGTAATAACGAAAACACCAATTCCATTGGTTTACCTATTAAAATAATGACTGAGGCTATAGTGTAATCGTAAATTAATAATGAGTCTAAATAAGCAAGTTATATAAGTTAATCTTGTTAATGGTTTGTGTAAAACGACTTATTTATGAGACTTATATAAATGCAATGTAAGATTTCATAAATGATGGTTGTGATCTTCATCACCCGGAAATAAACTGCGCGCCTAAACACCTTTTTAATTTTTACACTTTTTTTTGAGGCTTCGGCATGTCAAACAAACTTGCAAACCCTGCACCATTAGGCCTAATGGCTTTTGGTATGACAACTGTACTACTTAACCTGCATAATGCTGGTTTCTTCCCATTAAACACAGCTATTTTAGCAATGGGTATCTTCTATGGTGGTACTGCGCAAGTAATTGCTGGCATCATGGAGTACAAGAAAGGTAACACATTTGGTACGACTGCATTTACTTCGTACGGTTTCTTTTGGTTATCTTTAGTTGCACTTATCCTTATGCCTGAAATGGGCCTAGGTCAAGCTACTTCAGCTACATTCATGGGTTGGTACCTATCTATGTGGGGTGTACTAACATTCTTCTTGTTCTTAGGTACATTTAACTACCCACGTGCAAAACAAGTTGTATTTGGTAGCCTAACTATTTTATTTGCATTACTTGCAGCTCGTGATTTCACAGGTAGCGTAGTAATTGGCCACTTAGCTGGTTACGTAGGTCTATTCTGTGGTCTAAGTGCAATGTACTTCTCTATGGCTCAAGTAATTAACGGTGAGTACGGTCGTACTGTATTACCTGTTGGTGAAGTAAAAGCTAAAGCTGAAACAGTAACTGCATAAGTTTTAAGTTTCCATGAAAAAGGCAGCTCATAAAAGAGCTGCCTTTTTTGTGTCTGTAAGAAAATGCTTACTTGTCTAAAGACATCAATGCTTCTTGTGTTTCCATAATTTGTTGCTGCAAATCATTAGAAGAGGAAATACCTAATTGTTCTTTTGCTTCTTCTTTTGATATTCCTAGGTGGCAACAAAGCATATCAATTGCCATTAAATGAGTTTCTTGCTCAGCCATGTCGTATCCTTGATTTTTTTGTCTATCATTGAATTAGTCACTAAAGTAAAACCAATTGAAGATGATGACAATACGACCAAAGTCTAAGACTCTTGATTCATGATTTTTATTTGTCGAAGGAAAAAGTCATGAGCAAAGGTAAATAAGCACAAAGAAAGTGTATCAAAGTGCGTCAAACCCTTGTATTTATAGAAAATGACATTATCTTATCGTTATGCCTGATTTATCGTGCTAGAAACGATAATCAGGGGTCTGCTCAATAAGACGATATACAAAAAATGAGCAGGTTGAATTAATAATTGGAGTAAAGAAATGAAGCGTATAGCGCTGTTTTTAGCAACAAACTTAGCGGTAATGATTGTATTCAGTATTGTTCTGAATATCGTTTACGCAGTTACGGGGATCCAACAAGGTAGTTTATCTGGCTTATTGGTAATGGCAGTATTGTTTGGTTTTGGTGGTTCATTAATCTCATTAATGATGTCGAAATCAATGGCACTACGTTCTGTGGGTGGTGAGGTAATTGAACAACCTCGCAATGAAACAGAGCATTGGTTATTAGAAACGGTTTCTCGTCAAGCTCAGCAAGTTGGTATTGGTATGCCAACGGTTGCTATTTACGATTCACCTGACATGAACGCATTTGCTACTGGTGCAAAGCGTGATGATTCACTGGTTGCTGTTTCTACAGGTTTATTGCACAGCATGACTCGTGATGAAGCTGAAGCGGTTTTAGCACATGAAGTTAGTCATATCGCGAATGGTGATATGATCACAATGACGTTAATGCAAGGTGTTGTGAATACCTTTGTTATTTTCTTATCTCGTATGATTGCGAATGCGGTAAGTGGCTTTACATCAAGCGATGAAGAGGGCGAAGGTGAAGGCGGAAGCTTCATGACGTACTTCATTGTATCTACTGTACTTGAATTGGCGTTTGGCTTCTTAGCAAGCTTCCTAACGATGTGGTTTAGTCGTCACCGTGAATTCCATGCGGATGCAGGTGCAGCTCAGTTAGTTGGCAAACAAAAAATGATTGCAGCTCTTGAGCGTTTACGTATGGGGCAGGAGTCTCAGCTAGAAGGTTCTATGATGGCATTTGGTATTAACGGTAAAAAATCGTTAACTGAATTGCTAATGAGCCACCCACCTCTTGAGAAACGTATTGACGCTCTTCGTCAAATGTAATCTTTAATGTGAAGATAAAAACCCGAGGCTTTCTCGGGTTTTTTTATATGTATAGATCACATAAATCTTTTACCAAAGATGATTACAAGTTATAGTCTGCACCTAATTTAAATTAATACATTTAGGATCTACCTTGACTAATAACGACATTCTACGACGCATTCGCTACACATTCGATTTCAACGATTCAAAAATGATTGCATTGTTTGCTGCAGCTGATCTGAAAGTAACTCGTGAAGAAGTATGTAACTGGTTGAAAGCTGATGACGATAAAGATTACAAAAGCTGTCAAGATGTACAATTAGCAACGTTCTTAAATGGTTTAATTAACGATAAACGTGGTAAGCGTGAAGGCGAACAACCAAAGCCTGAAGAAAAGTTAACAAACAACATTATTCTGAAGAAACTACAAATTGCTTTAAACCTGAAAGCTGATGAGGTTTTAGATCTTCTTAAATTAGTTAACTTCCGTTTAAGTAAGCATGAGTTAAGTGCTTTCTTCCGTAAACCAGATCATAAACATTACCGTGTGTGTAAAGATCAAGTATTACGTAACTTCTTACAAGCGGTTCAACAAAATTTACGTGGCGAATCAACAGAAGAAGCTAAGTAATTATATAAGCTCTCTATTTAATAGAGAATGAATAAAAAAACCACTGACTATTCAGTGGTTTTTTTGTAGAGTTAAAAGCTCCATTGCATACTCATCACGATAATCCCGGGTAAGATGAAACCGGCTTCAACGCCAAAATAGTCTGTTAAATTATATTGCGCAGCGTGATATATGTAAGGGGCAAATCCAACACCAAATTTTTCTTTGGATGTTTTATAAATACCGCCATCACCACAATCATCGAATGCATCAAAGAAAAACTCACCTGCATAAGAATAAATCCCTTTGATCACGACTTTATCGTTAACTTGATACCAATCTTTACGTACACCAATAAGCATACAGCGATTAGCTTGGCTATTTAAAAAAGTACCAACCATTAAACTGTAATCAGATTCTTCGCTAAACTTACGCTCGATAGAAAAATATTGATTACCAAAGTATTGATGTGAATCAGGGTCGTATGGCACTAAATGATACAAGAAAGAACCCGTATTCATTGAGTAAAGTGATAGAGACTCTGCACTTGTTCTGAAAGGAATAAGAGAAAGTAACAGAATAAATGTAAATAAATGAGGGTTCATAAATATAAAATGTTAAATAAAAAGGCGATTCATTATAATTGCTTTGTTGATAAATAAAAAGGGAGAGCCGTGATAGCTCTCCCATTATCGTTAGTTAAGTGACTAAATTATAATTAATTTCTTATTGTTTGAGCGAATGTTGTACCATCCTCAACTTCAGAATCAGCAATTTCACCTTCAGATTTCGCGACAATGGTATTTACAGCGGTATCACCAACAACATTTGATGACGTACAGAACATATCGTTAATACGGTCAACCGCAGCAATAATAGCTAATCCTTCTGGTGGCAATCCTAATTGGTGCAAGATGACACCAACCATAACAACACCACCGCCAGGGACACCACCTGCACCAATTGAAAGAAGTAGGATAGTAAAGCCTAGCGTGAATAAGTCAGCTGAATTAATAGGTTGTCCAAACGCATTTGCAACAAAGATGGCAGCAAGAGCGATATAAATAGATACACCTGACATGTTCATTGTTGCACCAAGTGGTACACCAAAACCAGCAACGGATTTAGATACGTTTAATTTCTCAGTCAATGTACGCATTGTTACAGGAATCGTTGCATTTGAACTTGCTGTTGATAGGGAGAATAGAATCTGCTCGCGAACTGCACGTAAAAATGTTTTTGGTGAAATCCCTGTTGTTAGGCCTACCATTATTGGATAGAAAACAAAAATCCAGAATACAAGCATAGCGATAACAAGAGCTACATAGCCTGCGACTGACATCAATGTATTTGCATCTAAAGTTGCTCCTAATTGAATCATAAGCGCGAATACGCCGTAAGGAGCAAGGCTCATCACTAAGCTAATTAGCTTCATCATGATTTCATTTGCAACTTTAAAGGTTTTAATTGCAGGGCCGCCACGGTGGTCAAGTGCCTGAATAGCTAGACCAGTAAGGATTGCCATAAAGATGATTTGTAGCATATCGCCACTTGCAAATGCTTGAATAGGGTTGCTTGGTACAATATTCGTTATTAGAGAAAAGATATCAGGTGTTTCTGTTGCTTTTAACTCAACCGTACCTGCAGCAATCGTTCCTGCTAAATTTGCGTCAGCGCCTGGCGCAAATATCATACCTACTGTCAATGCAGCAGCAATCGCAATGATGGTGTTAATAAGGTAAAGAGCAAAAGTTTTACCACCAAGACGACCAAATGAAGCAATGTCTTTTAATTCAACGATGCCACAAACAATGGAAACATAAACAAGAGGTACAACCAAAAGTTTAATTAGGGAAACAAACATTCCACCAACGCCTTCGGCAGCTCCTAATATAAATGAATCAAAAAAAGCAATGCCATTAAACATATATTGAATAGCAGTACCTATTAATAGGCCAGCGAATAAACCTATAAAAATTTTACTGGAAAGTGACTTTTTCATAATTTTCCTTTACTCCGGATATTGTGTTCACTAATGCGTGATTTCTATAACGTTTCTCTATTGACTGAGAATTCAACAGAATGTTTACATATTGTTAATATGTTTAAAAGAAAAAAATAACGTCCGATTTTTTAGAGAGAGAGGCTTGGTTCTGTATGCTTATTGAGCGATTAAACAATAAGGAATAAGAAAACCAATTACTTATAAGAAGTGTTTTGATATAGCTTTACGTTATAAAAGGACTTTTGAATGGTAAAATTAACTCTCATTTATGTGTTGTGTGTCACGTAAATGTGACATCTTGCTGCGGGTGAATTCAAGATTTAAAGGAAACTGTGATGTGTGCCATATCAATTAATCACAATGATCTTGATATAAAAGCAATAACGTATACCATTCCTGTCAATTTTATTAATAACGAGTTGACCCATGTATTTACGAAAATCGCTAGTCGCTGCAGCCGTTGCAGCAAGCTCATTATTTTCTTTTTCTGCTGTTTCAGCACAACAAGCAGACTTAATGATCACTGATGCAACAGTACTGACAATGAACGCTGCAAAAGACGTTTATGAAAATGGTGTTGTCGTGATTAGAGGCAATAAAATTTTAGCGGTAGGTACAGAAGAACTTGCTAAAAAATACTCAGCAAAAACTACATTAGATGTGGATGGTGATATTGTACTTCCAGGTCTAATTAACACTCATACTCACGCTTCAATGACGGTTTTCCGTTCATTAGGTGATGATGTTCCTGACCGTTTGCACCGTTATATATTCCCTTTAGAAAAGAAATTAGTATCGCGAGACATGGTTCGTATCGGTGCTAACGTAGGTAATATCGAAATGGTAAAAGGTGGGGTGACCACTTATGCTGACATGTACTATTTTGAAGATGAAGTTGCAAAAACGGTCGATAAGATTGGTATGCGTGCAATTTTAGGTGAGAGCGTTATTAAGTTCCCTGTTGCTGATGCAGCAAATGCCGACGAAGGCATTCAATACGCCCTAAATTTTATCGAGCAATATAAAGATCACCCTCGTATTACACCAGCGTTTGCTCCTCATGCTCCATATACTAATACTACTGAAACACTGCAAAAAATTGCCAAGTTATCATTAGAGCTAGATGTCCCTGTTATGATTCACTTAGCAGAATCTCATCGTGAAGAGGAAGTGATTGCTGAGCGTTCTAATGGGATGTCGCCAGTCGAATATATGCACAGTATTGGCGCGCTTAATAAGAATCTGATTGGCGCTCATATGATCTTAATTGATGACAAAGATATTGAGTTAGTAAAAGAAGCGGATATGGGTGTTGCTCATAATATGAGTGCAAACATCAAGTCAGCGAAAGGGGTATCACCAGCACTTAAAATGTACGATGAAAACGTGCGTATTGGTTTAGGTACAGATGGCCCAATGTCAGGTAACACACTAAGCATTATTGATGAGTTTAACCAAGTAGCGAAAGTTCATAAACTGGTGAATAAAGATCGTGCAGCAATGCCACCGGTAAAAGTCATTGATATGGCGACAATGGGTGCAGCAAAAGCATTACATATGGAAGATAAGATAGGCTCGCTAGAAGTAGGGAAATTAGCGGATATCATTGTAGTAGATACCAAAGCACCAAATATGTTACCAGTTTACAACCCATATTCAGCGTTAGTGTATTCTGCTAACTCGGGTAATGTTCGTCATACTATTGTTGATGGTGAAATTTTGATGAAAGACCGTGAACTATTAACGGTTAATGAAGATGAAATTCGTAAAGAACTGATTGAATTTACAAAGATTGTTCGTAAAACTGTTGTCGATAGCGGTGAAGTTGTTCAATAATCTTTAATAAGAATGTCTCGTCCTAAAATACGTTGACGATTTTTAATTGAAAGCTAAGTGCGTACGCACTTGGCTTTTTTTGTGTACTTGATTTGGTGTACTCATTCCCAAGCTTAAATGTGGTCGCATTTCATTATAAA